>JAQWYK010000005.1 GCA_029254025.1 Crocinitomicaceae bacterium | reverse complement strand
GTGACCTCGTCAGGATTAGCTTCCCTGCGGTCAGTGCTTTCGTAAATCCTCGATTTACTTCAGGTCAAACAGGTTTGAAGGACGAGAAACAAAAAAAGCACCCCGTCTGGGATGCTTTTGGTGACCTCGTCAGGATTCGAACCTGAAACCTCTACAGCCGTAATGTAGTGCTCTATTCAGTTGAGCTACGAAGCCATATTGCCATACTGAACAACTTAATGTTTTCATATTGCGGTTGCAAAAATAAGGCTTTTTTCTCTTTTTGCAAGTCTTTTTAAAATAAAATTGAATTGTTGAACTTAACCCTTTCAGGAATCGACAACAAAACAGTGAATTAATGTATTTCCGCCGAAATACCTCTATCCAAAAGTCCTGTGCACATCACTTGAAGCGCCTCGTAATGGCCTGATTTGACTTCGCACTTCCCTTTGTAATGAATGATATGTGTACATTGCTCCGCTTGAATTGGATCGTGCTTACATACCTTTATCAACGACTCAATTACATGATCAAACGTGTTTATGTCGTCATTAAATACAATTAGATTTCGTTCATCTACCAGTTTTTCAACTACTTTCTCCTCTACAAATGTTTCTGTTTCCATCTCCTCAACGCTAAAAATTATAAAATACAAAATTAAGGTTTTTCGTTGGCAAGAACAAAAAGAATTTACAATTTTCAAACCCCATCGTTAAAATAATCAACTTCATCAAAGATTATGCACTAAGGAATTACAATAGCTATTTGTGTATGCGCTATTTGTCTTACAGTTTTTAATCCCAACAAAGTTTACATTGGACATAAACCCACTAAACTCGTGAGTACGAAAACTCATGAAAGTATCATTCACACAATACCTCGAGTACATTGCCTCTTCACATATCAAAAACCTGAACCACTGCAATTGGTATTCGTATAATTCGGTCTATAATCCCCATATTTCATTTTTTTTGATGTTTACCGTTTATTTGATTGATTTTCAATTAAAACACAATGAGATTTGAACACTTAGAGTGAGAATACTCAACCCGAAAACGTGTTAAATATCAATTCGTAGCTCTGTTTCTTGAATCGAATTGTGTGTTTCTCTTATTTTCAACTAAATTTGCACCTATTTAATCTTATGCGGATTGTATTCACAATTTTCTTCTTTGCTTTATCCGTTGCTGTTTCAAGCCAAACTTCGAAATTCGCTAATCCGACGAGTTCAGTACCCAGAGATATCACTCAGGTTGGAGGGGATAATGAAGTGGAACGAACAGGTGATTTCTACCTTTACTGGGGATGGAATATAAGTGCCTATACCGCCTCGACGATCACATTTTCGGGAGATAATTACCATTTCTCTTTGGCCGATGTTGAAGCGAAAAATCGACCCTCTCCGTTGGATGTTAAAACCTACCTGTCTCCTGTTCGATTTACGATTCCTCAATATAATTTTCGGATGGGATATTTTTTCAACAATACTTACAATCTTTCTTTTGGAATTGACCACATGAAATATGTAATGGTGGCTTACCAAGAATCAACGATTGACGGTTTTATTAATACAGGGGAACCCGATTTTGACGGTGCTTATGAGCAGGCACCATTACCTATTACACCCGCTTTCTTGCAGTTTGAGCATACCGATGGGCTGAATTACGTTAATTTTGAACTGAGAAGATTAGACCAGCTATTAAAGAGCTCCCGAACTTCGATCAACCTTGTTACTGGAATTGGTACTGGGTTAATTATCCCAAGGAGTAACGTAACGTTAATGCATTTCGACCGATTTGATGAATGGAACATTGCAGGATTTGGGGTTGCAGCTATGGGCGGACTTCATTTTGAACTTTTGAATCGATTGTTCATTCAGTTAGAGGCGAAAGCGGGATATATCAACCTGCCAAACATAAGAACTACTCACAATAAAGCCGATCGTGCTAAACAAGATTTCTGTTTTCTGCAGACAAATGTTGTGCTAGGCGTGAAACTTTTCGATTAGACTAGGCTCTAACAGAATTGAAGTGTTACACCAAGTAGGCTTTTGAATTTCCTTTCTCCAACACCACTTCTACCCGATCTTGTAAGGTTGTGGAAAGTGTGAGTCCCACATAATCACATCGGATAGGATAACGTCGGTGCTTTCTATCAACTAACGATACCGTTTTCACTTTTCGAACGGGTTGCTCTAGCAACTTCATCAATGCGTATTGCATCGTTTTACCTGAATTGATTACATCGTCAATTAAAATCAAAGTTCCAACTAGAGCATCGTTCCCAACGGAAAGGCGAATTGGTTCACTTAAGGGCTCTTGCTTGTTTACGTTTACCTCTGCCACTTTGACCTCCTGGTCCGCAATCGGCTCCAAAATCTCGCGCAACTTTTCAGCAATTAAAAAACCATTTCCTTTGATTCCGATCAAATACAACACCTCGTCTTCGGAATTATTTTCCAAGATTTCATAGGCAATACGTTGTAATTTTTGGTTAATTTGACGGTCGTTTAATACTACGGTATTCATGCTTCCCTATTTTATTACAGTCAAAGATAACTCAATTTTATAGAAATCAAGAGATCGCTTCGGCAAAGTTACCGATATGAATATTTGAATTATTTAATCCCGCTGTATCAAGTAAATAGACTGACTCAAGCTTCGATTAACTTCAAAATCGGTGCTAACTTTATAACTCCTTCCGGAGTAAATGGGACTATTAAAGGCTATTTATTGTCTCTCAGGCACTTCTTCACTCTTTTTTCGTGTGTAGTGCGCTCTTCTGGCGTAGCATTCGGTTGAATAAGCAATCCTTTACATTTAGAGTCAATGTACTCAGAACGTTCCATCACGAGGTCGAACATATCGTCTGGCGCTTCCATTAAAGCGGTATTCACTGAATCACTTTTCACAATACATGTACAGAAATCCCATTGCTCACCATACTTTTTGACAATCTCCTCTTGTACCTCTTGGATCTCAGGGTCTTTGGAAACTTCCTTAATGATAACTTCCTCCTGCACAAGGCTATCCGTTTTTTCGACTATTAATAGCGAATCAGTAACAACAACCTCCTCTATTGGTTGATTTTGATTACCGTTACAACTCACTAATATTAATGCAGTAATAGATAAGAAAAGGTGGAAATTAGTTTTCATGGCAAAAAATTTGTACGTTGTGAAAGTAGATTATTTTGGCTAAACCGATATATGAAAATTAGCTTTTTTTTCACGATGTTATTCACAACGCTTGGAGTCTTATGCCAAGCAGACACCACTTTGCTTTTGGATACAAGCATCGTTCGGATTCAGGAGTATGAAGAAATCGAACTTCCCCGAAATTACAAGTCAGCCTATAAAACAGCATTAAGAAGGGTGCGTAAAGTATATCCTCTTGCACTTCATGCAGCAGCGATTATTGATTCCCTGAATCAAGAAATAGAAAAACAAGACAAAAAACGACTTCAAAAAAAAGTCACGCGGGACACCCACAAAGAACTCAAAGAAGACTTTAAATTCTTACTGAAAGATATGTACGTGAGCGAAGGCGTGGTATTGTCAAAACTTATCTATCGAGAAACAGGAATGACCGTAGAGGAGATCATTACGACTTATCGAAATGGGACTCAATCCAGTTTTTATACTGCAATGGCGAGCTTATTTGACCAAGAATTAAATGCCACTTATGACCCAGAAGGCGAAGATTTCATTCTCGAATGTGTAATTCGCGATATTGAGTCAGGAAAAATTGATTTCGAAAACTCATTCGAAAAGCTCGACAAAGAAACATTCAAAGCCCGAAAAAAAGAATACAAAAACCGTGTTAAAAAGCGAAAGAAGGAAAACAAAAAGCCCAAACAATAACCTTGGCTTCTGCTCCTAATAGAAGGAATTCGTTTACGTCTTTTTTTCTTGATAATTCAACATCGAATAGGTAACTCCTAAACCTATTACCTGCTTAAACTGAGTACGTGGTCCTACGTTCCCAAATCGATCTGTAATTTGAATATCATCGTCATAAATTAAATTCATATTCAAGCTTGCCGAAAACCACTTATTTACTTTGAAATTCAAAATTACTTCCGCATTAACATCTATATTTTCAGGGTTCTCCATATAATTTGAGAAGAATTCGACTCTGCTCCTTAAATCAATATTCTCCATCAATTCCTTACTATAAATGATGCGCAAGTAGGAACCTATCTCTGGGCGAAACGTTTCACCTAGTGCACTAATTTGTCCTGTTCCATCCAACACTGCCGGTGTTACTCCGAATGCACCTAAATTGGCCAACCTTTGGTCTTGAACAAAGGTGAATTTCCCCGAAAGAGGAGAGGCCATTATACGTAATTTTCTATTAGGAACATATTCCATTCCAATAGAAATATTTATATACCCAGGAGCCATAAACGTAGATGAACGAATTGTATCCGTAATATTAGCAAACCCATCAATGAATTGAGTTCTAAAACCGCCGAGAATAGAAAAGAACCATGGATCCTTAATACCATATGAGAACGTTGACTGTAAATCAATCACATCCTCCGTCTTTTGAATTCCTTCATCAAAATATTGTATACCTCCCAAACCGAGGGACATGGTATTCAACCATTTCAATTTATCCTTTGAGTATTCTGCTTGGGCATTTACAAAACCAAGACCGGATAAATTATTCCGTCCTCCCGCAGCCCAATTTGTAAAGGTAGCCTGCGTAATGTTCAACCCAAAAATACTTTTTAACTTCCAATTCGGATTAGGCTGAACTGCCGTAGAATCCTGACTCACAACTTGAAAAATCAATGCGATGAACACTACTACTATTGCTTCTCGCTTACTCATAGTTCTTTTTATGTGTGGGCAAATATCTGGATTTCTTGCCGAATTACTCCGTTTCTAACTTAATAATTCTAATTTAATTGCTATTTTCGGGGCGTCAAAAACAGAAATAAAGAAGCAATGAAAGAAGTATATATCGTAAGTGCAGTGCGCACACCAATGGGAAGTTTTCTAGGTGCATTATCCACTGTTCCAGCTACTCAATTAGGAACTGTAGCCATCAAAGGAGCACTTGAAAAAGGTAATGTTGACCCAACTATCGTAGACGAAGTATTTATGGGGAACGTTTTGCAAGCAAACGTAGGTCAAGCTCCAGCGCGACAAGCGGCTATGGGAGCAGGTCTCTCTGAAAATGTTCCGTGCACTACTGTCAACAAGGTATGTGCATCAGGAATGAAGTCGATTGCATTGGCGGCACAAACCATTCTTGCAGGTGATAACCATGTAGTTATAGCTGGAGGAATGGAGAACATGAGTATGGTTCCACATTACATGAACGGTCGTCTTGGTGCTAAACTAGGTGATATGAAATTAACTGATGGAATGGTGAAAGATGGTTTAACCGATGTATACAACAATGTGCATATGGGGAACTGTGCTGACAAGTGCGCCTCTGAACATAACTTCTCTCGAGAAGAGCAAGATGCATTTGCGATTGCTTCTTACGAAAAATCGGCCGCTGCTTGGAAAGCTGGAAAATTCAATAATGAAGTGGTTCCGGTGAGTGTTCCTCAACGCAAAGGAGACCCCATCATTGTGAGTGAAGACGAAGAATATAAGAATGTTCGCATGGATAAAATCGCTGACTTACGACCTGCTTTTTCTAAAGATGGAACTGTAACTGCGGCGAATGCTTCCACCCTGAATGATGGAGCTTCTGCTCTAATTTTGGCTTCAAAAGAAGCCGCTGAAAAATATGGATTAAAGCCAATCGCTAAGGTCGTATCGTATGCTGATGCAGCTCAAGCGCCTGAATGGTTCACAACGGCACCTTCAAAAGCTTTACCAATTGCACTTGCTAAAGCTGGATTATCTAATGATGATATCGATTTTTGGGAATTGAACGAAGCGTTTTCTGTAGTTGGGCTCGCTAACATAAAATTATTAGGTATTGATGCCAATAAAGTGGATGTCAACGGTGGCGCAGTTGCCCTTGGCCACCCTCTTGGAAGTTCTGGATCACGTATCATCGTAACATTAATTAATGTACTCAAGCAAAACGAAGGTAAATACGGTGCTGCTGGAATCTGTAACGGAGGTGGTGGAGCTTCTGCTATGGTAATCGAAAACATCTAATTCAAAATCACCATTCTTGGAAAAGTGAATGAATCCGTTTCATTCACTTTTTTTTGCTCGAGTCTTGAATACAAACAGTATTTCATTGTCCTCCGCATTCAGGGTATAAAGAAAACTTGTACTTTTGCTTTAAAGATATATGTATGACCAGTTTTTGGAAACGATTAAAATTCTATCTCTTCGGTTTTGGTTTAGGGCTTGTATTTGTTGTATTCTTTTTTCAAAACAGAGGTTGTTCATGGCTTCCAGGTAACCGTGTTAAAAATACCCTACTCGACAAAGTACTAGTAATACAAGAGAAGGACAAAGCATTCTTTCAAGAAAAAGGGTTAACCAATGAGGAAATTGCTCAATTTTTAAATTTAGGAGATGTTGAGTTCGACAGGAGTTTAAAAGATAATAATATTTATCCTAAGGTATTTGTCCTCTCCAGAACGGTTAATGAGAAAGAGCACCACCTTGCGTTTTCAATTTATGAAGACAGCTACATCTCTTTGGTGAACTACATTGAAGATGATGAAAGTCCAGTTCGCACAACTTCCCCAGAAGGATTCGGGGATTTTATTCGTATCCCAAGAGACTCAGGATTAGTGTTTATCGACAAAACACCTTTTGTGATGTGCAAAGCTTCACACCTATCTACAACGGACGGGATTGAAATCGGAAGAAAGCTCAAAGAGAGCGGTAAAATCGATTTTTCAAAATCAAATTTGATGCTTCCCAAAGCAGAACATTACATTATTTATCAAGACAGCGATTCCAACCGAGTAAATGCCAAAACCATTTGGTATGAATCGCGCATAACTTTCAAAGATTTTTATTGGAATGATTCGTTGGGCTGCGAGTAAATACTTACATCTATTTGGGCCGATGTTCTTTCTTATGAATTTCGAGGGAAATGCACAACCTATTTCTCCTGGGTCACCAATTTCATCTGAAGTCTATCTCGAAGGATACTACGGTATTGACTTCGGCAATCCCGCAAGTGCTAATCGGCCAAGCTTTTTATATAGTTTTCACCGTAATAATGCCCCTAGTATAAACTTTTCGCTCGTCCAGCTGCACTACCAACAAAAAAAAGTACGTGGTGCTTTCGGTGTGCACTTTGGAACATTTACTGACCGTAATTACGCCATAGAACCAGGAATTCTTCAGCACATCTACCAAACCAAAATCGGATTTCAACTCGGATCTTCCGGGCGAACATGGTTCGATATGGGCATCATGGAATCTCACATTGGGTTCGAAAGTGCCAAAGGAGGAACTTGCTGGGTCGCCTCTCGAAGTCTTCTGGCCGAGAACACGCCATACTATAGTGCTGGCTTTCAGTTGAATTATACCTCATCGGATTCTACCTTCTATCTTGCTGGGTTAGTATTAAACGGTTGGCAAAGAATCACACGACAAGGTGCCAACGTTTTACCCGCCATCGGTCATCAAATTACATGGAGTCCCCAAAGTTTCTTAACATTCAATAGTAGCTCATACATTGGTAACGAATATCCAGAGAAACTTCGACGCATGCGCTATTTCCACCACTTCTATGCAAAATTAGAAGGGAAAACATCAGGGCTAATCGCGGGCTTCGACGTTGGAATAGAACAGTTAAATCTTAAATCTAAGTATTATGGACAATGGCTTTCAGCAATCGTCATAGGCCGTAAAGAACTGTCTACTCACGTCGCGGCTGCCCTTCGCGTCGAATATTTTTATGACAAGTATGGTATCATCATCCCAACAGATGAAACACCATTCAATAACCTGGGATGGTCATTGAACGTAGACTATTCTTTAGACTTTCCGGTGATATTACGACTTGAATATCGAAGTTTTTACAATCAGGTCGATTACTTTGAATGGGGAACAAATTCAATTCACACAAACCATTACCTAGGGTTTCAGGCAGCACTTGACTTGAAATAAATCAACCCATTGAAGGGGTTTCATGGTTCTCCAATACTTCTTGTTTGTACTCCAAAATCTTTTCAATTAATCTTTTGTTCTGATTCCCTTCAATTTTGAGCTTGAGGTATTCCCCTTGTCCATGAATAACAAGAACATCTGTTTTAAAAATGGATAAATAATGATACGGTATAACCCAAGAATAATTCGATAACCGAATGTTCATTATCACAACAATACCTTTGGGACGTAATGAAATATTTGCAAAAACAGCTTGCTTTCGCTGTGACATCACCTTTACAAATAGCTTGCTGTAGGAAGTAATTTCAATGCGGGAAGATCCAATAACACCTTGCTTGAAAAGATCCAAAAAACGATATGGTCTCCCCAAACAGCTATCAATGACCTGTTTTGTTTCTTTATCTTTGATGGAAGTATCATACAACATGCACATAAGACAATATTAGATAAAAAAAGTTCGTGCCGACTTCATAAATTTATTCAATTGTCACCCTGATGATTGAAGTAAGCTTAAAAATAAGTTCGACATCCTTTTATGGCAAGACACCAAAATCAACCAATTTTCACTAATTTTGTTGTACACGAAAAAAGCATGAAAATACTCTTATCCCCTGCAAAGTCGTTAGATTATAATCGCTCCTTTGCGACGCCTAATGTGACGATTGCACCATTTCTAGAAAAGGCAGAATACCTTGCCCATAAACTGAAAAGTATGTCTCCAAAGAAAATTGGAGCACTCATGCACTTATCTCCTACTCTGGCAGATCTCAACTATGCGCGTTACCAGGAATGGAAGTCACCTAAAACTGTAAGTTCTACCGCCAAACCAGCAGTAACAGTTTTTACGGGTGAAGTATACAAAGGATTAGACATTGATACATTTACAACAGGTGATTTCAAACGCGCTCAACAGCAACTTTTCATTCTATCTGGTTTATATGGTATTCTTCGCCCCTTGGACTTGATGTATCCCTACCGTTTAGAAATGGGGACAAAATGGGGTATCACCACCAAAACGAAGAATTTATATCACTATTGGGGAAGTCAACTCGCCGACTATCTAAACAAAGAAACTGCTGTTGACGAGGTGATTATAAACCTCGCTTCAACGGAATACTTCAAAGCAATCGATCAAAAAGCACTGAACCGTAGGGTCATCACGCCTGTTTTTAAAGAATTAAAAGGAGACCAGTTTAAAGTAGTCATGATGTACGCAAAACATGCACGAGGAGCAATGGCCCGTGATATTATACAACAAGGATATCAGAATATTGAAGATTTGAAAGGATATAACGTGGATGGTTATTCGTTCAATGAACATCTTTCCTCTCCCAACGAATGGGTATTTGTGCGATAATCCCGACGATTAGCAAATAATTTATCAGAAATCAGTTAATTTAGAAAAAACTATTCCATGTATAGACCACGTAGAAATCGCAAAAGTGCTGCCATTCGAAACATGGTAGCAGAAACACATTTAGGCGTAGAGCATTTGATCTACCCCTTATTCCTAGTTGAAGGAAGCAATAAAAAAATTGAAATTAGTTCACTCCCTAATATGTACAGATGGTCGTTAGACCTGCTACTAAAAGAGGTTGAAACGTGCGTATCTCTTGGAATTCATACATTCGTTCTTTTCCCGGTTGTCGCCGAATCTAAAAAAGACGAAGTCGCCTCTTACAGTTATGCAAGCGATAATTTCTACCTAGAAGCAATTCGTCAACTCAAGGAGCATTTCCCTCACATTGAGCTCATGAGCGATGTTGCTATGGACCCATATAGCTCTGATGGACACGATGGGTTAGTTAGAGATGGAGAAATTTTGAATGATGAAACATTACCTATTTTGGGAAAAATGAGCTTAGCACAGGCGCAGGCAGGAATAGATATTATTGGACCTTCGGACATGATGGATGGACGCGTGGCATACATTCGTGAATTACTCGATTTAGAAGGTTATACTCAAACAAGCATCATGTCCTATTCGGCAAAATATGCCAGTGCGTTTTATGGTCCGTTTAGAGATGCCTTGGATTCAGCTCCGAAGCACGGTGATAAAAAAACATATCAAATGAATCCTGCGAACAAAAGAGAAGCGCTGATTGAAGCGTCGATTGATGCGGATGAAGGCGCAGATATGATAATGGTGAAACCAGCACTCGCCTATTTGGATGTCATTCATTTGCTCAAAGAAAACTTTGACCTACCGATAACGGCATATAACGTTTCGGGTGAGTACGCCATGGTTCATGCTGCAGCGCAAAAAGGTTGGCTAGACTATGATAGCGTTATGCTAGAGTCGCTACTCAGCATTAAACGTGCCGGTGCAGATGGAATACTCACCTACTTCGCAAAAGATTTTGCGCAACTCAAAAAAGATGCTTGATTTTCAAATATAACGCCTTTCCATTTTGGAGTGCTTGTATTTTTTTTCTTACTTTAGCCTAATATTTTTAATTAACTATAATACAATGGATTCACTGAACAAATATTTAATTCTAGGAGCAGTTGCTTCGATTCTTCTTATGAGCGCTTGCTCAGGAGAAACGGAAGATGGAACTGTTGATAATCGACAGAAAGTAATTGACCCAGAACTATTAGATCCTAACCGTTCGTTCAACACCAATTTTGATGGTAAGCTCTTTTCTGTTCCCTCTCCTGTTCAAACGGCATTATTGATTCGGTCCTCCAATTTAGCATACGACGAGTCGCTACTGAATTCTGAAACAAACATTAGTAATTATGCATCCAATACCTCTAAATCGTTGAACTTAGGTATTTATGGAGCAGATCTTGGATATGCAACGCTTTATGATCAAAATGCAAAAGCATTATCTTATATAAATGTGGTAGAATCACTTTCAAATGACCTGGGAATAGCTGGTGCATTTGATGCGAATTTTTTAGAGCGTTTTGAGGAAAACAGCAATAATCAAGACTCCATGTTGGTCATCTTAACAGAAGCCTTTCGTAAAGGAGACTTATTTTTAAAAGAGAGTGACCGTAAAAACTTCAGCGCCCTTATTCTTACGGGCGGCTGGCTAGAATCTATGCATTTCGCAACAAATCTTTACGCGAAAAGTAAAGACAAACGTATTTTCCACCGCATAGGTGAACAAAAGCAATCCCTTGAAACAATTCTTGAGATTCTTAAAGAATACAATGTGGACGGCGTAAATGATGAAATTCTTGCGCAATTGGGAGGATTGAATGAACTATTCCAAACAGTTGAAATTTCAAATGAATTCGTTGAGCCGGTAACAGATGAATCGAAAAAACTAACAACCATTAAGAATAAGTCTACAATGATTATGTCTGCAGAGTTAGAAGAAAGTATACGCGCTAAAGTGGCCGAAATCAGAGCTGCAATTGTTGGACAGTCCGTTGAAGGATAAATAGTAACTAGAAGAATTAAAGACCATAATACCATGAAAAAAATATTCATCGCATCCATTTTATCAGTGTTCTTTGGAGCTTTTCAAGTAACTGCTCAAGACTGTGACTCCATTGCCCGTGTTGTAGAAACATATATCACTAATGACGCTAAAGGAAAGCCTTTTGTTTCCGACGGACAAGTTTATGTCGCATTTCTAGACAATGAAAAAGCGGAATTCAACACGACCCTCTTTGGTGGTTCTTATTATCGCTTAGCTGCTTCTGCAGGAGTTAAAGACGACTGCGTCATCTTCTCTATTTTTGATGCAGAGGATAACCTATTGTTCACCAACAGAAATCACAAAAACTCTCCGTATTGGGATTTTAAAATTGAAAACACCGTTCCAGTGCGTATTCAAACAGAGTTGGATAGAGACAAAAAGGTAACAGGATGCGCCGTGTTAATGATTGGATTTTTAAAATAAATGCACCTCATCTAATCTTTACTAACATACTTACACTAAACTAATGAGTGAAAGGATACTTCGAGCCCTTATGCAGCTCTTTGCAATTATTGCGAAGGTGGATGATATTGAAGAGGGAAGTTTATCCGAAGAAATTACGAGTAGTAAAGGTCGAAAAATCGTAAAACTATTTCTGCGCCAGGAGCTCTCTCCCGAATTGGTGAATCAATACCTCAAGCAATTCGATGATTTCTTGAATACTCACCATGGGATTCAGAAAAAAAAGGACGGTAAGAAGAAAAGAACTTCAGTAAATTCGGTAAAGATTCTGCGAATTTGTGCCGAAATAAATGAAGAACTCACGCAACGTCAAAAAATCATTGTACTTGTTCGACTTATTGAATTCGTGCATGCCAATGAGAATGTCTATGAACAAGAATTAGAGTTTGTAACCACAGTTGCGGACGCCTTTAATGTTGATAAAACAGAATACCAAACCATATTTACCTTTGTAGAAGCAGATCCCAATAAATTACTTGATACTCCCAACACACTTTATATCGTTGGAGCGCCAACAGAACGATGGACTTCTGCCAAAACTATGGTGGTGGATGGCATGGATGAAATAATGGGGTTCATTTGCGTAGAAAGTGTAAACATATTCTTTTTCCGTTACTTGGGAGAAGAGCAAATCACCTTGAATGGACAAGTCATTCCTAATGACCGACAACACATTCTAAATCAAGGATCCAGCATACGAACACCCAAGATTCAAACCATTTATTATAGCGATATTATTAGTCGTTTTTTAAGTGATAACGCGCTTGAAAAAATTGTTTTTAACGCGAATCAAGTGGAGTATCGTTTTCCAAACAATGCCGTTGGTCTTCACCCTATAGACTTCGCCGAGAATAGCGGAAAAATGATCGGTATGATGGGAGGTTCTGGTACTGGTAAGTCAACTCTTCTAAATGTACTCAATGGTAACTATGCTCCCACCTCGGGGTCAGTAGTCATCAACGGCATTGACATCCATCGAGAAAAAGATCAAATAGAAGGTGTAATAGGATTCGTTTCCCAAGACGATTTGTTAATTGAAGAATTGACTGTTTATCAAAACCTATACTACAACGCCAAATTGTGTTTTAAAGACTTGTCAGACAAGCAAATTGCACGAAGAGTTTTGTCGTTATTACACGCCATAGGTCTTTATGAGAGCAAAGACCTTAAAGTAGGTAATCCTCTCGAAAAAACGATTTCAGGAGGACAACGTAAACGACTGAACATAGCGTTGGAATTAATCCGTGAACCGAGTGTTTTATTCGTTGACGAACCCACCTCGGGACTTTCATCGAGGGATTCTGAGAACATCATGGACTTGTTAAAGGAACTGGCTCTTAAAGGGAAACTGGTCTTCGTTGTGATTCACCAACCTTCGTCTGACATCTTTAAAATGTTCGATAAGCTCTTGCTGCTGGACCAAGGTGGTTACCCCATATTTTACGGAAACCCTGTGGACAGTGTGGTGCATTTCAAAACATTAATCAATCACGCGAATTGCAATGAACGCGAATGTCCCACATGTGGAAATGTGAACCCTGAGCAACTCTTCAATATCATAGAAGCTAAAGTAGTAGATGAATTCGGAAATCAAACAAATAAGCGAAAAACGCCACCAGAAGAATGGAATAAATTATACCTTAGTGGGAAACCGGTAGACGAGGTAGAAGAGGTTACAGAAACACCGAAAATCAGTTTTAAAATACCAAACAAATGGCAACAATTTAAGGTGTTTTTTACGCGTGACATTCTATCCAAACTCACCAACAACCAATACTTAATCATCAATGCAATAGAGGCGCCTCTTCTCGCTATCATCGTGGCGTTCTTCGTGAAGTTTTTTAACCATTCAAAAAATGGTCATATTGATTATACTTTTGAGAACAGTGAGAATCTTCCTCAATTCTTATTCATCGCTGTGGTTGTTGCCCTTTTCATAGGACTTACTGTTGCTGCCGAAGAGATTATAAAAGATCAAAAATTACTGCAACGCGAATCGTTTTTGAATCTTTCTAGGGGAAGCTATCTTTTTTCAAAGATCAGTATAATGTTTATGATTTCATCGCTTCAGACCTTGTTCTTTGTTATAGCGGGTAACTTGGTACTAGAAATTGAAGACATGTGGTTGTCTTATTGGATCATACTATTCTCTACTTCATGTTTTGCCAACTTATTAGGATTGAATATTTCAGCGAGTTTTAACTCCGCAAAAGTGATCTATATATTAATTCCGGTGATGATTATCCCTCAACTATTGTTTAGCGGTGTAATTGTCAAGTTTGATAAGCTCAATCCTCTTTTCGCAAAAGAGGCGGCAGTTCCATGGATTGGTAATGTCATGGCATCGCGCTGGGCATATGAGGCATTAGCTGTAACTCAATTTAAAAACAGTGCCTCTGAAAAGCCATTTTATGCTTTCAACCAGATGAAAAGTGAGGCATCTTGGAAAAGAGATTATTGGTTGCCTGAACTACGTAATAAAGCGGATATCATCGCTAATTATCATAGCGACCCCGAAAAATATTCTCAGGTTAAATCTTCCATGACGCTTTTGGCCAATGAAATTGAAAAAGAAGAAGCCTTATACGACCCCTCCTTAAATTTTGTATGTGAGTGCTGCGTTGCGTCACTTCGAAAATTTGAATACACTCCAGAACTCGGGAAAATCATGTCGAAATACTTCCAAACCGTACGCGAAATCTACTTGAATGAGGTTAATGAAGCCATGAAATTACACTCGAAAAAACTCAATGAAGTGGGCGAAGATGTATTCCGTGAATGGAAAAGAAATAGCTTTAATGAGTCTTTAAGTGACTTTGTTACGAACCGTAATGACCTCATCAAATTGATTGAAAAAAATGGTCATTTAATTCAAAAGAGTGACCCAATTTACAATATCCCGAGAGGTAAATCGATTTTATCAGCACACTTTTATGCGCCGAATAAATATTTATTTGGGATGAAGGTATCGACCCTATCCGCGAATGTCTTAATGCTCTGGTTAATGACACTGCTGCTCACTACAACATTATATTTCGACTTCTTCCGAAAAGTAATTGAAGGAATTGGAAATTTATTTTCCGAAAACAACCGTTAGGCATTAAATAACTCCCATGCCTTCAGTGCTTGGTGCTGCAACATGGAGTATCCATTCAAGATATCCGCTCCACTTTTCTGAGACTCTAACAAGAATTTTGTTTTCTTAGGATTATAAATTAAATCTATCACCAAATGATCTGGAGAGAAGAAATTTGTTGGAATGTCGGGCATTTCATCGTAATTCGGAGCTGTACCTATGGGGGTTGTATTTACCACCAATTTAAACGCTTGCATCATATATTCATTGGCCTCCTCATATCTAAATTGATTTCGACCTACTGGATTTCGTGTTAAATAGGCTACATCAACCCCTAAATTTGTCAACACATAGGCAACTGCTTTAGCCGCACCACCTGTACCCAAAATCAATGCGCGTTCATGCACATTTCTTAAAAACGGCTTGATGGATTGTTGAAATCCGTAAGCATCAGTGTTATATCCAGTAGTTATTCCCTTACGGACCACAATGGTGTTGACTGCCCCAATGGACTGTGCCTCCGGATTAATTTCATCCAAGTATTCCATCACAGCGGATTTATAGGGGATTGTGACATTTAACCCTTTTAACTCAGGTTGTTGAAATAACGGAAGAATTTGATGAATCTCATCCAACTCAAAATTATCATAAACTGCATTGAGTTTCTCGCGCTCAAATTTTTCTGTAAAGAATTTTTTAGAGAATGAGTGCCCCAAAGACTTCCCTACTAAGCCATACCGATTAAGTGACATCTTTTACGGGATTTAATCTTTTTCCAAGACGATCAATTAGTAATACGAACGTCAGACCAACGATTGCAAATAATACAGCCTTTACAAGTAATGGATCCCCCTTAAATTCAGCTGGAAAAACATTACCCATCATAAATTCCTCACGACCATCCGAATGCACCACTAAAGGCACATCACTCACCTTGTTTTTCCATGGCCAAATCTTTACCAATGAGCCTAACAAAAATCCAGACAATAATGCCAATACTAGTTGTTTAAAGTGCTCAAACAAAAAGTTAAGCAACTTACTAAACGACAATAATCCGATGAAGCACCCACTTAAAAATACCGCAATCACTTTAATATCTAACGTCTTTATTCCTGCCATAATCGGATGATAGGATCCCATCAATACTAGGATGAAAGCACCGCTAATCCCGGGAAGAATCATCGCGCAAATCGCTACCGCTCCACTTAGGAAGACGAACCACAACTCCTCTCCGTTAGCCGTAGCTGTAAGACTAGAAATATAACCAGCTATAAGTGTTCCTAGGATTAAGAGGAAAACTGTCCCCATAGACCACTTTTCAATGGTACGTGCCACTAAAATAAAACTCGCAATAACCAACCCGAAGAAAAAAGACCACAACAAAACCGGATGTTGATCCAGTAGAAAGGTTACTAACTTTGCTAAAGAAAAAATGCTGATTCCAATTCCAATAAAAAGCGAAAGAAAAAAGTTCCCATTAATATGTTTCCATGCACTACCAATACCTTCGGTTTTGAGCTTTTTCAGTGCTTGAAGGTTAATTGTACTTAAGCTGTGAATCAACTCTTCATAAATTCCAGTGATAAAGGCAATTGTCCCACCGGATACCCCAGGTACAACATCGGCTGCTCCCATTGCTAGTCCTTTAACCCCAATTAAAAAATAATCAATTACGGAACGTGAATTAGCGGATATCCTACTCATATACTTCTAACGTATTATCGATTTCGACTGCATACGCGTGTATGCCTCCATTCGCCACCATAACTTGAGAAAAGCTAAAATCAGTTTCTAATAAATTAGCAACTGCAGCTGCTCGCTTTCCCGTTTTACAAAGCACACATGTAGGTAATGAAGCATCTAATTCAGAGAGTCGCTCCTGAAGCATCCCCATAGGAATATGAACTCCTCCAATCGAACAAATTGCTACCTCATAAGGCTCCCGAACATCAAGTAATTGAAAGTTGGAAGTAGAATTTAAATGTTCAGATAATTCTTTAGCAGAAATCAGTTTCATAAGTATTGCAATTTTATCCGGTTAAAACAGGAGAAACAAAAATAGAAATAAGTATTGAATCACCTTCCCAAAAACTAAAAATCGAGGTAATCCTTCCCGCCTTTCTTGGACTCCTGAAATTCACTAATTGTGAGTATTACATATAAAGAAGCCACCAAAAATGATCCTGGATAGATCCAGGCATTCAATTGAGAGAAAGTACTCCCAGCAAGCCAAAATCCTCCGATTATTATTAATATCAACCCATAAATAATCCATACAATAATTCGAAATATGGATAAAGGAAACTTCATTAAAAGGTGGATAAAGGAGCTCAGTATTCCGTACAATCCCAATGAAACAATCCCCCAATAAAAATATCCCTCTGTGTTAAACAGCATCAGAAAGAAAAGGATTGTTACAAGCACAATCGCTTGAATTAAAAAATCAATGAGTTTAATAGAATACTTCATAATCAAGAATTAGTGACCAAATTGTCATCCTGGTCTTTTGGCTTCGGATCACGGAGTTTTCCTACCGACTTGGCAATGAGCATCGAAACTGCTGCATCACCTGTCACGTTCACTGTTGTGCGTAGCATATCTAGCGGTCTATCGATCGCAAAAATAAGGGCTAGTCCTGCCTCCGGTATACCAGCTTGAGCCAACACGATAACCAACATAACCATACCTGCTCCAGGCACCGCTGCTGAACCTATGCTAGCGAGTGTGGCAGTAACCACGATTCCGAGCTGCGCATATAAATCGAGGTCCATTCCAAATGCTTGAGCGATGAAAATGGCTGCTACAGCTTGATATAAACTTGTTCCATCCATGTTTATGGTAGCTCCTATTGGCAACACAAAACTCGTGACTTCTTCTTCCACTCCCAAATGCTCCTCTACCCTCTCCATTGTAGCTGGTAATGTTGCCGCAGAGGAGCTCGTACTAAATGCCAGTAATTGTGCTGGAGAAATGCCATTTAAAAAAAATCCCGGCTTCCGTCCAGTAAAAAAATAAACCAAACCAATATAGATAATAATCATAATGAATAATCCAATGACGACGCTAAGAGCATACCAAATCAAGGCGAGAAATAAATCTTGACTTGGCGATTCAACAACAAGGGCCGCTAAAAGCGCAAATACTCCATATGGAGCAGCCAACATGATTAAATCAATCAGTTTCAAAATGACCTCATTAAATCCATCAAAAAACGCTTTTACAGGAGCCGACTTATCGGCAGGGATTAATATTAAACCGATTCCGAAAAATATCGCAAAAACAATGACTTGCAGCATGTTACCGTTGTTTGAAGCTGCGTTAAAAATATTATCCGGTACCAAATCCTCTAACGCCTTCAGCGGTCCAGACTCTTTTTGTTCTGCAGCAGCAGATATCTTCTGCCCAGCACCGTGGCTATAACTCATAACAAGGTCATTACGCGTCTCTTCAGTGATTGTCTTACCTGGATTCACCAAATTCACCACTACCAAACCTATTGAAACTGCGACCAATGTTGTAGCTATATACGTACCAATTGTTCGCAACCCCATTTTAGATAATTTTGAAATATCTTTAAGATCAGAAACTCCTTTGATTAGAGAGGCCAATATCAATGGCACCGCAATAAGTTTTAGAGCATTGATAAACATCGTTCCAAATGGCTTAATCCAATCTCGAACCAACAGTCCAGCACGAGAAATTTCAACATCAACACCCTTCACTTTCATTGTAGTGAGCGAAGCTCCCCAAGAAGTATTAACTAAAATTAAGCTAAACATTACTCCGGCTAACATCCCGAGTATAATCTTCCAATGCAGTGCAAGTTTCCCTTTCTTTGATTTTTCCTTCATTTCTTGATTAAAGTTGTGTCGTTTTACTTCTTAAATAGTGTTCTAACAAAACAATAGCAGCCATGGCTTCGACAATTACAACAGCCCGAGGGACAACGCATGGATCATGTCGTCCTTTTCCCTTTACAACGACTGCATTTCCAACTGAATCTATACTCTCCTGGTCTTTCATTAACGTGGCAACAGGTTTAAATGCGATCCGCATATCAATGTTTGCTCCATTTGAAATCCCCCCTTGTATACCGCCACTAAAATTCGTTTTAGTTCTGCCATCTGATAGAATCACGTCGTTGTGTTCGCTCCCGCGCATTTCAGCACTGAGAAAACCCGATCCATACTCAAAACCCTTGACAGCATTTATCGAAAGCATCGCTTTTCCCAAGTCGGCATGAAGCTTATCAAAAACAGGATCTCCTAAACCAATCGGAACACCTTGAATAACACAAGCTATCGCACCACCTATTGTATCACCATCTTTACGGATCACTTTGACTAACTCCTCCATACGCGTCGCCAATTCTGGGACAGGACAGCGTACTGGATTAGTTTCTATCAATTTGAAATCGATTGGTGTTTCTGGCGGAATTCTCAGCGGACCAATTTGATACACATACGCATGTATTGTGATTCCGAGTTGCTCGAGCATTTGTTTGGCAACCGCCCCTGCTACAACACGGCAGGCCGTTTCACGAGCGCTCGATCGTCCTCCTCCACGATAATCTCTATGACCATATTTTTTGTCGTACGTAAAATCTGCATGAGATGGACGATACACATCTTTTATATGCTCGTAATCCGAAGATTTTTGATTATCATTTTGAATGATAAAGCCTATTGGTGCTCCTGTGGTTTTTCCCTCAAATACTCCTGAAAGTAATTGTACCGTATCAGATTCTTTCCGCTGAGTAACAATCGACGACTGACCAGGTTTCCTTTTGTCCAAATCTCGTTGAATCCGATCTACGTCAATAGGCACATTTGCAGGAACTCCATCAATTACTCCCCCAATGGCCGCACCATGAGATTCACCAAATGTAGTGAGCTTAAATAAAGTCCCGAAACTATTTCCAGCCATTCAATATCTTGTTTGTTGGTAAAAGTAATGATTTTATAAGAATCCCTCTTCGATGTTGAATCCAAATTAAACAACAACGTTTTCATCCAATATGTTGCTGATTTCACCGTTTACTATATTTTTGCACTATGTCTAGTCATGCTTGGTTTCCCGAATATTTCAATGCGCTTTTGAAACGCTTAGGGATCAATTTGATCATGTTGAGTGTTACCCGAATTCTATTTTATAGTTTGAATTCATCCGCCTTCCCAGCATGGCAAGCCACTGATTTTTTAGCGGGAATTTGCATGGACTGTATTGCTATAGGTATTTGGTTTATACCATTCTATGGGCTTTCGCTTCTACCTAATCCATATCGTAATTCAAAGCTCTATCAACATTTTCTTTTCGCTCTTTTCCATATTACCAATACGATTATGCTCATGTTGAATCTATTGGATATTGAATATTTCAAATACACTTCAAAAAGAAGCACCGCGGACTTATTTACCATAATGGGAACAGGAGACGATTTGTCCCAACTCATTGGTGCATTTTTCATCGATTTCTGGTGGCTAATCGCCTTGTTAATTATTCTATTCATTGGATCACACATGGCCTACAGGCGAACACTTCCTAGAAAGAAAACGCCATTTCGTTTAGGTAGAGAGCTTTTATTCTTCATCGTTGGTTGTTCCTTGCTTTTTGTGATGGGAAGAGGTGGTATAGGACTTCGTCCTGCAGACACGTTAACTGCAGCACAATTTACACGAATTGAAAACACTGGGCTTGTACTAAACACCCCGCTCACAATCATCAAAACCCTAGGCAAGCCGGCGTTAGAGGAAGTTGACTATTTTTCGGGAAAGGACAGTTCAAAAATTCACAATCCTATTCAGCGCAGCTCAACACAACAGAAAATCGGAGAAAATGTCAATATTGTTGTAATCATTTTAGAAAGCTTCGGTAACGAGTGGATCGGAAAAAAAACAGGAGGACCTTACACACCATTTCTCGATTCTCTTATTGACCAATCCCTTTACTTTTCAAATGCTTTTGCCAATGGGAAAAAGTCGATTGAGGCTGTTCCCGCTATTTTCGCGGGTATTCCGAGTCTATTGGACGAACCCTACATCACCTCGAATTACGGAACAAATACCATCGCCGCCCTTCCGAAACTTCTCGCTCAAGAAGGTTATTCATCCGCCTTTTTTCATGGTGCGACCAATGGCTCCATGAAATTTGATGAATTCAGTTCATTAGCGGGTTTTGAGAAGTATATTGGGCGCACAGAATACAACAATGATGCACACAACGATGAGACATGGGGGATTCTGGATGAGTACTTTATGCCATGGACAGCCGCAACAATTTCAACAGAATTGACTGAACCATTCATAGCTGGTTTATTCACCCTATCTTCCCATCATCCTTACTTCATTCCCGAAAAACATCGCGCTCAATTACCTGATGGAGAAACCGAATTGGCGAAATCAATTGCCTATACAGATATGAGTCTGCGCCTCTTTTTTGAGCGTGCGCAAGAACAGCCTTGGTATCAAAATACGATCTTTGTTTTGTGCGCCGACCATACCCCTGCTGGCCATGACCCAAGATTCAACCAACGGACCACGATGTACCAAATTCCCATCATCTTCTTTGATCCGCAGCATCGAATTGGACCTGAGGTCAATGAAACCATATTTTCCCAAGTAGACATTGCTCCAACACTATTAGACTTAATCGGTTCTGATCAATCGTTTTATTCCTTCGGTAATTCGCTCTTTGAAAAAGAGGAAAAATATGCCGTGAACTACCTCGAAGGCACCTATCACCTCTTTCGAGGAAATTATATGACAAATTTTACACAAGGAGTGACGAAGACCATGTATAATTATTCATTAGATCCTTACATGGTCAATGATTCACTGTCTGCCCTATCAAAAGAGCAAGACCGCAATGATCAATTAATCAAAGGCATTATTCAGCGGTATAACCACGATTTGATTCACAACAAGATGACAACCAAATGAAAAAGGTAAGGTTTGTAATCAATCCTATATCTGGAGTAGCTAAAAATAACGAACTCCCAGAGCTCATTGAGAAATATCTTCGAAAGGATTTATATTCGTTTGATATCGTCTATACCGATTATCGTGGACACGCTACTCAAATTGCACAAGAAGCTGTGCTGGATTGCATTGATATTCTGGTCATTGTCGGAGGAGATGGGTCAATTTGTGAAGCAAGTGCTCCACTTCTAGAAAGCACAGTTACCTTGGGTATCATCCCTTGCGGATCAGGTAATGGAATAGCCCGTCATTTTCGCATTCCACTGAACTTAAAACAAGCCATTCAACATATAAACAAGGGCACTACTCTCCCTATCGATACAGCTACTTTAAACGATCGTTCTTTCACCGGGTTTTGCGGCTTTGGATACGATGCGTTAATTGCACACCGCTTCGACACCTTAAACAAGCGCGGATTTTGGAGTTATGTCAAACTTGTACTTCGTGAACTTCGTAACTTTGAACCTATTGAGGTAGAATGTCTCGACTCCGGAAAGAAATGGACAAATCTCTTTTTTTGCTCAATCGCAAATACCAGTCAATTTGGCAATAACTTTCGTATGTCTCCAGGTTCAAATCCAACAGATGGCAAACTGGAACTCATTCTTGTCAAAAAAGGTTCTATAATAAACTTTTCGAGGTTGATTTTCAAAAGCTATTTTGGTGATATCCGTAACTCCGCCTATGTGGAAACTATCTCTTCGCATCGCTTCCACTTGAGGATAGGAGCTAAATTAGCACATGTTGATGGAGACCCTTTTGTTTTATCCACAAATACAATACAAATAACGTGTAAACCAAAGAGTTTGAGTATCATTGTTTAATTATTTTGAAACTTCACAGAAAGGAAAATTTCTTCGCTTAAAAAACAATAAACCATGTTCATTACGCCCAACCTAGAAAGAATATTACCCCTGTTAGAAAAATTGAATTCAACTTCGGAACCTGCTTGGGGTTCCCTTTCTGCCCAAGGTATGATTGAGCATCTCACGGATACAATTGCCCTCGCCAATAGTACTTCTTCATTTACTAAGCTTCTGATTCCAGCCGATAAAGTAGAAAGCATGCAACGATTTCTCTTATCGGACAAAGAAATGATGCGCAATGTAGAAGTTCCTTTTGCCCCTAAAGAACGTGTCTTGAGAAATGATGAATTGGAACTTGCTGTAGATGAATTTGTAGATGCTTGGATTCAATTCGAAGAACATTTTGAACAACATCCTGGCAGAACAGAAAACCATCCTTTTTATGGTCAACTGAATTATGACCAGTGGATTGCACTTCATAAAAAGCACATTACACATCACTTTAATCAATTCGGATTAATCTAATACTTTCCAAGTTGAATATCAAATGAATACGTCTTATTTGTTTTTATTTTGATTATTTTTTCGTCTTTATTTTGATTTACATATAATCATTTTGTACATTTATTCCCGTAACGATATGCACTATATTTTTAATCAAAACATAAACACTGATGGGAATAAAACGAGCTATCGTACACATGGATTTGGATACCTTTTTCGTATCCTGCGAACGTCTACTAGACAGTCGATTAAATAACAAACCCATCCTTATTGGAGGAACCAGTGACCGTGGAGTAGTTGCTTCATGCAGCTATGAAGCCCGAAAATTTGGTATCCACTCAGCGATGCCGATGAAAATGGCCAAAGAACGTTGTCCAGAAGCAATTATCATTAAAGGCAACTCGGGAACGTATAGTAAATATTCGAAACTCGTTACTGATATCATTGCCGATTCAGCTCCTATTTTTGAAAAAACTTCCGTCGATGAATTCTTTTTAGATGTATCTGGAATGGATCAATTTTTTGGATGTATGAAATATACCCAAGAACTAAGACACCGTATCATGCGTGAATCAGGTCTTCCTATTTCGTTTGCACTATCTGAAAACAAAACAGTTTCTAAAATCGGAACAGGTGAAGCAAAACCAAACAATGCACTTCAAATTGATTATGGTACCGAAAAACAGTTTTTAGCTCCCTTATCTATCCGTAAAATCCCATCTGTTGGATTAAAAACTTATCAAACACTTTGTAGCTTAGGAATTAAACATATTCACACACTACAGGATATGCCAGTAGAACTTCTAGAACATACATTGGGAAAGATGGGTAGCAGTATCTGGAAAAAAGCCAATGGGATTGATCACCAACCCGTTGTACAGTATAATGAGCGAAAGTCGATATCTACAGAACGAACATTTGATAGAGACACGATTGATATCGTGAAAATGAGAGGCATTTTGAGTGCTATGGGAGAAAACTTAGCTTACCAACTAAGAAGAGCGGGAAAAGTTTGTGCGTGTGTCACTGTTAAGATTCGTTATTCAGATTTTCAAACAAAAACATTACAAAAACACATACCTTATACCGCTGCAGACCACGAAATTATCCCATTAGTGCTTGAATTATTTGAGCGTCTTTATGACCGTCGAGTACTCATCCGTCTAATCGGTATTCGCTTAAGTCATCTTGTAAATGGTAGTTTTCAAATGAATCTTTTTACCGATGACTCAAAACTTACTGACCTCTACCAAGCCATGGACAAAATACGTAATCAGTTTGGAGATAGGATTATTATGCGAGCAGCCGGCTTGGAAGCTCGAACCATTGGCCGTACGAATCCATTCAATGGAGAGCCTCCCATGCTACTCGCTAATCGTAGAGTTTAATAGGGCTAGTTCACTAGATTGACTATATTTATCCTCAAATAATACACTATGAAAAAACTTGTGCTTTTATCAACTACTATTATCGCTAACCTATTCGCTTATTCGCAAAACCTCACCATCAATGGAGAAATTGAACAGCCAACAGGTAGCAGCGTATATTTATACATATCCAATCCCGATCGAACAAAAACATATTTAGATTCTGCTGCACTTGACGAAAATGGGAGGTTTCAATTAAAAGCTGAGCTCGAAAACACTACACAGGTTGTTTTTACAGACGGAAACGAGAATACACAACTCATTGCTTCTCCAGGAGATGCATTACACATGACTGTCAACACACGCTTCTTCGATGAAACCATATCATTTACAGGTAAAGGTGCTGAAAAATACACTGCCCTATCACACCTTTATTTGATTAATGAGACAATCACCCAAGCTCTGTTGAATTCCGTTGAGAAAGCAGATACTAATGAAGCCATTGCCACCTTTAACACTTCATACGACGTTTACCTTCTTTTAGCAGAGGATTACAAGTTAAAACATACCGAGCTAGAAGAATACATCACAACTATTCAGAATAACGCACAGAAATACAGAACTAGCTTAATCAACTATTACCGATCTGAGAAGGAATTTTCTGCTGTAATTAACGCCTTAAAAAACACTCATATTGTAGATTTTAAAGGAGTGAACCTTGAAGGGAAAACAGCTAAGCTTTCTGATTTCAAAGGGAAGTTAACAGTACTCGATTTCTGGGCCACTTGGTGTGGGCCATGTCGCGCTGAATTTCCTGCATACAAAAAATTAGAAGAAAAGTACGGGGAAGAAATTAACTTTGTGAGTGTAGGAGTTTACTGTAAAGAAGAAGAATGGAAGAAAATGGCTTCGAAAGAGGGATTTAAAAACAACATCTTCTTGTCCAAAGAAGTTCAAGACCAAATTAAAGAGTTAAGGGTAGATTTTATTCCACGGTATATCGTTCTTGACGAAAATCACGAAATCATAGACGCAATGGCTCCACGTCCTTCTTCCGGGAAGTTACAAGGTTATTGGGAGTAGAAAGGAACTAATCTACTGCTGTTTTCTCAACAATTGTTAATACCGTGTATTTCACGTTAGGAGCAAGTTCACCATTCGAAATATGCTCCACCCTCAAATCAAGAAGATATTCATAACCAGGTTCAAACTCGAAATTTTCTATTGCTTCGATTGTCATGATCCAATGAGGATCTGTTACCTTCTTGGCTTGAAAACAAGGAGTCATCACTTCCTCACCACAATGAATTTGCTCTGACGCAATTACTAACTGAACTTCGAATTGACTTGACTGACCAAAGGAAATAAGTGCTAGAAAAAAGACAGATAGAAAAAATAGAACTTTCATATACTTCATTATTCTGTAGATACTCCCAAGAAACGTTTGAAATTCAAAAAAGTTGCTGCAATAAAAATGATCATACATTAAACGAGCAAGAAATCGATAAAGAAATGCCCTATCTACACCATTTCAAAAGCCTGCTGTAAATCACAAATGATGTCATCCGGATCTTCAACTCCTATCGATAATCGAATCAAATTTTCAGTAACATTCATTTGCTTCCTTTGGTCCGGATCAATCCCCACATGTGTCATAGTAGCAGGATGTTGAGCAAGACCCTCTGTACTACCCAAAGAAACTGCTAATTTAAACAATCTCAAGTTATTAAGAAATTTAAATGCCGCTTGTTCCCCACCAATTATATCAAATGAAATCATTGCTCCAGGAGAATTATATTGACGTTTATAAATGTTATAAGCATTTGTCCCTTCTTCAATCAACCCTAAATAATATACCTTAGATACCTTCGCATGAGTATTTAAATAATTCGCTACTTTTTGCGCATTCTCGCATTGACGATCCATACGTATTTTTAATGTCTCCAAACTTCTAAGCATAAGCCATGCCGTATGAGGACCTGCCATATTACCTAAGAAGGTTCTTAGTGTCTTTACTCGTTTCATGACTTCAAAATTCCCCAATACCGCTCCTGCAATTAAGTCGGAATGACCGCCAATATACTTAGTTGCAGAATATAAGACTAAATCTGCTCCTAGGGTAAGTGGTGAAGACCACACAGGGCCCATATATGTATTATCAGCACACAAATAGACCCTTTTGTCATCCGTGCTGAATATGTCAGCTACCTCTTTGCACAGTTGGATATCAAACAATGTATTCGTTGGATTAGCTGGGGTTTCAACATAAATGAATGCTAACTTATCTCCCTTTCCAGTTGCCCGTATAGTTTCTACCACTTCTTCGCGCGATTGATTTGGTTGAAAACATACATGTTCAACACCTAATTTTGGTAAGAACTGCTTTATGAAATGATCTGTACCTCCATAAGAAGGAGAGGTATAAGCTACGAGATCACCAGGCTTCAAGAATTCTAATAAAACAGTGCTAATTGCTGCCATTCCACTTTCAAACACAGCACAATCATCTGCTTTATCCCAAAGTGTCAATCGATTTTCTAAAATTTCCATATTCGGATTATTAATCCGACTATAAATCAAACCAAGCTCTTCTTCCTGTCCTCTTTCGCGTAAGCCATACGCAACCTCGAAGAAGCTTTTGCCCTCTTCAGCAGTTTTAAAGACAAAGGTAGATGTTTGAAAAATAGGACATTTAATTGCTCCTTCAGACAACTCTGGTTTATAACCATATGTCATCATTAAACTTTCGGGCTTAAACTTCTTTTCCATAATATCGAAATAAATTGTGCTGAATGTATAATTAAAACGTAGAACAAAAGTACAGATAATACGACATACCTACTGCTAAATGAATTAATTTGGTGTTTTTTCCTAAATATATCCCTTTTTATAGATGAAATAAACTATTTTTAGGTTCTTATATTATAATAAACGGAAAAATTACTCCATGAAACTTGACACTACAGATCAAAAAATTATTGAGCTCTTACAAACAGATGCCAAAATGAGTATCCAATCGATGGCGGAAGAACTTAATATTACAAAAACACCCATTTATGAACGTATTAAGCGACTAGAGAAAGGAAAGGTTATTCAGAAATACATTGCAGTGATCGATGAATTAAAACTAAAAGGAGGAATGTATGTCTTCTGTTCTGTTTCACTTGAGTCTCAGCAATTAGAACATATTGAAAAATTCAAACAAGAGATTGAAAAAATCCCCGAAGTAATGGAATGCTACCTGATGGGTGGAGCAAACGACTTCTTTATGAAAGTTCATGTACAGGATTTAAATGCCTATCATCAATTCTCATCAGGAAAACTGGCCTCTCTCCCGAATGTAAGTCAAATCAAAAGTTCATTTGTACTAGACACGGTAAAAAAGTCACTTTGATCCCACGATTTAATTCCAGTCCGTTAATGTAATTTCGCTTGAATTAAATTAATGAATTCTTTACGTGTCGAGTCATTTCGTAAAAACAGACCCGTAAAAGCAGAAGAAGTCGTGGAAGAATTTTGTTTCTCAACACCACGCATTTGCATACACATATGACTACACTCAAGTACCACTGCTACTCCTTTAGGGTTCAATGTTCGTTGGATACAGTCTCTTATTTCTAACGTCAATCGCTCTTGCACTTGTAATCGTCTGGCATAAGCATCTACAATTCTAGGTATTTTACTTAACCCAACAATAGTTCCGTTTGGAATATACGCAACGTGTGCCTTGCCAAAAAAAGGCAACATATGATGTTCACACTGCGAATACACCTCGATATCTTTTACAATCACCATTTCAGAATAGTCCTCGTGAAATATGGCGCTCTTCAAAATTTCGTCCGGATTTTGATCGTAACCTTTTGTTAAAAACTGCAATGCTTTAGCGACACGTTCTGGAGTCTTCAATAACCCTTCTCTATTAGGATTTTCTCCTAAATCTGACAGCACATCTTTATATACTGCAGCTAAACGTTCTGTTATTTCATCATTATACTTAAATTCTTTCAATGCCTGTTAGTTTATTACTGTAGAATCAAAACGGATCTTTACCACCGAAATATTCCACATAATTATTTTCTGTCTCTTCCAATCTAATTTTAACCAATTCGCCTCCAGCTTCAGCGATTGGAGCTTCAATTTGTTCCCACATTTTGATAGCAAGAATTTCTGTTGATGCTAATAATCCTTCCATGAAAGGAACATCAAGGTTCAAGTTCTTGTGATCAAGAGGCTCTACTATGAAATCCTTCATAATCTGACTTAAGTCCTTCAAGTCAATTACAAAACCAGTTTCATCAGTTGGAACACCTTTAACTGTGACAAACACGTTATAATTGTGTCCATGCCAATTCTTATTGCTACACTTACCAAAGACCTCTTTATTCTTTTCTTCACTCCAATCTGGTCGCCATAGTTTATGGGCTGCATTGAAATGCTCTCTTCGCGTAATATAAACTGCTTTCAATAGAAAAAATTTAATTACAAAGATACAAACGTTCTAGAACATAAAATGTTCGATGGAAAAAAAAGAAAATACAAAATAATGTTGATAATGTACCTTATTAATTCGTTTATTTAGGAATAGTAGAAGTTACGAATGTCACAAACCAAAAAAAATCCCCATACAACTACATGTATGGGGATTTTAAAAAGTGGCGTCGACTTACTCTCCCACCCTCAAAAGGGCAGTACCATCAGCGCAATCAGTCTTAACTTCTCTGTTCGGAATGGGAAGAGGTGGACCCTGATGCCATAGACACCGAAAACGGTTAAAGAAAATCAGATGATAAAGTATTGAGACGGATAGACAGTTAAATGTCTTAGTGTCTGTAGCCTTGATATCTGATTTCTTAATGTCTTAAGATCTAAGATAAAATATTGGGTGATTGAAATAGTAATAGTAGAGAGCTATAAGTCTACGGGTAATTAGTACTACTCGGCTTTGACGTCACCGTCTTTACACCTGTAGCCTATCAACGTGGTAGTCTTCCACGGCCCTTAAAAGATTTCTCATCTTGAGGTGAGTTTCGTGCTTAGATGCTTTCAGCGCTTATCTCATCCGCACGTAGCTACCCTGCAATGCAGCTGGCGCCACAACAGGTACACTAGAGGTTCGTCCATTCCGGTCCTCTCGTACTAGGAACAGGTTCTCTCAAATTTCTAACGCCCACAACAGATAGGGACCGAACTGTCTCGCGACGTTCTGAACCCAGCTCGCGTGCCACTTTAATGGGCGAACAGCCCAACCCTTGGGACCTTCT
>JAQWYK010000031.1 GCA_029254025.1 Crocinitomicaceae bacterium | reverse complement strand
GTATACGTTATGATTTCTATAAATAATTTAACGCTTCAATTCGGTAAGCGCATCCTTTTTGACGAGGTAAACCTGAAATTTTCTGAGGGTAACTGTTATGGTGTGATCGGCGCAAATGGTGCAGGGAAGTCGACCTTTCTGAAGATATTAACCGGCGACCAAGATCCAACAAAAGGGAGTGTAACGCTCGAGCCAGGCAAACGCATGGCTGTGTTGAAACAAGATCACTTTGAGTTCAACGAAATTGAAGTGTTGAAGACGGTGATTATGGGGCATAATCGCTTATTTGAAATCATGGAAGAGAAAGATGCGCTGTATGCAAAAGAAGATTTCTCGGATGAAGATGGTATGAAGGCTTCTGAATTGGAAGCGGAGTTTGCCGACATGGAAGGGTGGAATGCCGAAACGGATGCAGCTACATTATTATCGAACTTAGGAATTGAAGAGGCGTATCACTATCAACTAATGAAAGATATACCGAATGATATGAAAGTACGTGTACTTTTGGCACAAGCGCTTTTTGGTAATCCAGATTTATTAGTACTCGATGAGCCGACTAATGATTTGGACTTAAAAACAATCAATTGGTTAGAAGATTTCTTGTTGGACTTTAAGAATACGGTAATTGTGGTATCTCACGACCGTCACTTTTTGGATACAGTATGTACTCATGTCTGTGATATCGACTATGCAAAAATCAATTTGTTTACGGGGAACTATACCTTCTGGTATAAGTCTTCGCAGTTAGCTGCTCGCCAACGTGCGGATAAAAACAAAAAAGCAGAAGATAAGAAGAAGGAATTGCAAGAATTTATCTCGAGATTCTCCGCGAATGCATCGAAATCTAAACAGGCAACCAGCAGACGTAAGTTGTTAGATAAGCTTGATTTGGATGAAATACAACCCTCTTCCAGGAGGTATCCAGCCATCATCTTTGAACAAGAGCGCGAGGCAGGAGATCAAATTCTAAATATTGAGAATTTATCCTACAGTCAAGATGCTGAGACATTGTTCAAGGATGTAAATATCAATGTAAATAGAGGGGATAAGATTGCCATTTTATCTAAAAACTCCAAAGCTATAACGAGCTTCTTTGAAGTGTTGAACGATAAGTTGAAAGCAGATGCGGGCTCCATTAAATTTGGAACAACGATTACAACGTCGTATTTACCCAACCACAACCACAAGTTTTTCGACAATGATTTGCGCTTGGTAGATTGGTTACGACAATACGCGCAAACTGATGAAGAGCGCGAAGAAGTTCATTTACGCGGTTTTTTAGGAAAGATGTTATTCTCTGGTGAAGAAGCGATGAAAAGTGCACGCGTTCTGTCAGGAGGTGAAAAGGTGCGTTGTATGTTGTCGCGCATGATGTTGGCCAAAGCGAACGTCTTAATGATGGACGAACCTACCAATCACTTAGACTTAGAATCGATTACTGCATTAAACAATGGTATGTCGGATTTCCCAGGTACCATTATTTTCACTTCCCATGACCACGAATTAGTGAACACCGTTGCAACGCGTATTATTGAAATCACACCTACTGGAATGATTGATAAAATGATGCCGTACGACGATTATCTGAAAGACGAAAAAGTACAAAAGATGCAAGAAGAGATGTATTGAGATGCGTCTTATTAGAGGCAAGAGGGCTTACCCATTTATAAAGAAGAGGCGTGAATTATCACGCCTCTTCTTATTTTATGATTCTCAAAAAAGATACGATTAAAACTTATAGCTGAATGATAAACTTGGTAGAAATGGTAACTGATAGATTTTCTCGTTCGTTACGCGATTTACGTAGAAGATATTATCTCGGTTGTAGGCATTCGTAACACCTGCAATCACTTCCATTACTGATTTGTTTTTCAATTCAAAACGTTTCTTAACGGTAACGTCAAAGCGGTGGTATGTTGGAAGTCGCGCTGTGTTGAGACCCCCGAGTAAAATACTCACATCAGATGGGTTGGATGTAGTATAGTCGGTGGTTACCCCTCCTGTAAATTGCTCTCCTTGATAATAACCAGATGTTGGTGTAAAAGGAAGCCCGCTACCGAGGTTCCAACGCAGACTCACCTCTAGATCTTTTTTCTCACCGAATAAGTAGTTGGCTACTAAATTCACGTTATGTCTTCTGTCGAAGATCGGAAAGTACCATTCGAATCCATCCCAACGTTCGGTAAATCCATAGGAATAAACTCCCCATAAGTACAAGCGATTTTTGTTATATTTCAAGAGGAAGTCTGCTCCATAAGCATAGCCAGATTCCACCAAGAAGTCTTTTTTATACACGTCGTCGATTTGATTGAACTCGGCCACATCATCGTACAATTTGTTCAAGTTAATATTCGAGAGACGCGGGAAATATTTATAATATCCTTCCACGTTTAAGCTCCAGAATTTCGACAGATCATATTCGAATCCTGCGATTCCGTGCCAAGCAATTTGCAATCCGTTTCTAGGGTCAATCTGATCTCCGTCAGGTTGCGTAAAGCTTGATTGAACATCTGAAGGTGCAGATAAGAATCCATAGAATAATTGTACTACGTCACGGTCTGAGGAAGCAGAGGTGAAGTTTTGCGTATAACGACCTCCACTAAATTTCAAACGGAAATTCTCTGTCCAATTGTATTTCGCGCCGAGGCGAGGTTCGAATTGGATGTCTGGAATAGAAGGGTAGTATTGAACACGTGCTCCAGGCTGGATGACCCATTGCTTTTTGATGAAACGCATGTTGACATATCCACTGAGTTCAGCGTTAAACTGATTTGCCTCAATCAATCGATTTACTTCGTTAAACGTTCTGAAGTTTGTATTGAATCCTCCGATGTTAATTCCAGCGGTAACCTCTGATTGACCTTTCAAGAAGTACGTAAAATCAAATCCTAAATCAAATCCTCCAATGCTACTTGTTCTCGGTGCTTGACCTCCTTCGTTTTCTAGGAATAGGATTTCATAGTTAGAGGCATTCAAGTGTCCTTTAATTAATACAGCGCTGCTCGATGGTACGAGCACAAAGTTAATCCCCCCACCCATTTGTTTCCAGTTCAAGTCAGCAATCGTTGGATAGTTTACCGCATCATCGTTGTAGAAACCAAAGGCACTGAATTTACTTCCTCCATCCGATTTTAAGGTCATTTTACCATAAACGTCTGTAAACGAAAATGGCATTCCTTGTCCATCGTTGGCATAAGGATATAGGGTTCTACTCGTGTTGTTGAGTAATGAATGCTTTGCTGTAAGGATGTACGAGCTTCCAGTTGAAGCCGACCGTTTTTCTTTTTTCGCGAGTGGACCTTCCAAAACAGCCTTCGCCATAAATGGAGATATGGAAACTTTTCCACCATGTCTTTTGAGGTTACCGTCGCGGTAGGTTATGTCCATAATCGAAGCGATTCGTCCACCATATTGTGCCCCGAATCCTCCCGTGTAGATATCTGCACTTTTTACAATTTCCGTTTCAAACACGGAGAAGAATCCAATGGAGTGAAACGGGTTGTAGATGGTCATCCCATCCAGCAAAATTTTGTTTTGAATAGGAGTACCCCCACGTACATAGATTTGACCTCCTTGGTCCCCCGTGGTAACTACACCCGGTGTAACAGCGAATGCAGATACGATGTCATTTTCCGCTCCGAAACTCGGTAGTCGTTCCAATCCTTTTTGATCCAACTTGATGGTAGAGATTTCAACACGGGTCTTTTTTGAACGGTCTTCTGCGTAAATATCGATTTGCTCAATTTGCTTTACGTCGTCTGGTTTTTCCAATTCAAAGGTAAGTGAAAGGATTTCCTTAATTCCTACGCTGATCGTCTGTTCTAGATCGTTGAATTCCATATTTCGAATCAAAATAGTGTAATCTCCCTTCATCACTTTAGCAAAAGAGAAGAAACCATCAAGGTTGGTTGTCGCACCAATCGGTTGATCGGATTCCGAAGCATTTGCTTTAATCAACAATACTTTAGCGAATTCAATAGGTTCTCCATTGTCTTTATTATAGACAAATCCACGAACTACGAAATCTTGTGCAACTGCAGTTGATACTGATATCAACGCTACAAAAAGGAGTAAAACAATATTCTTCAAAACTACGGTTTATTTTTATTTGGCATAGATACTAAGTTTTATTGGATTACCGTGAAGGTTTGTGATGAAAAGTAAACTTCATTGATTAAAGGGACATTATTCTCCGACCTGTTGTTTTGCTTTTTCCCAATACACATCCATTTCTTCCAGGTTCATATCCGATAATATTTTGTTTTCGAGGTTAATCATGACTTCCATGGCGGTAAAGCGTTTCATGAATTTTTTATTGGTTCTTTCCAAGGCAGTTTCAGGATTAACTCCGATAAAACGCGCGTAATTGATCATTGAGAAAAGGACATCACCAAATTCGCTTTCGATGCGGTCAGTTTGCTGATCGACTTCTACTTTGAGTTCCTTGAGTTCCTCTTGTACTTTTTCCCAGACTTGCTCTTGATTGTCCCAGTCGAATCCTATTCCGCGCACTTTTTCCTGTATACGCGCTGCTTTCACCAGTGCTGGTAATGATTGCGGAACACCCTCTAGAACCGACTTTTTTCCTTCTTTCAATTTCAGTTTCTCCCAATTGGCTTTTACGGTGGCTTCGTCCTTCGCCACAATGTCACCATAAATATGCGGGTGGCGATGTATTAATTTATCACAAATGGCCGTCAACACTTCGGTGATATCGAAGGCTTTTTGTTCGCTGGCAATTTTACTGTAAAAGACCATGTGCAGCATCAAGTCTCCGATTTCACCTTTGAGCTCTTCCATGTCATTATCGAGAATGGCATCGGCTAGTTCATAGGTCTCTTCAATGGTTAGGTGACGCAGGGATTCCAATGTTTGCTTTTTATCCCAAGGGCATTTTTCGCGCAAATCGTCCATGATGTTTAACAGTCGTTCGAAAGCAACGAGTCGAGGGTCTTGATTTTCCATGGTCCAAAATTAATGCTTTCTTTTTTAAAGAAGCGTTAATAGGTTACATGTTGCAAGTTGCAGGTTGTGAAAGGTTTTCAACTTGCAACCTGCAATGCGAAGCAAAGCAACCCGAAACACTTACCTGATTTATTCTCATTTTTGTTTTACATTTGCTTTATGAAGAGGACTCTACTATTGCTACTAATTATGGGTGTTCATGCACTTGTTAGTTCTCAAACCAATTGGGAGAATGTAGGGATAGAAGTTCGTCCTAAAGTAGGATTTTTATTACCCCATCGTGCAGTAATGACGCATTTACTGACCGGTCACTCGGTTGGGGGGGAATTGGGCTTCGTGAAACAAACCAGTGGAAAAAAAGAATGGGAAGCGGCGTACCGTCGTCCGCGGTATGGCGCATCGCTCTATTTTGCAGATTACGGCAATCCTTTGGTTGTTGGTCAGTCGTATGGTGCTTTTGGATTCATCGAACTTCCGATGGTGAAGTATCATTCCTGGTCGCTCAATGGAAAGCTAAGTGCTGGGGTTGGAGTGGTCACAAAGAAATTTGACTTAGTGGAGAATCCCAAAAACAATGCAATTGGTTCCCACACAAATGCGTTGGTCATTATCGGCGTGAATGTTAATAAGCAATTTAAGCAATCGACCGTTTCCTTAGGTATCGATATGACGCATTTGTCGAACGGCGCTACTGTACTACCTAATCTCGGGTTAAATGTTCCTTATTTTTCACTTGGGTATACGCGCTATTTTAATCCGTTGTTAGTCGAAGAAGGAGTTATTCGACCAGATGTGCTGCAGTTTACGCGTCATGCGCTTTTGACATCCGCCTTATTTTCAATGAAGCAAATTTACCCGACAGGCGGTCGTACCTATTTTGTGGGCTCTGGTTCGGTAATTTATCACCATCAATTCCGGAGGAAAGTTGCCCTGGATTTTGCGATTGATTTTATTTCGAATCAGTCGCATGCCGATGAAATATCCGAACCCGTTTCCCAATGGGATATTTTTCAGTTAGGTCTATACGTAGGTTACGTTCTTCCTGTCAACCAGTTTGATTATTTGTTGGGGATGGGATATTACATGAAGAATAGCATCAATCCGAATGGTCCCGTATACCACCGTTTTGGTTTTCGTTACCGTTTTCGAGAAAATGTGTTTTTTAACCTAAGTATTAAAGCGCACTGGGGGAAGGCTGATTATTTTGAATATGGAATTGTGTACCAATGGAGATAAAACAAGTGTTGATTATACTGCTCTTGACCACGGCTATTTCATGTAAAAAGCCGGATGAACGTAGGTGTATGAAATCGACGGGTGAGGAAGCTATTCTGGATATATCGCTAATTTCTCCAATTGATAGTTTGTTTCTTAACGACAATTTAACTTATATGCTGGTTTCCGACACCGAAGAATTTATTCGCATCACAGGGGGAGAGAACGTTATTCCTTTTGTTCAAGTGAATCAATCAACGGGGCGTATAGACATAGATAATGGAAATAAATGTAATTTTTTGAGAAGCTTTAAAAAGGAAATTCGTTTGGAAATTCATGTCAGTCAGCTTCGTTACTTACAGTATACCGGAGGAGGTAGTATTACGGCAACCGATACACTAAATACGCCGGATTTTAGACTCAAGATCATTGATGGAGCAGGCCCTGTTGATTTGACTTTAGAGGGGGGGTATGTAGAGGCCATAATTACTCAGGGATATGGTGATTTTACGTTGAGCGGTACAACGTTAGATGCATTCTTTTTATGTCAAACCAATAGTTTTTGCAATACCAATGACTTTGTAGTGACAAATAAGTTAACGGTACATTCAAATTCAGGAGCTGATATGTACGTCAATGCAGATGGTGCAGATTTTAAGGCGCAAATCGGAAGAAAAGGAAACATTTACTATAAGGGAGTTCCAAGTCAGTTGACTACCGTTCTTTTGGGTGAAGGTCAGGTGTTACCGCAATAATTAGTAGGTTCTCGTACTGAGCAACACCAGTGTGCAGGCGCATTCTGTTTCGATTCCTTTTTCATGGAGCTGCTGCTCAAACGGATAGTTCTCTGTACCCGGATTAAACAATACCCGTTTCGGGTGGAGCTCAATGATTTTATCGTAGTATGGGAGTTGGTTCTTCGCGGAAAGGTAGAGAGTTATCGTATCGACATCATTCATTTCTTCAGTAAACGTAGTTTCGATTGGGACACCATCTACATTACCTTTTCTCAACCCATGCGCAACAACAGGGTAACCGTACTGCTTTAACATCCGAATCGCTTTGTTCGAATAACGTTCTGTATTTTCACTAGAACCCAACACGAGTGTTTTTTTCTTCATGTTATAAATTTTGTAAGAAGTCCATGGTATCCACGCCATCAGCGTAATCTGTCAATTTGGGATGTTGTGCCTGTCCAAATGGGATATAGCCATGCCCAATCACAGCTTGAATGTCTTCTTCATGTTTCGCTAAGAAGTCCGAAACTTCTTCAGGCGAATTATAGCGATGAGAGTAAAGTACCGCAATAGGAGAGAAGAGTTCGTTCGATTCTTTCGTTAGCAGGAATCCATTTTCTAGCAGTTTTTCTTGGTTCATCAAGTAAATCGCTTTGTAATAATCGTAGTTATTTCCGTACTTATTGTGATTAATAATATCACTATAACCAATGATTGCAGCAAAAAAACGATCAATATCAAAGTCTTTGGGGATAAATAGTTGAGATACGTTACGGCATCCCATTCCAAAATAGCTAAAGATGTCCTCTCCTAATAATTCAAGTTCTTTGGGACTTTCAGATCCATCGATGATAGCGACTGAAGTTCTGTTTCTTCGGATGATATGAGGCTGATGCCCAAAGTATTTTTCAAAATAGCGTGCGGAATTATTGCTTCCTGTGGCAATTACAGCTTCACTTTCGTTAAGTCGAGGAACAACTGTAAATCGCTCTTTCATACACGGATCCAGTTGCACAAGTCGCTCAAGAAATAGAGGAAGTAGTCGGCTGTCATCGCTCGAAAGTTTGATTAAGGCATGATGACCAGATACAAGTACGCACAAGAGGTCATGAAACCCAACAAGCGGGATGTTTCCAGCCATAATTACAGCGACTCTTTTTGGGGATGAAGTGAAGGTGTAGTGCGAAGCCCACTCATCTAAGTCTTTTACAGACAGCATTTCAGATAATGATTCCAGCGATTTATAGATGCTTTGTACGGTGAACCACCCATTGTGATTTTTTTCCCGTTGGATTACTTCACGGATATACACCAATTCTTCGTTAGCAGCCTCTTGATCGCAAAGACTTTTCATAAATGCGCCAAGTTTACTAAATGCTTGAATTATATCGTGTTGATTCATCTCTTGTTGACTTAAAAAAAATGTTCTGTGCGAACAAATCTTAGAATGATTGGTTTCTATTATATTTGCAAAGTTAACGAACAATTTGAATTAAAATTTAGGAGAATGGCAATAATGATAACCGATGAATGCATCAATTGCGGAGCGTGTGAGCCGGAATGTCCAAACAACGCTATTTATGAAGGTGGAGCGGAGTGGACGTATGCAGACGGAACGTCACTCAAAGGGATTATCGATACGTTGGACGGTGAAGAGTTAGATGCTGAGCAGAAATTTGATCCGAAAGACATGGATGTCTATTATATTGTTACCGACAAGTGCACCGAGTGTGTTGGTTTTCATGATGAGCCTCAGTGTGCAGCGGTTTGTCCTGTTGATTGTTGCGTGGACGACCCAGACTACAGAGAGACTGAAGATGAGTTATTGGCGAAAAAAGACTTTATGCATTTATAGTACATTACAAAACGAAAAAAGGGGTAAACATGTTTACCCCTTTTTTTATGCATTATTTTAGTACCTGTAATTCTTGTACTTATTTTTTGATAAACTTAAGTGTGTGTATACCTTCTGAAGTCGAAACACGAAGGAAATAAACCCCAGGAGCTGCACCTACTGCATCAATTGTTTTAATGGAAGGCTCAAAAACGGAGATCACTTTCCCACTCACTTCTAGTAGTTCCAAAGAAGAGATCAACGCATGGTTTCCATTGAGGGAAATTATTCCGTTCGTTGGGTTTGGGTAAATTGAAAAGTCGTTCAATTCGTCTATTGAAACTCCCACCGTGCTGTAGCTGAAATCGTCTGATACTGCACTAACACACGTATCGTTTGTCGCTTGAACGGTATACACCCCATCCGCGAGCGGGGTGATTGTGCTTCCGCTTTCGCCTGTGATTAAGAAACCATCTTGGAACCAGATATTTGTTCCTGCATAACTGGATTCTAAATCACCACTTCCATTGAGGGTGATGGTTGGTGTGGCAGGTGTAGATGCAATGATAAGATCCGTACCATTATCGGTACCTGTTTGCGCAACATCTGAAGAATTTACACGAACGCGATACCCCATTCCTGGGGTCGCACCAGCTGGGATAGTACCTGTTATAGAACCCGTCATGTTTGTTGAACTAGCCGTACCTATAGCTGTTGCCGCTGCGAAGCTTCCAGTTTCGTCTGACAGTTCTAATGTGAAAGTATTTCCCATGTTTAATGCAACATCTGTAACGGTATAATCTACTTCAATGTTATCGCCTCCGCAGAAGACTTCTATTCCGCCGGTTACTGAGGATGTGATCGCAGGGTTTGAAGTAGCCATTGTTCCCGTAATGTTTATCTCATCAATACAAAATCCAGGTTCGGCAACAGTTGATGCAGTTGTATTCACAAAACGAAAACCAAAACGCAGTGAGGTTACGTCATCCCATAATGAATTAGTGAAGGAGCTTTGAGTCCACGTAGTTTGACTATTTAGTTGACCTTGTTGTAAAGTCCATGTTGTTCCGCCGTCAGTTGAATAGTAAATTTCTCCATAGATTTCAGGCGACCCACCGAGCATCCAATACAAATCGAAAGTAACATCGGAATACCCAATGGTTGAAATGTCAGAAGTCATTTTTGAAAAATTATTTTCATTGAATGTGCAAATACCATCAGCCGCTTGAAATGACGAGCAATTAATTCCACTATTTACCGCAGCTTCACCAACAATATGAAGGTAATTACTATTAATAGAACCTGTAATTCCTCCGGGTTGAGCAGCTGTATTAGGGACAGTAAATGAGAAAGGAAAACCTAGACAAGTAACAGTACCTGCGCCACCTGTATACGCATTATTGATTACCCAATAATTAACACCTAAAGGAGTCGAGCTTAAGTCGGTTGCATTTAAGGATATCGACGTTCCTCCAGTCTCAAAATCTTCACTGTAGAGTATTGTCTGTGCATAAGTGCCAAACGCAAGGAATGCGCTTAACGTAAGTAATAGTTTTTTCATAGTAGTATTTTTTTGGCAAGTTAATTTAAATCAGCAAATTATCCAAGGGTAACGGTTCTCAATAGAAGTGAGTACTAATTTTTTTGAAGCCAATGAAATTTATTGTGTGGTGGGAGTTCTATTTCCAACTTTTCTTGGGAATATGGATGGGTAAACGAAAGTTTGAAAGCTTGTAAAAAAAGTCCTTTGTCTTTTGGTGTAGCAACATTGTTCCCATATGTTTTATCTCCGAATAGCGGGTGTCCTAGACGTGCGCAATGAATCCGCAGTTGATGGGTTCTCCCTGTAATCGGGGATAATTCTAAAAGGGTGGCCCAACCGAATCGTTTTGAATGGAAAGAATGAATACAGGTGAAAAGTGATTGCGCCGTTTTTCCATGGATGTCACTAGTTAAGATACCATGTCCAGAGAGCTGACCATGAGCTATGGCAAGATAGGATTTAAGTATCGCTCGTTGTTCAAGCATTTTGCCGAGTTCAATGCGCGAAGAGTAGGTTTTGGCGACAAGTATAAGTCCACTTGTTGGTCGATCGAGTCGGTGAATCGGAAGGGGACAAGGCAGGGCGTCTGCTTGAGCGCTTTGCGTTAAATTATGGGGCAAAGCATTGAGCAAGGTTTTGTAGTAGTTCCCTGAAGTTGGAATTCCAGCTGGTTTAACGACAATCGCGAGGTATTCATCTTCATAACACACTTGAAGTAGCATTGGAAAGACTTTTTTAACGATGGTTTCTTCTTCCAACACGATGACTTCATCATTGGTGTGAACAAATTCAGCTCCACTGGCAATTTTTCCGTTGAGAAGAATGCGGTTTTTGCGCAACGCTTTTTTAGTACCTTTTCGTGAGGGGATAGTTTCCGTATGCTGTGCTAAATAATCGTATAGTCGACAGTGGATTGGATGTAATTCAACACGAAGGGTTTCAACAATTTTCACACAGACGAGATATTTCACAAAGATAGGTGTTCTTGCCATACTTCACCAGTTTTCTGTGAACTCCTTTTCGAGAAGAACAGTGTACGGATATTGCGATAAAAGCGTGTGTAAATAGGAAGTGGTTTTATACAATCCGTTATATTTGCAGGAAATAAATTTTAACTATGGGTTTACTTGAGAAGAAAGTCGTATTAATTACTGGAGCTTCCAGAGGTATTGGTAAAGCAATTGCAGAGAAATGTGTTGCTGAAGGTGCAAAAGTGGCGTTCACGTATATGTCATCAGATGAAAAGGCGAAACAATTAGCAGATGAACTTACTTCTTCGGGAGGAGTAGCAAAAGGATTCAAATCCAATGCAGCTGATTTTGATGCGGCGCAGAAATTGGTCGATGAGGTTGTTGCTGAATTTGGTACTGTTGATGTTTTGGTAAACAATGCCGGTATAACAAGAGATACATTGTTGATGCGCATGTCCGAAGAACAATGGGATGAGGTAATTAACACTAATTTGAAGTCTGCATTCAATTTAACGAAAGCGGTTCAACGTCCTATGTTGAAGGCGCGTTCGGGTTCAATCATTAATATGTCATCCGTTGTTGGGGTATCTGGAAATGCAGGTCAAGCAAATTACGCTGCATCAAAGGCTGGAATGATTGGATTTACGAAGTCGGTTGCTCAAGAATTGGGTTCTCGTAATATTCGATGCAATGCTATTGCTCCGGGTTTTATAGAGACAGAGATGACTGCAGCATTGGATGAAAAAGTAGTTGAAGATTGGAGAAATAGCATTCCTTTGAAAAGAGGTGGATCCCCAGAAGATGTTGCAAATGCAGTATTGTTCTTAGGATCTGATATGTCTGCATATGTGACTGGTCAAACGTTACATGTTTGTGGAGGGATGTTAATGTAAAAGTCGGATATCGAGGATTCGAGATTGCTTCAAACATTGGACAAATACTTATTCGATACTTAAGTTTTTAGTATAATAATAAATTCAGAATTGTTGCGTTTTAATGTAAACCAATTATACAAAACGCGTATGACAAATCGTTACGAGACTCTTCCACCAGGGGTAAAGGAAGTAAAAATGAGCCCCTCGAAATCAGTGCTTGCGAATATTTTGAATTATTCAAAAAGTATTGAGTACCAACAAAAAAGAAATCGAGCGATACTCGTTCATTTGAATTAAAAAAAGCGACCTGAAGGTCGCTTTTTTTGTTGGATTATTTTGTTTTAAGGAATTCGTTCAATTCATTTTTCGAATCACTAAATGTAAATACTGCATAGAGTTTATAAAAATTATCAATGTCGTAAGTTGAATCGTATGCCCATTTGACAAAGTCAAGTTTGTCTTCTTCAAAAGTAAATACGCTAGAAATTTGTGAAACCTGTTCTACGGTAAAGCATTTTCCTTTCGATGCCTGTTGAACAACGTTCATGCGATCTTCTGAAAAAGATTCGTTTTCTGCCGCTTTGATTATTTCTTCTGCATTCACCAATCTACTGTTATAACACCCAATCGCACCGTCATAACCTTTGATCCAATTGTAGTTTGTAGTATTCGTTGTTGTAGGTTTTACAGTTCCAATATTACCGTTCGGATTTGTCATACCACCCGTTTGAGTTGAAGTTGATGATGATCCAATGGTCGTATTTGAGGACGACATTCCGTTGTTCGTCTCTGTTAAGGTAATAGTTGTGGAAACAGTTCCGCCTGAAGTTTGATGTGTTGAACTTGAGCTTGATGTGTTGGTAGAACTCATTGATGTGGTCGCGACAGATGCATTAAGGAATTTGGCTAGTTCAGCTTTCTTGCTTGGACTTTGGAGGGATTCAATTACTTCACCATAATTTTCTGTATCAAAGGTATAGCGATATCCTTGTTTTGCAATCGTCATCGCGTCAACCGTAGAATAGTTCAATTGAATGATTCCTGCTACTTGACTTGATAACATACAGTTTTTTTGAAAAGTGGAGAGGATTAGTTTTTCTCTATTGAACATATTTTCAGCTTCAATCTTGTATTTAAAATCCATGAAATCACGCGCAGTCATGCTAGGAGCTGAGCACATGCTTCCGTTCGGCATAAATCCAGAATAGATCGTTGTGCTTTGTTCTTGTTGTTCTATTGTTGGGTTTTCAGTTGTCATCATGTCCGACTCATCAATCTGAACATTCATATTGATTCCTGTTTCACTGATTCCTACGTTGATTTGAGTTCCCTGTGCATTAGTTTGGGTCCCGTTGGGTGAAATCGAAGTAGTTGTTTCCGATCCATTTACCGCGCTGCCAGTAACTACTACTTTACCGGTAACCGCTTGTTGTTGGTCAACTTGTAATATCGATGAAGTGACAGGTTTAGGCGTATTGCTCTCATGGTAGGTGACATTCGTTTGATTGGTAGTCGATGGTGTACGATTGAGTGCTACTTCACCCGCATAACGAATTCGCCACTTTCCTTTCTTTTGCATGACCTCTGTTGAGACTTCTTTCCCCATCTCTAAAAAGCTGATGGACTTTTCTAAATCTGGCGTTTTTCCATCCGCAAAGATGATTTTCATTCGGTAAAACTCACCCGGGAGTCCTGTGATTTTTACATTCGTTTTGGGTTCATCATTTTGGCGGATTCCGTTCAAAATAACGTGAAAGGGTTGTGGTTCTAATGTGAATACAATTAAGTTATTGGTTTGAGAGAATACTTGCCCTAAAGTAAGAAAGGCAAGAGTAAATAGTGCATAGATTCTTTTCATAATTTATTAGTTTTTAGCGCGTTCTTTCAAAGTGCGTACCAATATTACACGATTTTTTTTAATTAACATAAAATTAAGTGTTCCGGAAGTTGGGGAGGTACTTTTTTAAGTCTGCTAAATTATGACTAGTTTTAGGGTATGAAATTTCTAATGCTCACATTATTTTGGTGTTCGCTGTTCATTGTGTACGGACAATCCCCACAAAACGTATCGGTTGAAACAGGTCCGAGTCAAAGTCTTTGGTCGTCTAAAACTGGAATTGCCATTTTCTTAGCGTTTGTGATTTTGTTGGTTATTGGACGCTCTTGGTCTAAACGAATTCACAAGAAGAGGGATGAGGTTACCACAAAAGATAAGTGATTACTCTTTTCGATTCGAGAGAAAAAAGTACCATTCGAGACCTCCCCAAATCAACAGAAAGATGAGTTGAATAAGTTGGGGGGAAAAGTTGAAAAAACGCACCCCTGCGAAATACATTAAGGTATATAATAATACAGGGTAAATAATTCGAAAGATAAATTTCACACCACTGTTTAGATTGTTTAACTTCGTTTTTAACTTATTCATAGATGAGAAATTTTAAGAAAATACCTGCGGTGGTGATTTGTATGTTCGCCTTTTTGGCTTCAATAGTTCTAATCGTTAAAATTAGAGAGAACACACAACATTTCAAGGCTGAAAAGAATAATATTATTGCACTATTGAATTTCAACGAGCGATTACTCGATGTGGAAGAGGCTATTCCACTTTATGGTGATTGGGTTTGGGAGAATAAATATGAAGAATATCAGCATGATTTAAAAATGGCCGATCATTATTACGGAATAGCATTGAATTGGGTCGTAGTTTTGCTGCTTTTTAATGGCCTCGTTCTCGTGCTATTGTGGTTGTACTATTGGAAGTCGAATCGATGGTTCGGAGCGTCTATGGGGCTTCTTACGGTTTCTTTAATATTATTGGTTACTGGTATTTTTACCCCCTTATTGGAATTGGAAGCTTACAAGGAAAATTTGGAAATTAAAGTAGAGGTTGATGCAGCTGCATTGTTATCAGATATTCAGCAAGCAGTGGCCAAAATTCCATTTGTGGGATCAACTTCTGCTGACTATTTGGAAGACCTATTACCCGAATTTGAAGGAGAGCAATACAAATGGCACAAAGTTTACCCGGACAAAATGTACTTTTTTTATGAGAATAAGGGATTATTCGATGTGCTGAGAGTGCTTTGGGGAACAGGGAATTATCCCATAGCATTAATTGTAGGTGTTTTTTCTTTTTTGGTTCCTTTTGTTAAATTGATGGCTTCCTTCATCTTTTTGTTTTCTCCGGCAAAAAGGATGAATAGGTTGCGAAATGGTATTGGCTTCTTGACAAAGTTTAGTATGCTCGATGTGATGGTTGTTTCTATTTTTTTAACCTACTTCACTTTTGATGAGTTAAGCACCGGGGTTGACACCAACAGTTCGTTACTCATGGGGGTGTATTTCATTGCTGGATATGTTTTACTTGCAATGATTGCAGGGTTTACAGTAGATAAGTATCATGATAACCGTCTCGCAAACATGCAAAACGAATAAGTTTCAACTAATCCAATGCGTAATAGGTGACTTTTTCTCGATTCTTTGTAGAGGTGACTAATTCTCGATTCTCTATTTTATCAATGGAAAGTTCTTCTTTTTTGATGGTATCGTTCTCTATGTGATTCAGAATAAGTTTGTTGTCAAGAATCTCCCATTGACCCGTCGATTTTTTCGCGATTCGCGGAACTCCAGAATTAATCATTTCTTGATTGATAATCGAATCATAAATCATAAAATGACCATTAAGCTCAAGTTTGATGATGCGCTCGGAATTTTCGTCTCCAAATTCTATGCGCTTGGTCCCTTCATCGTTCACACGTTCTTTATATACCCAATGATTCGCTAGTAATTCCTCAAGAGTAGGCTCTACTTGATCCTCTTTTTGTTTAGTATCTCCTTGATTGCCTTGTGTATCTTCAGAGGAGCAACCACTGAATAATAAAGCTGTTAAAAAGAAGATATAATACGTTTTCATATATACTTTGTTTGACCCACAAATTTACAATATACAATTCAATTTTCGAACGAATGTGAATAAAAATATCGCTTTGTTCCACATTTGTAAGGACTGACGATGGGTTTGAAATCAGTTAATTATGGATAGCCACTTTTCGCCTTCGAATAACGCCTTTAGAGATGATTTCTAATGTATACAAACCTGTTTCAAAGTGCTCAACGGAAATGGGAGAGCTTGTCAAAGAACTTATGACTGCTCCCTTACTATCAATAATCCTAACTGAATCAAAGGATAGTTCATTACTACTAATGTGAATGAAATCTGATGCAGGGTTTGGATATATGGAGAATTCGTTGGCCAAGCTATTTATTCCACTTGCACAATTCGGTGGCGCTGAAGCATTTTCTGAAAGGATTCCTTTATTTATGTTCCAATTTTCCCATGTACCCCCATTACCTGAAGTCCAATTTGTTAAGTCGAACGTAGTTAGCCCGTTAGCAGTTGCATTTGCTTTAAATACGAATAATGCCTTATTGTTGGTGTTCCATGTGAGTGGTGTATTCGGTAGAATAACTTCTGGTTGATCGCCAAAACAATTCATTCGAATAAAATAAGCCGCGTCAGGATAGGTTGGATAACCACCATAAACGGTTGCAAGTCCATTTTCATTAATACAAATGGCAACATACTCGTTAGCAGCAATACCGTAAAACGAATCGCCGCCATTATCAGTTGTTAAACGCGCTAGGAAAGTCGCATGCCGCCCCTTACGATCGGGGTTGTTATAATGAGTGTCAGTAATCGTATTAGATAAAAATGGCATTGCTAAGAAATTGGATGATATTGTGACGCCGCTGTTGTAAGGATTTGCCAACGCAGCGGAACTAGTAACGGAACTAACTTCGGCATTAAAATAATACTGTCCTAAAATGGCCATACCGGCACTTGTTCCTCCAATAGGCGCTTTTTTGACATTGACATGGTTGTTAAGAATGTCCATAACTGGGGAATTTTTCCAGCATGTGTCATATACGTATTGATCTCCACCAGCCATCCAAATCGCTTCTGCTTGTTCTAACCTTCGTAACACAAAAGGATCTGTTGCCGCAGCTGGGGAATTAAAAACAATTGTTTCAACAGATTGAAGGGACACACCAAGATCATTGAAAAAATAGGAGTTGTACCCGTCACTTCCACTTGCACGAATCACAACCACATTCCCGCCCCCCGATCTTGATAAAAACCACGCCGCACCATTATCATCTTCAGTAGCACCTCCCATTAAGCAGATTCCTTGCTCCGTTGCTGTGGTTACATCTGAAGTGTCACCAATCGAGAAGTAAGAATAATTTTGAGCTAAAGCACCCGGGACAAAAGCGATCAATAAAATGAGAAGGGGTAATTTTAAAGTAGTCAATTTTCCCAAATGTTGATTGATTAAACCTTTTTACCAACGAAATGCACAATCAAATACAACACGGCTATTCCTAATGGAATTGTAATGAGTGAACTCACCCCTAGTGCACCAGGGATGACCCCAAATAGTAATGCTACTAGCCCCACAGTTAATGCGTACGGCATTTGGGTACGGACATGGCTGATATGGTCGCATGAAGTGGCTAAACTGCTTAGTATTGTAGTATCTGATATGGGAGAACAATGATCTCCCAGGACTGAACCTGCCAGAACAGAGGCAATAGTATTATAAAGTAGCTCCATAATTTGAACCTGATCGATATCTCCCGCTACTGAGTACATGAGCGGAATTACGAGTGGATACATTAATGCCATTGTACTCCATGAGGAACCTGTAGAGAAGGCGATAAAAGCAGATAATATGAAGGTTATTCCAGGAATAATCCAAGCATTGCTAAAGTCTTTGTCGAAAAAGCTTTTTAAGTACTCGGCAGTGTGCAGGTCCTCTGTGACTCCTGCTAATGACCAAGCGAGGACGAGAATCATTACTGCTGGAATCATTGTTTTTACACCAAAAACGACGGTTTCCATTGATTTTTCAAGCTTCATTATCCTTTGACTTATCGTCAGAAACAAAGCAACGGTCAAACCAGACAATGATGCCCAGAGAAGTGCTGTGTACGAATTAGCATTTCCAATGATGGTCCCTAGTTTTCTAAAAAAGCTTTCAGGGGCTTCTGGCAACAAGTGCATACTGTTCCAAGTTCCGTTTTCGACAGCGACGCCCAGGTCTAATAGCTGTCCATAGGTAGTTTGTAAGCCTGTATAAATTAATCCAATGAAAGTTCCAAAAACAATGAATAATATTGGGATAATGGCATTAAAGGAGCGGATTTTGGCTCCGGGTACAGGATTGAACTCATCGACATCGACGGAGCTCTTTAATGATGCTTCGACACCTTCCTCAAGCGCCTTTTTCTCAGCGTGGTACATCGAACTAAAGTCTCTACCCTTATAGAGCAGGAAAAACATGAAAAATAATGTGAATATTGGGTAGAACGAATAGGCGAGTGAGTTCACAAAGATGGAATAGGCACTTTCGTTGATAGTCCCGCCCATTGCTTGAATTTTCTCTACTCCTCCTGAAATGTATGTTAACTCAGCACCAATCCAGGTGGTTATAAAAGCTACAGCTGCAATAGGCGCTGCAGTGGAATCAACAATATAAGCCAGTTTTTCTCGGCTAATACGCAGTTTATCGGTTACTGAGCGCATCGTGTTTCCCACTACTAAAGTGTTCGCGTAATCGTCAAAGAAGATAGCAATCCCTAAGAAATAGGTCGTTAGCATTCCAGATTTTCGAGTTTTTGCGAAACGTACTAGTTTGTTAACTACACCTTGCATTCCACCATTCTTCGAAATGACAGCAACTACCGATCCGATTAGTACTGAAAACAAAATGACCGATAAGTGGTCTGGATTAACAAGTGCGTCTAAGATATAGTGGTCAAGTACGGTTAGGAATGCACCGAAAATACCCATCACTCCATCATTGTAAAAACCGAGAGTTGCTGCTCCAATAAAGATACCAATAAATAGTGCCGAAATCACTTCTTTGAAAAGAAGGGCTAATAGAATAGCTATAAGTGGTGGTAAAATACTTAACCAGCCAGGGATGACTATTAGCTCATTAATTATTATTCCTTCCTCTACATCGATATTTGCACTTGTTAGCTGTATTTTGCCTGTATACGTTGTCCCTTCCAGATGCTTTAATGGGATCTCTTTTTGATTAATGACGATGCTTGACAGCTGATCTTCTGATTCGACCTCAAAATCTGTTTCAACACCCGACAGAACAACTGATGGGAAGTGAATAGCTGTTTGGCCATAAACGAGTTGAGTCACTAAAAAAACAATTCCGAAGAGTAATATTTTATGCACGTACTGGTTTCTATTTTAGCCCGAAGATAATTAAAATGAACAATACCGGAATATTTCCTTCTAGTAAAGCGTTGAAAATATTAAATTTGCAGTAAAATTCAATCATTATGGCTCAAGTAGGAATTATTATGGGAAGCAAGTCCGATCTTCCAATCATGCAGGAAGCAGCGGATATTTTGAAAGAGTTAGGAGTTGATTTTGAGATGGATATTGTATCTGCACATCGGACACCAGAGAAAATGTTGGAGTATGCTAAAAACGCTCACAAGCGAGGCGTTAAAGTAATTATTGCAGGAGCAGGAGGCGCGGCTCACCTTCCAGGAATGACGGCCTCATTGACACCTTTACCGGTAATAGGAGTACCTGTTAAATCAAGAAATTCAATTGATGGTTGGGATTCAATATTGTCAATATTGCAGATGCCTGGTGGTATTCCTGTGGCAACCGTGGCATTGGATGGTGGAAAAAATGCTGGGATTTTGGCTGCTAAAATTTTAGGAGCTCAACAACCAGAACTTTTGAATCGTCTTCTTGATTATATGGAGGAATTAAAAGAGAAAGTTTTAGCATCTGCGAGAGACTTATAGAATTGTCCAGTACCGTTTTGTTTTTTGTTGTTGACCTTTTGAGGTTGTAAATTGTTGACCATGAAGTTTTCTCTTGTTTTAGTGCTGTTTTTTTCCATATGTTCGTTTGCTCAAACGGATACGTTGACATTAGTATCCTACAATTTATTGAATTTTCCAGATGGGCGAAATGATTGTGGCGCAAACATCACAGTAGAAAATCGTGCGGATACGTTGCGAAAAATAATGGGATATTTAAAGCCTGATATTTTTGTAGCATGTGAAGTACAAAATAGCGCCGGTGCGGATAGTGTTTTGACCCGGTCGCTCAATGTTTTTGGGAATTCAAACTTTTTAATGGCAGATTTCACGGCAAGTTCTAGTTTGAATAATAGTATGTACTATAACTCGAATAAGCTTACACTTAAAGATCATTTC
>JAQWYK010000014.1 GCA_029254025.1 Crocinitomicaceae bacterium | reverse complement strand
AATTCAAGTATTTAGATTCAAATATAACTATTTTAATTTAGATGTCCTATGGATGTTAACTTTCCTTTAACAATATCCCCTATTTGAACATCCAATTTAGTATCAAGTGGCAAGAAAATATCTATGCGAGAACCAAATTTGATAAACCCGAACTCATCTCCAGCTTCAACAGATTGTCCTTCTTCAACGTAATAACAAATTCGACGGGCAACAGCACCTGCTATTTGACGAAAGAGAACTTCCTGTCCTGATGGATGTTTTACAACAAAAGTGGAACGCTCATTATCTGTTGAGCTTTTCGGATGCCAAGCTACTAAAAACAAGCCTTTATGGTATTTCACATAATTCACGATACCTTTAATAGGAACCCAGTTCGCATGCACATTCATTGGGGACATAAAAATTGAAATTTGAATTCTTCGATCATGAAAGTATTCTGTCTCTTCAACTTCTTCAATTACCACTACTTTCCCATCAGCGGGACAAATAACTTGTTTCTCGCTAGCGCTTACTTTTCGGGCGGGTACGCGAAAAAATTGAATGATTAAATAAGCCATTACAACTACTCCCAGAGTCAATAGTAAAAATAACCACATCCAACTGAGCAGTGTAAACAACCAAAAATTAAGTAATTGTATTGTTATTAGAATTAATAAGCCGACTGTAATAATCGTATACCCTTCTCTATGCAACTTCATGTGTCGAATTTTAAGTCCTCAAAGAAACAATATTTTTTTAACTGTAGAAAAGCAACCAAAGGTAAAAAATCGGCGCACTGAATAACGCGGCATCAAACCGATCCAATACTCCCCCATGCCCTGGCATAATATTCCCCGAATCTTTTATCCCAGCATTTCGCTTAAACATAGATTCAAACAAATCTCCAAAAATTGATCCAAGTGCCACTAGCAAAGCTGCTACCATCCAAAAAATAACATCATCTTGGATCCAAGTTGCCACCAGATATCCTGCAAGGACAGCAAAGACTATTCCTCCGATTGTACCCTCCCACGTTTTCTTAGGAGAAATACGCTCGAACAACTTATGTTTTCCTAAAAACCGTCCCGTTAAATAAGCAAAACTGTCATTGGTCCAAATCAAGGCAAACATCCCTACGAGATACATCCACTGGTCCGCTTCTGTTCCTCGAAGCAGTAGCATTGTGTAAAATGGAACAACTACATAGAGTAACGCAAAAACGAATAAAGCGCTGTTCACTATTGGTTGTTGACTTTTGCGAAATAACTCCAGAAGGAGTCCTACCATCAGTATAATCAAAGAAAGTAATATCCAATGATAACTGATATGTCCAGCAATAAATAAATAAGCTGAGAAAAAAGAATACGTACCCAACAGTATCCCTAGTAATCGATTCGTTCGAACGCCTTCAAGGGCATTTGACATCTTATAAAACTCATCTAAACCTAATGCTACAAGCACCGAAAACAAAATGGCAGTAGCCAATAAGCTGTGCCAAATGCAAAAAATCATTAGGGAAACGAATACTGCACCAGAGGCAGCGCGAATTAGCAAATTACTCATTATCTAAAATGTGTTTAGCACGAATTACATCATCAAACTTAACATATAGTTCGATTTCCCCAAAATTATTGTAGGCCGAATCACGCTTATTAATCACTTTATGGTTAATTTGCGCGTGATCGAGCTTCATTCGATATAGTTCGATCAAGTGCTGTTCTGTCGTGCTAGCTATTAAGCGAAAATCATCAAATTCCGTCTTTTGGGGAATCAGTTTCGCTATCCAGTGACGTATCTTGTCCCACATGGCCCTCCGTTGTTGATGAATTAGTATCTTCTTCAAACGACTGATCTTCAGATTTTATCTCAAGAGTAGATTCTGTATCTTTCGTCAGCAAAACTTCTTCCGTCTTTACATCCCACGGACGTTCTCCGAAGATTGCGACTAAATCTTCTTTGAAGATGACTTCTTTTTCTAATAATTTATCCGCCAAAGCTTCTAACTTATCCCGATTCGCGCTAAGAAGTGTCAACGCTCGTTGATACTGTTCTTCTACCATTTTACTAACCTCTTCATCAATCACACGCGCAGTATCTTCTGAATATGGCTTTGTGAAAGTCTGTTGCCCCTGAGAATCATAAAACGAAATATTTCCAACTCTCTTGTTCAGTCCATACATTGCGACCATGGCATACGCTTGCTTAGTTACTTTTTCCAAGTCACTTAATGCACCGGTTGAGATTTTTCCAAAAATCAATTCTTCCGCCGCACGTCCTCCCAGTGCCATACACATTTCATCTAATATTTGCTCCGTAGTCGTGATACTTCTTTCTTCTGGTAAATACCATGCAGCACCTAACGATCTTCCTCTCGGTACAATCGTTACTTTTACCAATGGATGTGCATATTGTGCCAACCAAGATACTGTAGCGTGACCTGCTTCATGGTAGGCAATAGAACGCTTCTCTTCTTGCGTAATAATTTTATTCTTTTTCTCCAGACCACCCACAATTCGATCCACTGCGTCCAAAAAGTCTTGTTTCTCTACGAATTTCTTATCCTTTCGTGCAGCTATTAATGCTGCTTCATTACACAAATTAGCGATATCTGCTCCGGAAAAACCAGGTGTTTGACGAGCCAAGAAGTCAATATCCATAGCTTTATCCAATTTCAATGGTTTGAGATGCACCTCAAAAATTTCTTTACGCTCGTTAATATCAGGCATGTCGACATATATTTGACGATCAAATAGTCCTGCACGCATCAACGCCTTATCTAATACATCTGCACGGTTCGTTGCTGCTAAAATAATGACTCCTGAATTAGTTCCAAAGCCATCCATTTCAGTCAATAATTGATTGAGCGTATTTTCACGCTCATCATTTGAATTAAAACCATTATTCTTACCACGAGCCCTACCAATGGCATCAATTTCATCAATAAAGATTATCGATGGAGCCTTTTCCTTCGCTTGCTTGAACAAGTCTCGCACTCGTGACGCTCCTACACCGACAAACATTTCAACAAAATCAGACCCAGAAAGTGAGAAGAACGGCACATCGGCTTCACCTGCAACAGCTTTGGCTAGCAATGTCTTACCTGTACCAGGAGGACCTACTAACAAGGCACCTTTCGGTATTTTAGCTCCAAGTTCTGTATATTTCTTAGGTTTTTTTAGGAAAGCCACGATTTCTTCAATCTCCTCTTTGGCTCCTTCCAAACCAGCAACATCTTTGAACGTTACATTCGTTTGTTTTCCTTTCTCAAATACCTTAGCCTTGGATTTTCCAATGTTGAAAATTTGGCCTCCAGGACCACCTCCACCTGTTCCTCCGGCCATACGACGCATAATAAACATCCAAATTGCAACGATGATAATTATCGGAAGTAAAAAGCTGAAAATCTGACCGACGTAGTTATACTCATCATCAATTTTATACTCTATTTTCTCAAACCCCTCATCTACCCGAGCATCATTTATGGCCGTAAAATCTTCACTAAAGACAGTCGTACTTTCAATATCGTAGCTAAAAACAATTTTACTTTGTGCAAAATTAGATTTTGCAGAGGAGGTAATAGCTCTCTTTATAATGTCGTAATCTCTGCCGGTTAAATCGCCTTGTTCAATGGCTTTTTTACCCTCCTCATTCACAGAAAAATCAACTCTTAATACATTTCTCCACAAGGTAACGTCTTCTACATATCCCTCGCGCAGCAATTCTTTAAACGTTTCTTTCGACTGCAGATCACGGGTGCTCGTTTGACTCATAAAGAGCTGAACACCAATAATCGCTATACCAATTGCAGCATAAATCCAATATATTGCATATGGATTTTTTTTATTTCCTTTTTTCTCTGACATGATTTTTCTTCTAACTACTTATACTACATCTGGAATATCCGTTCGAACGGCATCCGCCCATAATTCTTCTAATTCATAATAATCGCGTTGCTCATGGAAAAAGATGTGCGTCACAACATTAACATAATCCAACAAAATCCATTGATTATTTCCTTTCCCTTCTTGATGCCAAGGTTTCTCTTGTAATTCCTTTCGCACCAACCGAGTTACAGAGCTCGCAATACCTTCGACTTGAGTTGTTGAATCTCCACTACAGATAACAAAAAAATCTGTTACCGCATTTTCAATTTTCCGCAAGTCAAGAACAACAATGTTCTTCGCCTTATTATCTTTCATCCCCTCTACTATTGAATTGCACAGCAGCTCGGAATCAATTTGTTTTTTAATTTTAACCATTCAATTTTATCGTAGCTTACAAAGCTAATTAAATTTTAATTTTACATCCTTTCCATAACTCATTTTAACAATGGTTAAGACTTACGTAGGACACCGTATTATTCATTTAGAATCTGTAGACAGCACGAACAATTACGTTGCCAAGCTAAAAAATGAAGGCAAAATAAGCTCTGGTGCGGTAATTCTGTCAGACATACAGACAGATGGTCGCGGTCAACGCGCCAATAAATGGCAGTCAAACCCATTTCAAAACCTCACATTTAGCTTTCTACTCGAACCTCAATTTGTCAACAACATATCGAGTATAACAATTAATCATTGTGTTAGTTTAGCCCTGTTGGACTTCTTAGCCACTTTCAAGATTAATGCACGCATTAAATGGCCTAATGATATTTATGTTGACAAAAGAAAAATTGCCGGAATACTCATTGAAAACAACTTTAAATCAGGGAGTGTAAACTACTCAATCATAGGTGTTGGAGTGAATATTAATCAAACTATTTTTGATGAATTGAAGCCAACCTCTCTTCGTGAAATAACAGGTGAATCAGTGAACGTGAAAAGTGTTCTTTTTGAAATTATTTATCACTTAAATGCACGTCTGTATGCCTTCACTAATACATCTGCGGAAATAATAAAGGGATACTACGACGCGTTTTTATGCAATATGAATGAATCTGTTAGCTACCTTTATAAAGGTAAGAGCACTGAAGGAATTATACGAGGAACAGACGAACTGGGAAACATTCTCATCGAACAAATGGACGAAATTCTTACCTTCAGAAATGGAGAAATCAAATTAAAAATGAGAGAATAAGATACTTACCCAGGACACCGTTAAAATATGTTATTCGCTATTAACAGTGTGTTCTTCAAAATTCACAAGAGTTTCGGAGGTTTGAACTTTAATAAGTGTTTAACTTTGAAATATGCTTAAATACTTAAAATACCTAAGAAATAAATTCATTCTAACCTTATTCATTTTCGGAGTCTACGCCTTGTTTTTAGATGATGTAGATGTTTTCTCTATCATTCGTCAACAAGTTAAGTATAATAAAATCATTGCTGAAAAAGCTGAAATGCAGGAAAAGCTTGAGCAAACAAAAGAGGTCCTTCATCAACTAAATAATCTCGAATCAATAGAACAATTCGCGCGTGAAGAAAAAATGTTCAAACGGGATGATGAAGATATATTTGTAATTGTAGAGGATTAGACCCTTCGCATAACCATTAATCCATCTCGAATAGGTAATAAGACATGTTCTACTCGCTTGTCATCGTGCACAAGCTGATTCAAGTCAACAAGTGTTTTGGTATCCGCATCAAGCTGATCATATTCTCCTGTAACCTTTCCTGACCACAAAACATTATCCGCAATGATAAATCCTCCAAGCTTAACTTTGTCGATAACTTGATGATAGTAATTTAAATAATTATCCTTATCGGCATCAATAAATACTAAGTCGAATTCCTCTTGCAGCGTGGGGACAATTTCCATGGCATCTCCAATTTTATAATCTATTGCCTCACTCCTACCAGATAGGTCAAAGTAGCGACGAACCATGTCCTCTAATTCATAATTAATGTCAATTGTGGTAATTTTCCCACCTTCAACTAACCCCTCTAAAAAACACAATGTAGAGTACCCTGTATAAGTACCGATTTCCAGAATATTCTTTGGTTGAATCATTTTAGAAAACATACTTAACACACGACCTTGAAAGTGACCACTCAGCATACGTGGTTGTAGCACCTTTAAATGAGTTTCTCGATTTAATTGATACAATAATTGAGGTTCGTCGGCAGTGTGCTTGACCACGTATTCGTCTAATTTTTCTGAAATGAATTCCATGATTTTTGTTTTTGACAAAAATAGCTGAAATAATAAGAACGCATAAACCTCGACTTTCTCGAAAACTTTTGCATTCATTTAAGTGTTCATCCATTAAATTTTCAGATTTTTGTACGATGTCGAAAACTGTTGCATGGATTCGAGCCTTCCGATTACGGACCTTACCGTTATCACTCTCGGGAATTATTGTTGGTAGCAGCTGTGCTTTGGCTCAAGGGTATTGGAATACATCAATCTTTATTCTTGCTGTCCTCACGACCTTATTTTTTCAAATATTATCGAATCTCGCAAATGACTTAGGCGATAGTCTAAAAGGAGCTGACAACGAGCATCGCGTTGGGCCAATGCGCAGTGTCCAATCAGGACTAATTTCGGTTACAGAAATGAAGCTTGCTGTTATCTTGTTTATCATATTATCAATTGGTTCAGCAATTCCATTAATTCTCATTGGTGTTAAAGACTTACCCACAAGTATTCTTTATGCATATTTCGGACTTACTATAGCTGCAATTCTTGCAGCAATTACATACACTGTAGGAAAAAGAGCCTATGGATACTCAGGATTTGGAGATCTTTTCGTATTTATTTTCTTTGGAGGAGTTAGCGTACTGGGAGTCTATCCCCTTTTTTCCAAGTCATTTGATGAACAACTTGTACTACTAAGTTTAACTGTTGGCTTTTTAAGTGTCGCTGTGCTCAACCTAAACAATATGCGGGACCAAGAAAATGATACCTCGGTTGGTAAACGTACCTTAGTTGTAAAAATAGGATTTAAAGCAGCCAAAATTTATCATAGTATACTAATTTCAGGAGCTATGTGTAGTCTCCTGATGTATTCTCTGCAGAATAATCCGTACTACTTGTTAAGTGCTATCCCCTTTTTCGTACTTATTCCACATTTGATAAAAGTTTGGAATACGACTGTTCCAAAGGATTTAGATCCTGAACTTAAAAAAGTTGCATTAGGTACATTCGCCATTTCACTCATCTTTTTAATTGTCTCGTTAGTATGAGTCTAATCGCCTCCTACGAAAAAAGAATTTTTCAATTTAAACGCCCGAGTGGCACTAGCCGCGGAATATTAACAGATAAAAAAGCCTGGTTCATTTCCATCCATCACTCCGATAGACCAGAAACCATTGGTATTGGGGAATGTAGCATTATCCCAGGACTATCACCAGATTATATCGATGATATTCTGTACGAAAAGAAAGTCGTCGATGTTTGTGAAAATATTGAATATTACGCCAATCATTTGGAGGAGCTGGAGATGTTTCCATCCATCTATTTTGGTGCAGAGATGGCCTTACTTGACTTGAAAAATAATGGAAAACAAATATATTTCCCATCTCAGTTTACTGAAGGAAATAGTGTTATACCCATCAATGGACTGATATGGATGGGTTCACCAGAATTTATGCAAGAGCAAATTGAAGAAAAAATTAAACAAGGCTTCACGTGTATTAAAATGAAGATTGGGGCGATTGACTTCGAACATGAGATAGAACTCCTTCGTAAACTACGTTCTAAGTTTTCAAAAGAGGAAATTACATTACGTGTAGATGCTAATGGAGCCTTCTCTACAAAGGAAGCTCATGAAAAATTGAGAATCCTCTCTTCGTTAGACATTCATTCAATTGAACAACCTATAGCAGTGAATCAAGTGGGACAGATGACAGAGTTGTGTCGACAATCCCCACTCCCCATTGCTTTAGATGAAGAACTCATTGGATGCGCAACAACGAAAGATAAGAAAAATCTACTTTCAACCATCCAGCCACAATACATCATCTTAAAACCAAGTCTTATTGGGGGCTTTAAAGGAACCATTGAATGGATCGAAATAGCGGAAGATCTAAACATAAAATGGTGGATTACAAGTGCGCTTGAATCTAATATTGGATTGAATGCTATTGCTCAATTTACAGCTAAGTATGAAGTAGCATTGCCTCAAGGACTTGGTACGGGGGCATTGTATACTAATAATGTTAACAGCCCACTCTATATTGAAAAAGGACACCTAAAATATCGTGTGACGTACTCATGAATCCAATGAGTATAGTCCTTAAGAATTCGTAATATTACCCCATGGAATTTGAATTGCAATCCCCATTTGAGCCAACAGGTGATCAACCTGAAGCCATACGTCAATTAGTTGAAGGACTTGCCAAAAAAACCAAACACCAAACTCTTCTAGGAGTAACAGGAAGTGGAAAGACATTCACAGTAGCGAATGTAATTAAGGAAATCAATAAGCCAACACTTATACTTTCGCACAATAAAACACTCGCAGCTCAATTATACGGAGAGTTTAAACAATTCTTCCCAAAAAATGCCGTCGAATATTTCGTTTCCTACTACGACTATTATCAACCTGAAGCATATCTGCCCGTAACAGATACCTACATTGAAAAAGACCTTGCCATCAATGATGAAATAGAAAAGCTACGGTTATCTGCTACCTCTGCTTTGTTATCTGGACGACGTGATGTTATTGTGGTTTCTTCTGTCTCCTGTATTTATGGTATTGGTAACCCGAACGAATTCGCTAACAGCATCATCCCCATTAAAAAAGATCAAGTAATTAGTCGTAACAAATTCCTTTTTCGTTTGGTTGAAAACCTGTATTCAAGAGCAGGCGAAGATTTTAAACGAGGAACGTTTCGCGTAAAAGGTGATACAATTGACATTTTTTTAGCTTATTCGGACTATGCACTAAGAGTCGCATTTTGGGGGGATGAAATTGAAGCTATACAAACCATTGACCCTGAATCCACTCAAGTAATAGAAACCTTTGAGGCCATCAATATTTATCCTGCCAACATTTTTGTAAGTTCTCCAGAAACTACTCAAGCGGCAATTACTCAAATCCAAGATGATTTGGTTATCCAACTTGAAAGTTTCAGAAAAGAGGGGAAAATCATAGAGGCTAAACGGTTAGAAGAACGCACTAACTTCGATCTCGAGATGATTCGAGAGTTAGGATACTGCTCTGGAATTGAAAATTATTCACGCTATTTTGATAAGCGAGAACCTGGAACTCGTCCGTTCTGTTTATTGGATTATTTTCCGAAGGACTTCATGATGGTAATAGACGAAAGTCACGTGACACTCCCGCAAGTAAAAGGAATGTATGGTGGTGATCGAGCGCGCAAGATTAATCTTGTTGATTATGGATTCAGACTTCAGGCAGCGATGGATAATCGACCATTGCAGTTTGAAGAATTCGAAACCTTACTCAATGATGTTATTTACGTTTCAGCAACTCCCGCCGATTATGAAATTGAAAAATCAGATGGCATTGTTGTGGAACAAGTCATTCGTCCTACAGGCTTATTAGATCCGCTTATCGAAGTAAAGCCAAGCACAAATCAGATTGATGATTTAATGGAGGAAATTCAAGCTAGAATCACTTTAGAAGAGAGAGTACTTATAACTACCTTAACCAAACGTATGGCAGAAGAACTTCAAAAATACTTGGATAGAATGGGCATTGCGTGTCGCTACATTCATAGTGAAATAGATACACTTGAAAGGATTCAAATTTTACAACAATTGAGAGCTGGTACATTTGATGTACTCATTGGTGTAAATCTTTTACGAGAAGGACTCGATCTTCCTGAAGTAAGCCTTGTTGCGATTTTAGATGCAGATAAAGAAGGGTTCTTAAGAAACGAACGATCACTCGTTCAGACCGTTGGAAGAGCTGCACGTAACGTCAATGGAAAAGTAATCATGTACGCAGACAAGATGACGGATTCCATGCAAAAAACAATAGACGAAACGGCGCGCAGAAGAGCTATACAAATGGAGTACAATGAGGAACACGGATTGACCCCACAACCTCTAAAAAAATCAAATGAAACGTATATTTCCCGAGCAGAAACACCTGTCGAAAAAGCAGCATACACCATAAAAGAGCATTTGGAGTCAATAGCTGCTGACCCAGTGATGCGCTATATGGATGTTGCTCAACTTGAGAAAAGTATTCAGCATACACGCAAAGAAATGGAAAAAGCAGCAAAAGAATTGGATTTTATCGAGGCAGCACGCTTAAGAGACGAAATGTTTGCGCTTCAGCAACTTTTAAAAAGTAAGGAAAATTAAAACAAGTGGTCATGGCTTGCGATAAACGAATTGATAAGTTATTGCACCTTCTTGCTGTTTGGAAGCATTACCATCAAAGTTGAATCGAGAAAGTAAAGCGTACTTCTCAGCCTGACGAATCATACAATCCGTAGGGTTAACTGATAATTCAGGAATAACCTTCGCATAAATAACATCTCCACTGTTGCCGACCCGAACTTTTACAACTACTTTACCGTTGATATTACCACATGTATATCCTGGATTTCGAACATGCCAATCATTGTTGTTCAAAGGATAACGATTTTTCAAGTCATAACTTACCATTGTTTCACCGGCATAGGCTTTATCTGACCCAGTTTGATTGCTGGTGGAGGTTGTTTCATGTTTCTCATTTCCATCTTGAGACTCAATATCTGAAGTGGAAGTCTCCTCCTCACTCGCACGTTGACCTTGTAAACTTGCGATTACACTTTTCTCAAAATCTCGAATATTTTCCTCTGCGTTACCTTTGTAGGACGAATAATATTCATTCTTAGAAGTTGATTTTTCACGCTCATCATGAATATTTGTCACATGAGATGTAATTTCCCGAAAAAACTCTGGGTCTAGCTGTGCTTCTTCAAAAGATTCAATCTGATCCGGAGTTATCTCAATATCATCTGGAGCTTCTATATTTTTTCCTTGAAAAGACCATGCTTCAAAGGGCACACGCTCCTCATAAGTCTTCATTTGGAGGTACAGAAATACACCCAGATGCAAAATCAACGCAACCACAATCCCGTATTTATGCTTTTCTATGAAGTACAAGATATTATTCATCGTCCTTCTTTAACGAAATTAATTGCCGTTTAGATACAACAAAGTAACTAATTTCATCTTCCGCTTCTAATTGAATCATATCGTTGTCCAAGGTTAAATAACGACGATACATAGCAGGTAATAGTATTTCTCCGCTGGAATTTATCAGCCCGAATAACCCGTTTTTTTTGATAATGAATAATTTTGATGAGACCTGCTTGATATCTTCAAAATTCGGAGTAGCAACCCATTCCCCCTTCATATCAATAATTCCGTATTGATTTTCAAGAACAACGATTGCGCGATCATCTATAAAAGGATACGCATAATCATATTGATATGGAATTTGCAACTTCACTTTTGGATCAGCATAGCCCCACTGTTTTCCTTTTGTGACAGGAGTAAGTCCCCCAAAATCTCCAATATCTTCAAATAATGCAGGAAATATCTGTTGCCCCAAACTATCAATCATACCGTACAAATCAACTTTACGGATGCGAACGTGACCATTTTCGAACGATGAAAATTGATTTAAATTCGGGAAAACTAAAAATTTGATAGGAATCATTTCTTCGCCGTATCGATTGATATAACCATACTTCCCATTTTTTTGAATAAGCGCTCTGTTCTCAGACAATGGACCAATTCTATCTGCAAATCGATCCAATATAAAATCGCCAGTCAATGAAATCAAATTAACGGAATCCCTTAACTCATAAATATACAATGAATCTGAAAATTTTCGCAAGTCAGCATTCTTTGCCCTCAGCACTGTTCCTCCATCGGTATCAATCAATTGAGTTTGGCCCTCAAATATAACTTTTGCCAACCCATTACTGAAAGAATATGCTTCCTCATATTTCATAGGAATTCGATTGTAACCGTAGGTGTCATAATAACCATAATGATCACCTTGTGCCGCATACATAAGTCCGTCCGAAATTGGTCCAATCTCATCGTATACAGGCGGCAAAATGTATTTACCCGTCCGATCAATCACACCAAGTGCACCATTTTGTTCTATAATCGCTCTGCCCTGATCAAAATCTCCGGCGTCATCAAATTGATAATCAATCACTAATTCTTTATTCTTGTCAATATATCCATAAACACCATCTTTACTCACGACCGCTAAACCGTTGCTAAATACTCCAGCAAAATCAAAGGACGGAGGAATTAGGGGGATTCCGCCAACATCCATATAACCGAATAAATCGTTTAACCTATATGGAATCAAGTTCATCGTGACCAACTCGAGGTCTGCGATAATTAAATCATGAAACGGAAAATCCGGATAGCGTTGGTCGAACGCATTAATAGTTTTGGCCGTATAATCTGACGTAGCAATTCGATAAAGATTCAGCCAAGCTTCATTCACATAAGGATTGTGTGGATAGTTCTCAATAAAATCACTGTAACTTTGTTCTGTATTCTCTTCGGTGCTAAGCTTATATATGTTTCGATGTGCCTTTTCGGATAAATGATTCGAAGGAAAAAGTTCTAAAAACCGAATGTAGGAATCGATATCCCCCTCTACAATCGTTTCTGTATACTGCGCTTCCTCTAGTTTTAATCTCGCCTGACTAATGAACACGCTCTCATCATAGTGCGTAATAAATTGTCCATAGCTACGTGAATTATTCCACTTGAGGGCTTCATCAAATGCCAACGAATCTCTCAAATAGATGGACGAATCTTTTAAAGAAGACCAAGGATGGTTCGATGCAAATTCCATGTATCCTTGAATCGAATTTTTCGATCGAGCCATCTCGAAGAATCGAACGCTGATAGCTTCTCTCCACAATTCCATTCGTTTTAGCGTTAATCCAATGTCTCTCTTATATGCTATACGTTTTTTTTCTTCTAATTGTAAGTAAGTTTCTACAGACAACAAGCTATAATGATAAGCAGAATCTAAGTTTGAGAAAGGATTATCATTCCTACCATATATTTGACTCAATCCAAAAGCCGCTGGGGAGGTGTTCTTTTTAAGCGATTTTTCAAATCGTTTTTTTGCTGTGAAATAATCATATTCCGCGAGAGCGCCATATCCTTTTTCAAGCACATTACATGCTGTCATCAGTAAACTGAAAGTAAACCAACTAATTGTTTTGTATAGCGATGACCTTGTGCTCATTTCAACGTATTATTCACATCCCACAAAAGTAAAAAGAAAATCCGTTAATCGGCCGATGATACAAATAGTTACCGATGTGAAAATAAGCCATATTCGATCATCGAACAGAATGGTTTAAATGTTGTTAGTCGAATACTCAATCATTAGACCTATTAACACTTTTTTATGCAAATCTCTCTAAATCATTTAAATTCGCAGTTATGAGTTGGAGCAAAACAAAGAGTTATTGTAAATCTTTCATGAATGATCTCTTACTGCCCTTATGGAGCTGTGTTCTTTTTATGTTTTTCTTTTCCAATTCCTATACCCAAATCTCAATTACCTCTAGCACAACTCTAAACTTTAAGTGTAATGGATTGCCCTGTAATTACAATGGCCCATCCATATTAATTAATGAATTAATGATATCCCCTACAAATGGAGATGGATCTATATCTGGCCCGGGACCTAATGGAGGAATGGGAGAATGGATAGAACTATACAACCCTGACTTATGTGAATCTGTTGATATATCATGTTACTACCTAGGGAATTACACCTACGAAGGAGCAGGTGGCGTTCGTATTCCAAATGGTACAGTAGTCCCTCCTTCTGGTTTCGCACTCATTCGAGGCGTGGCCGCTCCTCCTGTGCCAGCTAACCGTCTTGTGCAAAATGGTGGAAATGTAGTTGAAGTCGTCGTATCCAATAGTATTACTGGACCAGGTGTATGCTGTACAGGTACACGTATATGGTTCCCAAATGCTGGCGGATGGTTCGCATTCTATGATGAGAATGGAATACCTCAAGACGCTGTAAAATGGGGGCCTGGGAATCAAAACGATGTAAACTCGTTGCCTTGCATATCCTTTCAACAAAATTGTGGTGCAGTAGCTTCATTACCGAGTTATGCGTCTATCCCAGCAAATAGAAAAACTCAAGTTAATGCTACTGATGCAAGTACGCATATAGGTCAAAGTATTCGGAGAATTCCTGACGGAGGAACATGGGCAAATATTGATCAACCAACTTTTGCCAATTGCAATGCTGCTTGCATCCCTCCAGGTCTTTCGACGTGTGATGGAACGGCTGCAGTTACTCCTTCAGGAGGTATTGCCCCTTACTCGTACAGCTGGAATGACCCATTAGCTCAAACAACGCAGACCGCTGTTGATCTTTGCGCAGGAACTTATACGGTTATTGTCATAGATGCTGCTGGGAACACGACACAAGAAACAGTTGTAATTGAAGATTTTGAACCAACAGTATCTCTAAATATAGCTTCAAGCTACTGCCTAAATGACCCTGAGGTTCAGCTCAGTGGATTCTCACCTGCGATATCAGGAGGAGCCACCGGAACATTGACTGGTCCAGGCATGAATGGATTAATGTTTAATCCCTTTGATGCAGGTGTTGACACTCATACAATTACATATAATTATAGCGATGAGTTTGATTGCAGCAATGGCGCTTCAGACGAGTTGATTGTATTTCCCTTGCCTGAGTTAAGTGTAACCAATAATGATGGGGTTTATTGTGTATCTGAATTGACCACTGATTTCGTTTACACCCCAACAGGAGGAGCACTTTCGGGCATCGCAACAGCTGGTAATCAATTCAATCCAAATGAAGCAGGAGTTGGTAATCATAACGTGAGCTACTCATTTACTGATAATAATGGGTGTTCGAACTCTATTCCTATTCAAGTTGAAGTCGTCGGAATTCCTCAACTCTCTGTCAACGTTCCAACAACATTGTGCGTAAATGACCCTCCAATAGACCTTATCGGAAACCCACCTGGAGGTAATTTTCTACTTAATGGTAGCGCCGCAACCACACTTAATCCACAAGATTTAGGAATCGGTTCACATACGATTTACTACGAAGTATTCGATGATTTTGGATGTTACAATAGTGATGAATTCGATCTTGAAATCATTCCATTACCCATTATCAATTTTACTCCGACATATGCCGAGGCGTGCCCACCACTTCCTATGAATTTTTCGGTTGAAACAAGTCCGGTGGCCAGCTGTCTCTGGAATTTTGGGGACGGAAGTGTAAGTACACAATGTGGGGCCGTTTCACACACTTACACGCAGTCTGGGTGTTACGACGTTTCAATTACTGTTGTCTCTGCTGAAGGTTGTTCGAACACATCGGCGGCTGAAAATATTGCTTGTGTATTTCCCGTGCCGACTGCAGCTTTTGCGTTCTCCCCCAACAATCCAGTAAGTGAATTTTTCACAGATGTCGATTTTTTCAACCTTACTTCACAAGGAGATTTTTATTTCTGGGACATTGCAGGGGGAACACCTTCTAGCTCTACTGACACACATCCGAGCACTACATTCCCGCCTGAAGCTCCTGGGCAATACCCTGTTGAGCTCATTGCAGTTAATGATTTAGGTTGTTCAGATACGGCAAGGGCCGTTGTTATTGTTCAACCAGATGTTTTAATCTACGTTCCAAATACATTCACACCTGATGGCAATAAGCACAATAATCTCTGGAAGCCATCGTTGATCGGAGTGAGTGATGAAGCTTATGAATTAAGAGTTTTTAATCGTTGGGGAGAGCTCATATGGGAAACCAATGACTTGAATGAATCTTGGGATGGAATGTACAAGGGGGGGCTTGTAAGAGAGGGAACTTACGTTTGGACACTTCGTGCCAATCAACGCCACACTGCTGAAAATATGAGATGGAATGGACATGTAAATGTTCTATATTAGTACTTTTGACGATGGAATCAAACTTCCAGGAAGTCTATGAAATGTTACCATTGTAGGGATGCCGTTATTGGAAAACCAAATGACATACAACGACAAAAACTTTTGCTGCAATGACTGTATAGTGTTTATCAAATTTTAGCAGAGAATCAGTGTGAGAGATGATGCATTTCGTTTTACGCCGAGTTGTGACCCTATAATTAACGGATACCAAATTAATCGCCTCGACCGTTATTTATCATTTAGTCATTATACAAAAAAAACTGCGCTATCGGTTTTTATGATGTTCTCATTGGTGTATAACACTGGAGGAATGAAGTTTGCTTTAATGGGTTCTGCCCCCTCCCCTTGTTCGCTGCTAACTTAATGCCGTTAAGCCACATTTCTATCGTATTGATTAGCACCATACTCATTCGACTAAAAAGGATTTAAACAAATTCCTTTTCATGGTACATAAAAAAATGGTCGTCTCTTCGAGACGACCATTTCATTGTCATATAGCTATTAATTACTTATTAATAATCAAGCGTGTATGTTGTGTTTTCGTTCCATTAAAAATTGAAACAGTATACACACCATTCGATAGTGCTGAAACATCTAATAAGATTTCATTCGCATTTCCTGAATTATCAAACGTCAGTACAATTCTACCTGCAGCATCAAGCATATGTACTGAAGCAGCAGATGCTTTAACACCTACAATGTTCAATTCTTGAGATGCTGGGTTAGGATAAACAGTGAATAACACCTCTACTTCATCTATTAAGTTCAAGCAATCATCAACTATGATAGTCTGAGAAGCTGAGGTTTCACACCCACTTGCATCCGTGTATGTATACGTAATCAAGTGGCTACCTACTCCTGCAATACTAGGATCAAATATTCCTCCAGAAACTCCAGCTCCAGTGAATGCACCTCCAACAGGCGAACCTCCAGACAACGTAATCGGATCAGCAGTATTACATGTAGCATCAAATGCAGTTAACTCAACTGTCGGAAGTGGATTAACTGCTACAACGACAGCATCTGAAGTCGATGTACAGTTGAATTCATTCGCAACGGTAACAGTGTACGAATCTGCAGTTGAAGCTGTTATAGCTACTCCTGTAGCACCAGTCGACCAGGTATTCCCTCCAGGTGCTGAACTCGTCAACACAACTGATTCTCCGTCACAGAACGTCAATGGACCATTTGGGTTAATAGTTGGAACAGATGGTAACGGGTTAACAGTTACATCGACAGCGTCAGACGTTGCAGAACAACCGAACCCGTCAGTAATTGTAACAGTAAACGTGCCAGTAGTACTTACCGTAATTGATTGTGTGGTTGCGCCATTCGACCAGAAATTTCCAGTTGCTTCTGAACTTGTTAATATAACCTCATCACCATCACAAACCGTTGTTCCAGCGTTAGCAGTAACTACCGGCGCATTAGGTGCGTTAGGGTCTGAGATTGATTGAGATAAAGTATTTGAAACACATCCTGCACCACTTGTAAAAGTAATTGTGTATGAACCAGCAGCAAGTTGTGGAATGGTGTATGGCAAGGTAATTCCATTATCAGTACCTGAAGCTGTTCCAGCCCAAGAAATATCTCCAGTTCCGGAGCCTGATATCTCTAAACTACCAGTTGCAGTTCCACACGTTGTTGGTTGGTTGACAGCACCTAGTGTTATAACGGGAATCGATTCTACTGTAACTATTTCATTTGCTGAGGTTGCAGTACATCCATTTACATCTTCAATGACTACAGAGTACGTACCAGTAGTCGTTACGTTAATCCCAGCAGTCGTAGCACCCGTACTCCATACATACCCAGCAGCGCTTGAACTTGTTAAAGTAACACTTCCGCCTGCACAAAATGTAGTGGGTCCATCTGTAGTTATTGTAGGACTTGCAGGTAATGCATTGACAGTAACTTGCATAGAGAAAGTTGTTCCACCATCTCCTGTTAAGGTGATAGTTTTAACCCCCGATGTAGCATAAGTAACCGTGTGTGGACCAACGCCTGAAATTGTTGCAGGCGCAGCTCCAGCTCCAAAATCCCAATCCCAAGTCGTTACACCCGTTGATGCATCTGTGAATGTTACTTCTTCTCCCACACAAATCGCTGATGCAGTTGCTGTGAAATTCGGTTGAATTGAAGACAGTACACAGAATGGGTTTACTTCTTGGTTTCCAAAATCTGCATCCACTGCAAGAAGTTCAGCTAAAACAGTTCCGTTCTGAGTAATAGAATAAGTTCCGTCCACATCACATGTTCCGTATTGTGAACCAAACATTCCATCACCAAAAGCATCATCAATGGTAAACGTGTAACAATCTTCTGGAACTAAACACCATTGTTCAGTAATTGTACCTGCACCACCAGGCAATCCTTGAGTATATGGGCCACCTGAATAAATAACAGCACTTGCACCGTCAGTTAATTCCCACGAAATTTCATCTCCCCAACAGTCGAGTGTTAAATTAAAGTCTACATAAACACCGTTTAAGTTAATCGTAAAGTTGCTAATCGATTCATCGTTAACAGCATTCGCGTCTGCCGCACCATTTGGATCAACCGTACGCGCCTCGAACATATGTACACCATTTGTTGCAGTTATTAACGGTAAGGTAACCACTTCAGTTTGATTTGTTATCAACAAACCTGTCCAAGCAAACGTAGAAACAGCTCCCCCGTCAATAGAATACTCAATCGTTACGGAAGTCAAATCGTCCGTACCTGCATTACGTAAAGTCACTTCCGGAATGAACTCATCCGTTTGGCAATATAAGCCAACTGGAGATGCAATGGATTGAATACTTGCATCCACTGCAACCGATGGTTGATTCGGATCAAACCCATCTAGAACAAAAGGAGCAGAATTCGACGGATCCAACCAATCTCTCAAACGGCTGCTTGAATTAGGGCCATCCCAAGAAATATCAAAACGTCCATACCAGTCAGGCGTATTGTTATCGTTTGTTCCTGAACAAGCTGCTTGACCTCCAAATAATTGACCAATAATTCTATGGTTGTAATCAAACAAGGCCGAACCGGAAGAACCTGGCTCTGTAACGCCTTCATCCCAGTTAGATACTCTCCAACACTGCGCTCCCTGCCATACTTCAGGAACAAGAGCATTATTTTCTCTACTGTATTTCATAATGTCTCCACTCGGATGGTGAATACCGATAGCTGCAGTAACTGGATCTCCAGATCTATCCCAACCTGCGTAAAACAATCCCCATGCAGCTGCTGTGGCCAAATCTAAATTGGTAATCTCTACCAAGGCAAAATCTGAACCTGCATTAGACGCTCTTAAAACAGATCCATTCATTGTTTGATATTGAGTCGGGTTTGCTACATTGCTTGAATTCGTATTTTGAGCACAAATAGGGTTAGGTGAAATCCACTTAAAGCGGAAGGCCCATGTTGCTGGATTTCCGAGACAATGATTCGCAGTTAAAAAATAAGGAGTTCCATCCTCTGCAGTATTGTTCACTAAAGTACCAGTGCACGAGCCGTTACCATTTACAACAATCATAGCTACTGCATGAGATTCATCCACCCACAGTGGCTCATTATCCGTTAAACAACGTACATCACGATTACAATTACCGGAATCGTTGAGTCCTTTCATTACTTCATTTTCATGAATCGAAATCGAACGATAACCATGAACAACTTCAGCAACAGTCAATGTACCTTCTCCTGCAGCGTGTAAAGGTTCGAAGTACTCAATAATAACGTCATCTCCTGCTAAAATGTCTGTTCCCAAAATCTTAGAAGGACTATTGTTTTGAGCAGTGTATGCACCAATGTATGCCGTTTTTTGAGCATTGTACATGTGTATGTGTGCTCCTTGTGGAATGTACATATCTTCAAATATGAAATTCATCGTCAACGCATTTTTAGAACGAAAACGAATTCTCCAAACGCGACCATTGTGCACATCTGTCCAAGAGCCAGAATTATTCAGTGAGTAATTCACCTGATGTTTATGTCCAAATCGCCATGGCGTATCTTTGGTCACATCATTGATCGCGTCTTCCGCTATGTAGGCTTGAAGATTAAAGGAAGGAAGATTGATGGGTGATATGTCTGACACCGAAATCTTGGCATTCCACGAATTGGGTCCGCCGAAGTTCTTTACTTGCGCCATTAGCGACAACGAAAAAAGCAGTACCCCAGATAATAGGATTTTTTTCATAGAATTTATTTTATAATTTTTAGCTGGACGAATTTAGTCTATTTAAATTGAAATGTCAAAAATGATGAATTATAATCTAATGATATTTTCACACATTCTTGAAATCCATAGCCGTTAGAACCAATAAAAGTTGTTATTTTAACAGGCAAAAATTAAGAATATGGCAAGTACAGCCTTAGTAGCTGGAGCAAGTGGATTAGTAGGCAAAGAACTACTTAAAATGTTAATAAACTCTTCAAGATTTGACGAGGTTATTTCGGTGGGTCGAAGTTCATTACATTTAACGCATCCTAAATTTAAAGAAATAATTGTTGATATGCGGCAACTTGAAATGGTTGTCCTCCCTCCTATTAAATCGGTATTTTGTTGCTTGGGAACAACCATTAAAAAAGCGAAGACGAAGGAGAATTTCGAGCTGGTTGATGTTGATTTTGTGGTCGCGCTAGGTCTGACAGGCCGAAAACAAGGTGCTCAATCCATGTTGGTGGTGAGCGCCGTAGGAGCAAATGTTGATTCCAGCATTTTTTATAATCGAACAAAAGGAAAAATGGAACAAAAGATAGGTCAATTAGGGTTCAAACATACATACTTCTTTAGGCCTTCTATGTTAGGAGGTAAGCGTGACGAATTCCGTTTCAGTGAAAGACTGGGCACATTCATCATGAAGGCCCTAAGTATTTTCTTCGTCGGCGCATTGAAAAGATATAAAATAATATCTGCTGAAAAAGTGGCTCAAGCAATGATTTCGGAAGCTATCAATCCTTTAGAAGGTGTTCATTACATTGAATCAGAACAAATTCAAATATATACTGAATCGACCTAACTAGATACTCCTTTTATCACCATTCGAAGGAAGTTATTAACACCCCGTTAAAAATGCTTGCCTAAACCGAAAAAAAACTAAATATTTGTGTATTGTGTAGTAAATGAAGTAGAAATGGAAGAAGGGAAAAACACAGACAGAAGGGATGAGTTATATTCTAATGCGATAAGAGCAGGAAAACGAACGTACTTTTTTGATGTTAAATGTACTAAAGGTAATGATTTGTACATTACGGTAACGGAAAGTAAAAAATCGACCAACAACGGGAGAGTAAATTACCAAAAGCACAAAATCTTTTTATATAAAGAGGATTTTGAAAAATTCAGAGAAGGACTGGAAGATGCACTGGCAAAAGTGGATGAGTTAAAAGATACTTCGGAAACTATTGCTGAAACATACACTTCCGTTTCATTTGAAGAATTGGGCTAATAATTTCGACAAACAAGAATATGGGAAAAATAATTGCGATTGCCAATCAAAAGGGAGGTGTTGGTAAGACGACTACTGCTATTAACTTAGGAGGTAGTCTTGGGGTGTTGGAATACAAAACATTGATTGTTGATGCAGATCCTCAAGCCAACGCCACTTCTGGTTTGGGGTTAGATCCTAAAAACACGAAAAACATTTATGAATGTCTAATTAATGGTACTGATCCTTCGGAATTAATTCTTGAAACAGAAAATCCAAATTTATATATTTTACCCTCGCACATTGATTTGGTGGGTGCAGAACTTGAAATGATTAATTTGCCTAGCCGCGAACATATGATGCGTTTGGCGTTGGAAAAAATTAGAGACAACTTTGATTTCATCATTATCGATTGCTCCCCTTCTCTAGGGTTAATTACTGTGAATGCGTTAACTGCTGCAGACAGTGTGGTTGTGCCCGTTCAATGCGAATATTTTGCATTGGAAGGACTAGGTAAACTGTTGAATACCATTAAGATTGTTCAAGGAAGATTGAATACGGAACTTGAAATTGAAGGAATCCTATTGACGATGTACGATACTCGCTTACGCTTAGCGAATCAAGTTGTAGACGAAGTAAAAACTCATTTTCAAGAATTAGTCTTTGATACGATTATTCATCGAAATACCAAACTTGGAGAAGCGCCAAGTCATGGTGAAACCATTATCATGCATGACGCTGCTAGCAAAGGATCTGTAAATTACCTCAACCTTGCGCGAGAAATTTTACAAAATAACAATGCGACGAAAATTAATTCGGAAGACAAAAAAATCTCACTAGAAAATGAGCTCTAACACCAAAAAGAGACCGGCTCTGGGAAAAGGATTAAGTGCTTTATTGGAGAGTTCGGCAACAGATATCACTTCAAAAGAGTTAGGCGACGGATCCGTTTTAGGGTCTGTAGCTATGCTTAAAGTAAGTAACATTGAACCCAATCCGTTCAATCCAAGAACCGACTTTGACGAAACAGCTTTAGTTGAACTGAGCGAATCTATTGCTCAACACGGAATTATTCAACCATTAACGGTTCGAAAACTTGGTCGGGATAAATACCAGTTGATTTCTGGAGAACGACGTTTTAAAGCTTCCAAACTCTCTGGACTAGAAGAAGTACCTGCATATATTCGACTCGCGAATGACCAAGCCATGTTAGAAATGGCGCTCGTTGAAAACATTCAAAGGGAAGATTTAAATGCAATTGAGGTGGCCCTCTCTTATCAGCGTTTATTGGAAGAATGTAAACTTACTCAGGAAGAACTTTCTAAAAAATTGGCAAAAAGCAGAACATCGATCACCAATCATATTCGCTTGCTTAAATTGCCTCCGCGCATCCAATTGGCTGTTCGAGAAAATGAATTGAGCATGGGACACGCACGAGCGCTAGTTTCTGCCGGTTCGGAAGAAAAACAATTGGGGTTGTTTAATGAAATACTAGCAGATCAGCTTTCTGTGCGCGATCTAGAGGCATTAATCAAAAGAAAACCTACCACCGGAAAATCGACCACTTCAAGTGATGCACAAAAAGGTCTCAAACCAACAAGTCAACAAGTCAAATTTGCGCAAGAATTTGGCGAGAAAGTCGCCGCTAAAATTGAAATTCGCAAACAGCCATCTGGCAACGGTCGACTTACTATTAGCTTTAATTCTGAAGTAGATTTAAATAGAATCATCGAAATTCTTAACATAAGTTTATAATTATTACAAACTATTGACATTTTTTTGGCGTTAACAGTTAAATTCAATTAGTACATTTTCAGCATGAAGTTGCTCCTTATAGTGTTTGCGTTTCTGTCAACTTTATTCGTGTATTCACAAACTGATACAACGAATATCGAGGTAAACGACACGCTTCATTCTCCGAAAAAAGCAGCATTAATGAGCACTATACTCCCTGGGGCTGGTCAAGTTTATAACCACGTTCATTCTGAAAAAGGGAAACACAAAGTCTTTTGGAAAGTTCCATTAATCTATGCAGGTCTTGGTGCAACACTTTTTTTTGCTGCTGAGAACCATGTTATTCAAAGAAACCTCAAAAAAGAATATTTACTTAGAGTCAACAATAACACTGGCAGTACCGAGTATTTTCCTGAGTTTTCAATTTATGACAATCAAGGTATCTTAACGCTTCAACAGCAACATTCTAGAAACAGAGACTTAATGCTCTTTGGCTTCATTGCTGTTTATGGACTTAATGTGCTAGATGCTTTTGTAGAAGCTCACTTTGTAGAATTTGACGTCAGTGAAGATCTTACATTGTCCATTCGACCGAATATGCAAAATATCAATACACCAGGAATACAACTTGCACTTAAATTTCGTTAAAATAAATTGTAATGGACCTCATAATTGTAATTTTACCCTAGATTTGATTTCATTATGAACATTGCGCTTGTAGGATATGGAAAAATGGGGAAAGCAATAGAATCTATTGCTTTAGCTTCAGGGCACACCGTTACCACGAAGGTCAACTCAGAAAACCCTATTGAGACTGCTGACTTTCAAGATGTGGATGTGGCCATCGAGTTTTCAGTCCCCCACCTAGCATTGAAGCATATTCATTTTTTTCTAGACCATGATATCCCATGTGTCATTGGAACAACAGGATGGAATAAAGAATTGGAGCAGGTAACTCACAAAGCAAAACAATTAAATCGATCGTTTTTATATGCTTCTAACTTTAGTATTGGTGTCAACCTCTTTTTTAAACTCAATGAACAGTTAACATCACTCATGTCCCAACACCCGTCTTATCATGCTAGTTTAGAAGAAATACATCATATTCAAAAACTAGACGCTCCGAGTGGAACCGCCATTACATTAGCTGAAGGAATCGTTTCATCCAATGATCGATATACCGACTGGTTTTGTCCTCAAGACCAGAACTCAATTAAGTCCGATAGTTCACTCCTCATTGAGGCTCTAAGAGAACCCGATGTACCTGGCACGCATACTATCAGGTATACATCTCCAATAGATACAATTACGATTAGTCACGAAGCGCATAACAGAACCGGTTTCGCTACAGGCGCTATAGTAGCAGCCGAATGGTTACTCCGCAAAAAAGGCGTTTTCACTATGCGTGACGTCCTCAACCTTAAATAATCAAACAATGTCAGTTATTTATTTCTACCTCTTTTTTCTTGTTTTCCCATACATCGCATTATGGAGGAAAAGCTTCCCCAAGGCTGGAGAAGCATCCTGGAAAGCACTTGTCCCATTTTACAACTATGCAATTGCCTCTAAAATCGCTGGACAACCATGGTGGTGGTCATTTTTCATGTTAATCCCTGGGCTTCACATTCCAATGTGGATGATTTTTAATGTGTCCTATCTTCGCAAATTTGGCTTCTTCTCATTAACAGATACCATACAAGGAATGTTTTTCCCATTTCTATTAATGGCAAAAGTAGCTACTAACGACACCTCACAACCCAATTATTCTACGGATTGGGAAAACGAAGAACACTTGAGGCGAAGGGCTCAAGGGGACCATCTGGTACTTTTTCTTTCCCTCCCTATTTTCGGTCATATCATTGCATATGCACTGGGCTTTATTCAAAAAAAGAAAAAAGGAAAAAAGACAATCATCAAAGAATGGGGAGACTCCATTTTATTTGCGCTAATTGCAGCCAGTGGGATTCGCACCTATATTTTTGAGCCTTTTCAAATACCAACTGGATCCATGGAAAAAACATTACTTGTAGGAGACTTTCTATTTGTGAACAAGACAGTCTACGGCCCTAAAGTTCCTGTCACTCCTCTCTCATTTCCATTGGTGCACAATACTATTCCATGGATTGACGTCAAGTCTTACCTGTCTTTGGAAACTTTGGAATATACAAGGCTTCCTGGTTTTAGAGATATTGAACGCTATGACGTCGTAGTTTTCAACTATCCCTCGGGAGATACAGCCGTTTATGACCCAAGAATGCCCAATGGTTTGATGGGACATGATTATCATGGAATCGTGATTAATGAGGCTAGGCGATTATTTCAAGAAGAAAACCAAGCACCCGATTTTAGCGTGCAAGAGCGGAAAATAAGAAACTTCATTCAGTCTCGTCTAGCTGAAAAATCAGAAAGTTATAAAGACAGTGTATACCAAAGAAAAATGGAAGAACTGAGGTTAACACTTTCCAGCGAGTACGATGCTTATTGGGGTCAATTCATTGATAATTATTCAAATTGGACAGCGAAAGCCAGACATGCAATAGCTACAGAAAAACGTACTTTTTCGAATAGCGAAGGTTTTATTAATCACTACGGTGTCATATACCGCCCAGTGGACAAACGCGAAAACTACATCAAACGATGTGTAGGAATCGCGGGGGATACATTGGAAATCCGCGATGCACAATTATTTGTAAATGGCGATGCTGCACCAATCTTTGAGTTTCAAAATTTGCGCTACGAGGTTAGCAATCTTGAAAATGTGTCGGTGCGAACATTAAAAAAACGCTTTGGGCTCGCTGAAGGAAACGACGTAATGGGGAATGTCATGTTCCTTACGCAAAAGGAAAAAGAATCCCTCCAAGAGGCTTATCCTCAGGCTACCTTCACATTATACAATCCAGCTGCATTTGACCAAAACGATATGGCCAATTCACAGAAAATTCAAAATTTAGATTACTACCCAAAGAAATTTAACGTTTCCAATACAGTATCCAATTTTCAAAAGTTTTGGGTACCGAAAAAAGGAGCAACGATTGAATTAAATCGTCACAATTTAGATTGGTACACCCGTGTAATCACAGCATATGAAGGACATTCACTTATTGAAAAGGAAGGAAAAGTGTACATTGACGAAAAAGAAACCACTTCATATACTTTTGAGATGAATTATTATTGGATGATGGGAGACAATCGATACAACTCCGCGGACTCTAGGGTTTGGGGCTTTGTACCAAAAGACCATATTGTGGGTAAAGCTTCTTTGGTCTGGTTTTCAAAAGACGCTGCCGAAGGTATTCGTTGGAATAGACTTTTTACGTGGATCCATTAGTCGTTTCCTCGAATTATTTTGGCAGTATACCCTACTACTGTGCTTTAGCGAATAAGAAAACGATATTGGTTGATACAGAAGAACGTTATGAAAAACAAACGCAGCGTTCACGAACTTGCATACTTTCTGCCAATGGCCCACTTCATTTGAGCATTCCTATCAAACGTCCTTTTGGAAAAGATACGCGCATTTCTCAAGCAGAGATCAGCTATGTTGAAAATTGGCAAAATGACCATTGGAAAGCCATAGAAAGCGCCTATCAGCAAGCGCCATTTTTTTTCTACTACGGTGAAATTTTCAAAGATCTCATCTATCAAAAAGAGATTTCACTATTAGCGTATAATAAGACCATTAATACGTCTTTATTGAAATTATTAGACCTAGAAATCAACATGATTTACAGTACTCAATGCCCTCCAATTAAGGGTAAAGATGATCCCCGTGTCTGGCTAAATCAAAAAGAAATAACCATACCATTTCAACCGTATTTTCAAGTTTTTTCGGACAAATTCTCTTTTCGTGAGAACCTATCTATAATCGACCTTATCATGAACCAAGGGCCTTTAGCTCATAAGTATTTGTTCTGAATGAGAATGAGAATAAGAATCAATAATTATATTATAAAAAATGAGGGGTATATCTGTAAGGGCTAATATTACTGTAATACCAAAAAAAATATAAGCTGATTAGAAAGTTTTTTTTGAATAATTTTGTAATGGTTATTAATTTTGTAATTTTAACGTTTAATAAGAGAATCTCTGATGAGCAAATATTTGTTTCTTTTCGTTGCACTATTTTTAAACTGGTCTCTGTTAGGGCAGCTCTCTTCCAATTTTAATTCATCTAAAAACTGGTCACTTAATAAAAAAGAAATCTTCTTCACAATTGGTGGTACTCATTTTTTAGGTGACTTAGGAGGATTGGACAGAATTGGTACAACAAAATCACCAGTCGATATTGACTGGAATATGTCACGCTTAGGTGGAGGTTTGGGTTACAGGTATCGTTTTAGACCAATGTGGGCTTGGAGTGCCCAGCTCTATGGTGGTTTTCTCAGAGGGGACGATGCAAATACGAATGAAATAATTCGTAGGAGTCGTAATTTAAGTTTCAGATCTCCAATAATTGAATTCTCAAATAGGATTGAGGCAATACTCTATGCCCGAGAAACAAGAGGAGCTCGATATAAAATACAAGGTCTCAGAGGTTTCCGTTCTAATTCAGAATTAATATATATTTTTTCAGGTATTTCTGGGATCTATTATAACCCACAAGGAAAAGTGGATAATACCTGGGTAAATTTACACCCATTAAGAACAGAAGGACAGGGACTTCCTGATGGACCCGAAGAGTATGGACGATTATCTTTAGCCATTCCATTTGGTTTAGGAATTAAGATCGGTATTGGTAGATTCTGGAGAGTTGGGCTAGAAATTATTTACAATAAAACGTTTACCGATTACATTGATGACGTTAGCACAAATTATTATGATCCTTCGGTCCTTGCCAATGAATTTGGACAAGAATCGGCCTATTTCAGTAACACTGCTAGCGAAAATCTAAACTGGTTTACTCCAGGTCAACAAAGAGGTAATCCAAGAGATAATGATGCCTATTTGTTTTCAAATATTACCTTCTTAAGAAACATTACTTACGCCAAAACAAGAGGTTCAAGCCGTGTGCGGTGGAAAGGAAAAACAAAGTTTTAGAGAAAAAAGGTGAGCTACTTCTCACCTTTTTTTATTACTATTTTTGTGCAAAAGATTTGTCATGTACCCTGTTGTCAAACGCATATTATTTCTCTTTGATCCCGAGAAAATCCACCATATAGTCTTTAGAATGATTCGTTTCAGCTTAGCAATTCCTGGAATGAAGAGTATCTGGAAAAAACGTTACATAATTGATGACAAACATCTTCAGCGCGAATTATTTGGCCTTACCTTTAGAAATCCAGTAGGTCTTGCCGCAGGCTTTGATAAAGACGCTAAACTGTTCAATGAACTGGCATATTGCGGTTTTAGCTTCGTTGAAATCGGAACTGTTACCCCACTACCACAAGATGGAAACCCGAAGAAACGTCTATTTAGACTACCTAAAGATGAAGCATTAATCAATCGAATGGGATTCAATAACTCAGGAGTTGATGTTGTCGTGGAAAAATTAAAAAAGCGGAAAACGTCAATCATCATTGGTGGTAACATTGGAAAAAATAAAATCACTCCAAACGATGAGGCCACGAATGATTATTTAATCTGTTTCAACAAACTCTTTGATTATGTCGATTATTTTGTAGTCAATGTGAGTTCACCTAATACACCTAACCTCAGGGACTTACAAGATAAAGAGCCATTAACCCGACTTCTTCAGCGTTTGATGGATGAGAATGGGACAAAGAAGGTTCAAAAACCGATATTATTAAAAATTGCTCCCGACTTAACAAACGAACAATTAGATGATATCATAGAAATTGTTGAAAGCACAAAAATAGCAGGGGTCATTGCTACAAACACGACCATCAATAGAGAAGGATTAAAAACTTCAAATGTCGAAGAGATTGGAATGGGAGGCTTGAGTGGAAAACCCTTAACCACAAGATCCACTGAAGTCATCCGATATTTGTACGAAAAATCAGGTCACCAACTGAACATAATTGGGGTCGGAGGAATTCACTCCCCAGAAGATGCTCAAGAGAAATTGACCGCCGGAGCGAAATTGGTACAGCTTTACACTGGGTTCATATACGAGGGTCCTGGCCTAGTTAAACGCATCAATCAAGCAATACTCAATTAGAAATAATATGTATATTTAAGTAATGATTGAATCTCCGTTAAAAATAATTGAGTGTCCGAGAGATGCCATGCAAGGATTAGTAGACTTTATTCCTACCAAAATAAAGGCAGCATACATCAATCAATTATTAAAAGTTGGTTTCGACACGGTTGATTTTGGAAGTTTCGTATCACCAAAAGCAATTCCACAAATGCGTGATACCGCCGATGTACTCCATCAGTTAGATTTGAATTCTGCTTCATCTAAACTTCTTGCAATCATCGCCAATGAACGAGGGGCTCAAGATGCTGCTTCGTTCTCAGAAATAGATTATTTGGGATATCCATTTTCCGTATCAGAGACTTTTCAAATGCGCAATACAAATGCTACTTTGGAAGAAAGTTTAGGTCGGCTTGAAGCGATTAGCTCAATCGCCGAAAACAATCATAAGCAATTAGTCGTTTATTTATCCATGGGATTTGGAAATCCTTATGGTGATAAATGGAATCCAGATGTTGTAATCCATTGGTCCGAACGACTGAATAACTTATTTGGTATTAAAATCCTTGCATTATCTGATACGATTGGTGTTGCAGATGAAGCAACAATCACACATCTTTTTGAAGCACTTACCCCTGCTCTACCGTACGTAGAATTTGGTGCACATCTACACGCTCGATCTGACGACTTCGAGGGTAAAGTTGCAGCAGCTTATTCTGCAGGATGTAGAAGATTCGATGGAGCAATAAAAGGTTATGGAGGTTGCCCAATGGCAAAAGATGACTTAACAGGAAATATGCCCACCGAAGGCATGCTCAATTGGTTTCAATCAAATGGTATAGTTACAAATTTGGACATAGAGCAATTTGGCAAGGCACTTGCAATGAGCTCCACTGTTTTTCCAATACATTAAAAATGAAATATAGAATTCTACTTTTTATCACACTCGCATTTCAATCGCTGAGTTATAACCAAACCACTGAAACAATTCGCTTAGCTGATTTTACAGAAATTTCCGTATTCGGACGATTCACAGTTGACATTAAATATAGTGAAGAACCTTTTGCGAATTTAACTGTCGGCTACGATGATGTAGACGCAGATAAAGTTCAATTCAATTATTCAGGAAAAAAATTAACTATTAAATACATTGCAAGTGTTATCAATGATAAAGATCTAAATATTACTATTTACACACCAAATATCCATAAAGTAGATGCACGCTCTGGTGCTCAAATTCGCGTAAACAAATCATTTATCTTGAATAACTCAACAGTTGTTCTATCCAGCGCCTCAGGCGGAAAAATTAAAGCAACTGTCGATACGCCATGGCTAGAAGCAAGTGTTAGCCAAGGTGGTTCTGTATCGGTTACAGGCTCTGCGACGCTATTTGAGGCAAAAGTCAAAACAGGAGGTACAATTGGTGCTGTGAACTTGGACGCGAAAAAAGTAGAAGCACAAATTAATTTAGGAGGTGAAATTATGTGTTATGCTGAAGAAATTTTAAAAGCGAGTGTATCTGGTGGAGGCACAATCAGTTATACTGGCCCAGCTGAAGTTAAAGAATCTATAAAGTTGGGTGGAACTATTGAAAAATTGAAGGAATGAATAAGACACAACTTCACTGGTCTTTGCTTCTGATTTCCTCCTGGATGATGATTTCCGGTTGTAATAGACCAGATAATCCTGTTACTGAGAAGGAGGATGATCCCAACAATGTGGAAGCATTTACCATTGATGCATCAGATTCGGTGCTAACTTCGGATAGCACTGTTTATTATGGCGGATACGAAACAGAGATCACGACATTATTTAATCAAAATGAATTCCCTGAGGCCTACCTAGAACAACTTCTCGTTGAGCTAAAAATATGCAATCCACAATTGGAAGAACTCCAAGGAGATGGCGTAGCCCCTTGTAGCCCTAACTATTTTCAATTCTACAGTTATAACAGGCATCGGAAAATTGAAGATGCCTTTATGCTACAAGTTAAAAAGGGAGTAAATGGATTTCCATATCGGAGATTACTGATTTTTACTCGTGAAAACGGGATTCTTGTCAAAATGAACGGCATCATAGGTTATTTAGTAGAGAAACGCCCCTCTCCTTCTGGAATAGATGACCTCGTAGTAGCTGTGGTTGATAATATCGGGGGATATTATGAACGTTACGATGTCTTAATTCGCTACGAAAATGGTAAATACCAATTTGTTGAGGCACTAGGTGATTTACAAGGGGCTTTCGATAATGTTGAATTAAGGAAAGAGGCGACCCGTCAAATTAAACAGCGTATTGAAGAAAAAGAACTCATATTCTAATGCGATTATTTCTCTTCATAGCTGCTTGTTGCTCGCTTCTCGGATGCATTGAAAAGAGTACACTAAAACCAATCGTTCCTTATCACGTGCTCCACGCTAACAGCTCAAAGGTTTGGATACTTGAAAGTAGACAAGTCGACGGTGAAGAGCAAGCCCCTCAATTACGCGAACGAAAACGCGTATTTACATTCTTTGACAATATGGAAGTATTTGAACAAGAAATAGTACACCTCGGCAGTAATTACGGTCTGCTCGCCGGTTATTCAATGCAAATAGACCAGCACGGAAAGGATACGGTGCTGAACGTTTATTACCAAACTAATGCGCGGAAAAGGTTTTTTAGAGTTACCGAAATTGGCTATAAAGAATTACGTTTGGAAGTCATTCCTTCTGACTCAATTAAGGAAGAATGGTTCCTGATTCCGTTAAACAAACCGAGCTAGCATGATATTAATAATAGATTGCGGATACCTGCACATATATGAACTGGAAAACCTCGTCGACCGCTACACTGATTATTTCACAGTAGGCTTGTTCGATTTAGACTCCATTCAAGCTCCTTTTGACGGAATCATTCTTTCGAACGCTCAAATGGTACTTAATGAGCAAAACATTTCTTTGTACAAGGAAAAAGTCACCCATTTGCTGAACTTTAAAAAACCGATACTGGGTATTGGCTTCGGACACCTCCTGCTTGGAGTAACATTTGATGCCTTTTATACTCCGCAAAATTTTGGTTCTGACAGTTATGAAATTGCATTAACTAGCCCTTCTCCTCTATTGTTACGTTTACGCGATGAATTAAGCTTAATTAAAGACAATACAGGGTCGATTTCGATTCCACCCGGATTTGAACTCATCGCAACCTCCGACAATTGCATCAACGAAGGAATGCAAAAAATTGAAGATCAGCTTTATGGCGTGCAGTTTTTACCCGAACGATCAGGTAACCATGGAGCTGTTATCATTGAAAACTTTGTGAATATCTCCTTAAAGAAAGTCCCCAGTATTTAGGGAATTTTCTGATATTCGTGGTATGCTATTAAATCGACTTTGGATCGGATTGTTTGGAGTAGCCATGATCATGGGACTCTTCAAATTATTTTTTTTAGGAGACCAATTGATTTTTAAGGAAATCGTTGATTCCTTGTTCACATCTGCGAAGTCTGCATTTGAAATGGCGCTCTATTTGACAGGAGCACTGTGTCTTTGGATGGGTATTATGCAAATAGGTGAAAAAGGTGGAGCTGTTCAATTGCTCACGCGTGCTTTTTCACCGCTTTTTCGACATATTTTCCCTGGCGTTCCAAAGGACCATCCTGCCCAAGGCTCTATGATGATGAATTTCAGTGCAAACATGCTAGGGTTAGACAACGCAGCTACTCCATTAGGACTAAAAGCAATGAATCAATTGCAAGAGTTGAATCCCACGAAGGATACGGCTTCCAATGCCCAAATCATGTTTCTTGTTCTGAATACTTCTGGATTAACGATTATACCTGTGAGTATCCTAGCCTATCGTTCTGCAGCAGGATCAGCTGCGCCTACAGAAGTGTTTTTACCAATTCTCTTTGCAACCTACATTGCTTCGATGGTTGGATTGATTGCAGTATCTATTAAGCAGAAACTAAACTTATTTCACCCTACTGTACTCATTTATTTAGGATCCGTCACCGCTCTGATGGTTGGATTATTGACGTGGTTAACCTATTCTCCAGAATACATCGAACCTGTTTCCAATATTGGTGGAAACCTGTTGCTTTTCTCTGTCATCATCTTATTTATAGCATTGGGGATTCGAAAAAAAGTAAATGTCTACGAATGCTTTATCGAAGGCGCGAAAGGTGGCTTTGACGTCGCCATAAAAATTGTCCCCTATTTAATTGCTATCTTAGTAGCAGTAGCTGTCTTCAGGACTTCTGGCGCAATGGAATTGTTGTTTGATGGAATTCGATATGCCTTTCATGCTGCTGGTGTTATGACAACTGAATTTGTCGATGCTCTTCCCACTGCATTTATGAAACCATTTAGTGGAAGTGCGGCACGTGGACTCATGTTAGAAACCTTCGAAAATCATGGTGTTGATTCGTTTGTAGGAAAGCTTGCAGCAACCTTTCAGGGCTCTACTGAAACTACTTTTTACGTGCTTGCCATTTATTTTGGGTCGGTTGGCGTGACGAAAACACGTTATGCAGCTGGTGCCGGGCTCCTCGCGGATGCAGCAGGTATTTTAGCCGCGATTTTTATTGCTTATTTATTTTACCATTCATAAGATGTTCAATTTCTTCAAGAAAAATAAAGGTCAGACCAGAAAGGTAAACATCAATGATACCAAGCGGGTAAAAGCCAAACCATTTGATTATCATCCAAAAATCATTTTAGCATGGGCAAAGGCCATTGAAGGAAATACGGAGTTAATGAATTATTTGTTTGAAAATGGATTCAAAGAACTTACTATGGCTGCACATGCCATTCGCCTAAAAGACGAAGCGCGAGATTGGCTAATGGAGAATGGTTTTCCACACCTCATGGCCATGATCAATGGTGCCGAAGGGAATGAACAAGCCCAGCAATGGTTAAAAATGAACAATTACTTACTCTTCTATAACATGTCAATAGCCATTGATGGCGAAGAGGAAGGGTTCAAATGGATTAACATGAACAGTACACAAGAAATCTTCTACCTAACGCTTATTATCAAGCAAGTGAAAGATGGCATAGAGGAAGAACACAACGACACACACCGTATGAGTTCGGATTAAATTGGTTGTTGCAGGTTTCATGGACTGCGTTCGTTGCAAGTTCGAAATGATAACCTGCAACCTGCAACGCGCGAAGCGCCCAACCTGTAACCTCTGTTAAATACCTCATTGCAATCTAACCGTTAAACCGTATCTTTGCATCAAATTCTTTGGATTACACACCTATGAGTGCTGAAAAAATCAAGCAAACAATAGAACATTTACGAAAAGGAAACATCCTCTTATACCCCACCGATACGCTCTGGGGGATTGGTTGTGATGCGACCAACCCGGTGGCCGTTGAAAAGGTGTTTGCCCTTAAAAAGAGGTCGGATCAAAAAAGTTTAATCGCGTTGGTACATTCTGTAGCATTCTTAGAACGCTATGTGAAACAAATGCCGGAAGTCTGTTATGAGCTCTTGGACAATTCAGACAAGCCGCTCACCATTGTTTACGAAAACCCAATAAATATTGCCGAGAATGCTGTTGCAGAGGATGGTTCCATGGGATTTCGCGTTACAACTGACCCTATTTGTCAACGTATTATCCAACAACTTAATAAACCATTGATTTCAACTAGTGCTAATCTAAGTGGAGATTCCTCACCAACTTGTTTTGACGATGTTTCACCCGTTATCAAATCCGGTGTTGATTTCATTCTTGACGAGCGTACCAAAGAAAAAATGACAAAACCCTCTACGATTATTAAGATCAATAATGACAGTAGTTTTAAAATAATTCGAAAATAGGCTATATGACTTTTGAAGATTTTAATTTATCGAAACCATTATTGAATGCACTCAATGAGCAAGAAATTTCTTCTCCTACTGGTATTCAAGAAGAGGCTATTCCTGTTATCTCTTCAGGGGCAGACGTGATTGGTATTGCACAAACTGGTACAGGTAAAACGTTGGCTTATTTAGTTCCTATCTTAAAAAACCTCAAATACTCGGATCAGCGACAACCAAGAGTAATGATTTTGGTGCCTACACGTGAATTAGTCGTTCAAGTCATACAGGAAATTGAAAAGCTGACCACTTATATGTCTGTGCGCACACTAGGTGTATATGGAGGAACAAATATCAATACCCAAAAACAAAAGATTTATGAAGGGTGCGATATCTTAGTGGCAACACCTGGTCGTTTGTATGATTTAGTAATGACCGGTATCTTACGCCTTAAATCCATTCAGAAGTTGGTCATTGACGAATGTGATGAAATGTTGAACCTCGGATTTCGACCACAGCTCGAGCGAATCTTGGAGTTGCTTCCTACGAAACGTCAAAACCTTATGTTTTCGGCTACGATGACGGAGGAAGTGCATGCTCTGATTGAGTCGTACTTCTCCAATACCCAAAAAATTGAAATATCGCGCGTTGGGAAACCCATCGAAGGAATCAATCAATCCTTTTATGCTGTACCAAACTTCAATACAAAAGTCAATTTTCTGGTTCATCTACTCGGTGATAAAGAAATATTCAAAAAGGTATTTGTATTCGTTCGTTCGAAGAAATATGCAGACGCCATTCACGCTGAGGTAGAAAAATACTTCCCAAATGAATTTGGCGCTGTACACTCCAATAAATCTCAAAACTATCGTTTACGGATGATTGAGGAATTTCAATCGAACCAATTGCGCGGAATCATTGCAACCGATGTTGTATCGAGAGGAATTGACGTAGATTTAGTGAGTCATGTCATCAACTTCGACATTCCAGATTTGGCGGAGCAATACATCCATAGAATTGGTAGAACGGGGCGACAAAAAGAAAAAGGAGCTACGATTTCGTTGATCACAGCCGGAGAGCTTGAAAACATTGAACGCATATTTGAATTAATGGATACTTCCTTTGATATTATCGACTTACCAACAGAGGTCAAATTAAATAAAGAATTGATTGCAGATGAAGAACCAATCAGTATTCACGATGCTCCTACACTCAAAGGAAAGTCTTTTCGCTACACGGTTGTAAAACCTCCTAGTCAAGGAAAACTTCAACAACGTTCAGGTAAAACACCCAAGAAAAATGCGAAGAAGAAACGTAGATAACTATCTTTATTCCTCAATCCCCTCCAAACTCAACAAGAAAGCGTATTCCAACGCCACTTCTTTATAACGCTCAAAACGACCAGAAGCACCGCCGTGACCGACGTCCATATTGCAATACATCATTAAGAGGTTATCGTCTGTTTTGTTTGCACGTAACTTTGCAATCCATTTTGCGGGTTCCCAATATTGTACTTGGCTATCCCAATATCCTGTTGTAATTAGTGTATTTGGATAGTCTTTTTTCTCAATATTATCATAAGGCGAGTACGACAACATGTAGTCATAATATTCTTTGTCCTTCGGATTTCCCCACTCGTCAAACTCACCTGTTGTTAACGGAATTGTTTCGTCCCACATTGTAGATATCACATCCACAAACGGAACACCTGCAATTACTCCATTCCACAAATCAGGACGCATGTTCATCACGGCTCCCATCAATAATCCACCGGCACTTCCACCTTGCGCGTACAAATGCGCTGGTTTCGTAAAGCCTTTCTCAATGAGGTATTCTCCGCAATCGATGAAATCATAGAAGGTGTTTTTCTTTTTCAGCAGTTTACCGTCTTCATACCATTCACGCCCTAATTCTTGTCCACCACGAATATGTGCTATAGCAAAAACAAATCCTCTGTCCAATAAGCTCAAACGCACGGAGCTAAAATACGGATCTATACTGTTTCCGTAAGAGCCATAACCATAAAGTAAAACAGGGTTGTTTTCATTCAACTCCATTCCTTTTTTATACACGAGTGAGATTGGTACCTTTACGCCGTCTCGCGCTGTTGCGTAATGACGTTCAGAAACATAATTGTCTGGAGAGAAATTATCATCCAATACTTTCGTTTGCTTCAATAATTCTCTTTCACGTGTTTTCATATTATAATCGAACACAGAATTAGGGGTTGTCAACGAAGTATATCCGAATCTCACCACATCTGTATTGTATTCAGGATTTGAGCTTGTATAGGCCATGTAGGCAGGATCATTAAACTCTATATAATGTTCGTCGTTGTTGTTCCAACTCTTAATTCTCAAATTGGTTAACCCATTCGTGCGCTCCTCTAGCACATAAAAGTCTTTGAATATCTCAATTCCCTCCAAAAAGGTAGCAGATCTGTGCGCGATGATTTCTTCCCAATTCTCCTTTGAAGTCTTATTAACAGGAGTTTTCATCAAACGAAAGTTACGCGCCTCTAAGTTTGTAATGATGTAAAAGTGATCACCAAAATGACTCACACTGTATTCAAGATTTCGCTCACGTGGCTGCACTACCTTCCAAGTACCGTTTACGTCATTTGCCGAAATATAGCGAACTTCCGAACTTAAGGTTTGACTACTCTCTATAAAGAGATACTCATCCGATTTTGATTTGGACACGTAGCAAGAAAAGGTTTCGTCCTTCTCTTCGTACACCAACTCATCTGACTCGGATGGAGTACCAATCACGTGTTTGTAAATTCGATATGACCGAAGGGTTACTTCATCTTGTCGTGTATAGAATACCGTTTTATTGTCATTTGCCCAAACCGCATATCCAGTAGTGTTGATGATTTTATCTGACAACATTTCTCCCGTTGTAATATCTTTGAAATGCAACACATATTGTCTACGCGAAACCGTATCTACTCCATAAACCATCAACGCATTATCTGGACTTACCGTTTGACCACCCACTGCAAAGTAGCTCAACCCCTTACCCATTTCAGGTCCATCTAACAAAAGTTGAACTTCATCCGATTCAAGGTTTTTTCTAAAATAGCGCGGATAATCGTCCCCCTCATCAAATGTCGAATAATAGGAATAACCATTTTTCGTAACTGGAACGGATTCATCCTTTTGTTCAATGCGACCAACGATTTCCTCAAATAACTGTTCGCGCAACGCCTTGTGAGGAGCCATTTTAGCTTCTAAGTATTCATTCTCAGCATTGAGATAATCCAATACTTTTTGAGTTTGCTCATCTGGCGTAGTAGCTTCTTTTTGTTCATCCGATAAACGCATCCAAAAATAGTCGTCTATTCGCGTATTTCCGTGCTCGGTCATTTCAAACGCTACTTTCTCTGCCATGGGTGGTTGAATGGTATCCTGCTGTTCCATTAATGAATCATTATCGTTAGTGCAGGCTACAAAAAGAAGTGCGCTGCTGATTAAAAAATTAGTCGATTTCATTCGTTCAAGGTTTGAAACAAATTTAGCTAATTTCTAAGTGTACGAATCACCTGAGGGAGATTTCTTTTTAGACGATTGAATAAATTCAGGAAACAATGACTGTATACAGTGTTAACTCTGCGACAAAATGACTGCAGCCAAAAGTTGCGACTGACTTATTGACGTGTTCAAGGCACTAAACTAGGAATGGATACAAATTTGAAAACACAGGTTTTGTTAAATTTAATAAATAAAAATGGATTTTAATAAATGGACCACTAAAACACAAGAAGCCTTGCAAGAAGCGCAATCAATTGCTTCAGGAAATGGTCAACAAGCCATAGAAACAGGCCACCTCTTGCGCGGAATGTTGAAAGTAGACGATAATGTACTCCCCTTTATTTTCAAAGTGCTACATGCAGACTTTAACGTCTTTACACGCGCATTAGACAGCATTATCGCTTCCTATCCTAAAGTATCAGGTGGACAACCTTATTTAAGCAATACACTTCAAAAAGTATTAAACTACGGAATGAATGAAATGCGCAATTTCAATGATGAATTCCTCAGCTTAGAAATTGTCTTATTTTCATTACTTGATGGAAATGACAGCGTTGCGCGACTTCTAAAAGATAATGGATTTACCAAAAACAACCTAAAACAAGCAATCATGGATTTAAGAAAAGGAGAATCTGTCGACTCTCAGGGAAAAGACGGAACATACCAAGCCTTAGAAAAGTTTGCCAACAACCTGAACGAAATGGCAAAAAACGGGAAGCTAGATCCTATCATTGGACGCGATGATGAGATTCGGCGCGTACTGCAAATTCTAACGAGAAGAACTAAAAACAACCCTATCCTCATAGGAGAACCTGGAGTGGGTAAAACGGCAATCGCAGAAGGAATTGCTCACCGAATTGTAGACGGAGACATTCCTGAAAACCTTAAAAGTAAAATTGTATACTCCCTAGATATGGGAGCACTCGTTGCGGGAGCAAAATACAAAGGCGAATTTGAAGAACGTCTGAAATCTGTAATAAGCGAAGTAACAAAGTCTGAAGGGGAAATTATCCTATTCATTGACGAGATACACACCCTTGTAGGAGCAGGCGGTGGCGGTGAAGGAGCCATGGATGCTGCAAACATTTTAAAGCCAGCGTTAGCAAGAGGTGAATTGCGAGCAGTCGGCGCCACAACCCTGAATGAATATCAAAAATACTTTGAGAAGGATAAAGCTTTAGTTCGGCGATTCCAAACAGTATTGGTAGACGAGCCTTCCAGCGAAGATGCTATATCTATTCTGAGAGGTATCAAGGAGAAATACGAAAATCACCACAAAGTACTAATCAAGGACGCTGCAATTATCTCCGCTGTTGAACTTTCTCAACGATATATCACTGACCGAATGCTTCCTGATAAAGCTATTGACTTGATCGATGAGGCAGCATCTAAACTGAGAATGGAAATCAACTCCAAACCAGAGGAACTCGACGAAATCGAGCGAAAAATCATGCAGTTAGAGATTGAGAAAGAAGCCATCAAACGCGAAAACGATCAGCAAAAATTGGCCAATCTTAGCGCTGAACTTGCCAACTTGCGCGAGCAGCAGGATGAATTTCTCGCTAAATGGAAAGCAGAAAAAGACTTAATTGACAATGTACAGGATGCCAAAGAGCAATTCGAGCAACTGAAGCTAGAAGCAGAACAAGCAGAGCGCGCTGGAGACTACGGAAAAGTTGCGGAAATCCGTTACGGAAAGGTGAAAGAAGTGGAAGACCTCATTGAAAAAGGAAAGCACGACTTAGCCGAACTTCAATCATCCACCAAGATGATCAAGGAGGAGGTAGACGCTGAAGAAATTGCGGATGTTATTTCCAAATGGACAGGTATACCGGTGTCCAAAATGCTTGAAAGTGAGCGCGCTAAACTACTTCGCTTAGAAGATGAATTAAGGCTTCGTGTAGTAGGACAAGAAGAAGCAATTGAAGCAGTAGCGGATGCCGTTAGACGAAGTCGAGCAGGCCTACAGAACGCCGGAAAACCAATTGGTTCTTTCCTTTTCCTTGGGACAACTGGAGTTGGAAAAACTGAACTTGCAAAAACACTGGCAGAATTCCTTTTCAACGATGAAAACGCAATGACGCGTATTGACATGAGTGAATACCAAGAAAAACATAGCGTGAGTCGTTTGGTAGGGGCTCCTCCAGGATATGTAGGATACGATGAAGGCGGCCAATTAACTGAAGCGGTTCGCCGCAGACCCTACTCGATTATTTTACTCGATGAAATCGAAAAAGCACACCCAGATGTTTACAATGTTCTTCTGCAAGTATTGGACGATGGTCGTTTGACTGACAACAAAGGACGTGTGGTGAATTTTAAAAACACCATCATCATTATGACTTCAAACATGGGGGCAGATATTATTCACGCCAACTATGACGCACTCATTCCCGGCACTGAAGAGGCTACCAAAGAAAATACAGTCATGGAATTGATGGAATACTTGAAACGAGAAATTAGACCAGAGTTCCTCAATCGCATCGATGAAACGGTATTGTTTACACCACTGACCAAGAATGATGTTCTAGATATCGTAGAGATTCAACTCAATCAACTAATAGAACAGTTGGCCGAGAACAACATAAAAATTGTTGTTAAACAAGATGCCTTAAATTGGATTGCTGAAACAGGATACGACCCTCATTTTGGTGCACGCCCTGTAAAAAGAGTGATTCAGCGGTCCATACTGAATCAATTATCGAAACAGCTTTTGGGTCAAACCATTGACACAACTAAAAATGTAGTCATTGATTTAATAGATGATCAAATCATCTTCAGAAAGCCGATTTTGTCGGAAGAAGAGGTTTAACTAACGGGATGAATAACGACAAAAGCGACTTTCCACCAGGGAAGTCGCTTTTTGTTTTAGCCAAGGATCTCGTTACTCAATAGACAAAATAACTCTTCTTAATACGTTTGCCGCTGCAAGGGTTGTCATTTCTAAATTACGACCTCTATCTGTTCCAAACTGAAACTTCTTGGCTACCACACCAATTGGATGGGCTACCGCACACCAGACGAGACCTACAGGCTTCTCCTCTGTCCCACCATCGGGACCAGCTATTCCGGACACCGCAATACAATAGTCTGTTTTAAATTTGCGTTGACCGCCTAGCGCCATTTCGACGACCGTTTGTTCACTGACCGCACCAAATTGAGCCAGCGTAGCTGAATACACTCCTACTTCAAGTTCCTTCACTTCATTAGAGTAACTTACAATTCCTCCTTGCAAAAAATCAGAAGCCCCAGGCTGCGCTACAAAAGCTGCTGAAATTCCACCGCCAGTGCAGCTCTCGACGGTACTTAGGGTTTGTCTCTTTTCTCGCAATAATTGTCCAACGACCTCAAAAATCGAAACTCCGTTTCTCCCGTAAACATAATTGGGATATGCCTCCTCTAACTCCCGAAAATAGCGATCAATGCGTTCAGCATCCTCCACCCCTTTCTTACTGGTTAGCCGTAACTTTACTACACCGGGAGAAGGTAAATACGCTAATGCCAATCCGTCCGCATAAATTCTATTTTCCCAGTCTTCTATCTTTTGAGCAAGAAAGGATTCACCTATTCCTTGCGTCATTAAGGTCTGGTGATACATTCCTTTTACGCTAAAGTAAGCCAGCGCGCGCGGGAGTACCTCTTCCGTCATTAACGCCTTCATTTCATAGGGCACCCCGGGAATAGAGACCAAAATACGTCCATCTTTCTCGAACCACATGCCAGAAGCCGTTCCTACAAAATTATCTAAGACTATGCACGATTTCGGTAATTCAGCCTGCTGATAGTTCGAAGGAAGCATCTCTTTACCACGCTTTGCAAAAAACTCCTCAATACGGACTAACACATCCTGCTTTAACTCTAGTTCTGTTCCGAAATACTCGCACAACGTCTGCTTGGTAATATCATCCTTTGTAGGACCCAGACCTCCAGTTACTATAACCAACTCACTGCGATTTAAGGCCTCGGAAAAACAATCCAAAATTTCTTGTTTTCCATCTGAAATAGTTGTGGACCGGCCGATGGCTATTCCAGAAAGAGACAATTGTTGACCAATCCATGCCGCGTTCGTGTTAATCGTTTGACCGATCAGTAATTCGTCTCCGATAGTGATTATATCTGCTTGCATGAATTTGGTATTACTTTTGATTTGATGCGGTAAATTTATTCGTATGTTTGAAAAAAAACTAATTGACATGAGAAATATTATTAAAAACATCTTGGCTGGTTCGTTGATTGTGACACTTACTGCCTGCGATGTGCTCAATGAAACTGCTAACATCCTATTGACCCCAACAACTGAGGGAGAAACAAACAAGCTTACCAACGGCGAGGTAATCAGCGGATTAAAAGAAGCGCTGACCGTAGGGATCACCAACGCTGTTGACTTCACCTCAGTAACAGATGGATTTTTAGGGAATCAAGAAATCAAGTTGCCTTTCCCGGAGAGTGCTATCAAAATGAAAGAATGGGCACAAGATAAACCTATTTTGAGTGACCAAGTAGTAAAAATCACAGAAACCTTAAACAGAGCCGCTGAGGACGCTGCAAAAGAGGCTACTCCAATCTTCATAAACGCAATCAAAAACATGTCCATTAGTGATGGGTTTGCCATACTAAATGGCGGTGAAGGAGCAGCGACTAAATTCCTGAAAGACAACACGACGAGTCAATTGGTAGCGGCTTTTTCACCAAAAGTGCAAGCCTCAATTGAAAAAGTAAAATTAACCGATTACTGGAATCCTGTAATGACCAAATACAATCAAGCGATGACCTTTACAGGTGGTGACAAGGTAGACACGGATTTGAACAAATATGTTACAGAGCGTGCGATTAGTGGTTTATTCCTAATGGTTGAGAAAGAAGAAAACAAAATTCGAAAAGACCCTGCGGCCCGTGTTACAGATTTACTTTCAAAAGTATTTGGTTCCTTGACTAACTAATACGAACAAATCACACGTTTTTATGAGTACATGTCACTGACTTTACGGCGATAATTAAACAGATTTTATATCTTTAAAGCCACCTAAAATGTTGTAGGTGGTTTTTTGTTGAAGCATGGAAGAATTTTTACCCTCCGAATTAATTTTGACGCAAGAAGGTCAAATCTATCACCTTGGAATAACCCCAGATGAATTGGCCCATAAAATTATAGTTGTCGGTGATCAAGCTAGGGTTGAAGTTGTTTCGAATTACTTCGATGAGGTTAACCACAAAAGCCAACACCGCGAATTCAGCTGTCATACAGGAACTTACAAAGGAAAACACCTATCCGTTGTTTCAACAGGAATTGGTACTGACAATATTGATATCGTATTGAATGAGTTAGATGCGCTGGTAAACATCAACTTCAATCAACGCCAAGAGAAAAAGGAGAAAGTAGTTTTGGAAATCGTGCGTATAGGAACCTGTGGCATCCTCCAAGACGATATTCCAATTGATAGTTTCATTCTTTCCTCCCACGCCATGGGAATCGATAATCTCGGTCATTTTTATCAACTTAATATTGATCAAGAAGACGCTGCATTACTTGAGGAAATTGAGAAAACGACAGCGCTTCCGGAAAAAATCCACCCCTATCTAACAGCCGCAAACACAGAGCTTGTAGCACGATTAGCGTCGACAGAAGTCGTCAAAGGAATCACGATTACCGCATCCGGATTTTACGGGCCACAAGGTAGAAAGCTTCGTCTACCCTTGGCGGAGGAGAACATGCTGAACTCCTTTTCTGATTTTCGTTTAGGGGAACACCGTTTTACGAATTTAGAAATGGAATGCTCTGCGCTTTTCGCCTTGTCTAAGAGCTTGGGCCATAAAGCAGCAGCCATTTGCTTGGGTCTAGCTAACCGAAGGAAAAAGGAGTTCTCCAGTAATTATGAAGCACGTATCCGTACCTTAATCGAATACGTGTTGGATTGCATCTAATTCGCTTTTAAAAACATGGAAATTCCCAACATACCTGATTTAATCCTTTATGCGATTCCCATTTTCGCAACAACCGTTATCATTGAAGGAATCATCATTTCCCGAAAAAAACCGGGGAGCTACTTGGTCAAAGATGCCGCTACCTCTATAACCATGGGCTTAGGTAACGTAGCCATTGGGTTTATTAGCAAATTAATCGTTGCATTTGTCATTACATTCATCTATGAAAACATACGTATTACCACACTCCCATTTGCATGGTGGACCTGGTTAATCATTCTCTTTGCAGATGATTTCTGCTATTACTGGGCGCATCGGTTAGGGCATGAAAGTCGCTTGTTTTGGGCTTCGCATGTGGTACACCACTCCTCCGAACGTTATAACTTAAGCACAGCACTGCGCCAAACTTGGACAGGTGGCTTTTTCACTTTTATCTTTTATTTGATTCTTCCACTACTCGGGTTTCATCCAGTGATGATTTTTACACAAATGGCGATAAGTTTATTGTATCAATATTGGATCCACACCGAGCTCATCGATAAACTTCCGCGGTGGTTTGAGGCTATTATGAACACTCCTTCGCATCACCGTGTTCACCATGGATCTAACCCAATCTACTTGGATAAAAACTACGCAGGCATCTTTATCATCTGGGACAAAATCTTCGGAACATTTCAACCTGAACTACGTGAAGAAAAGGTAAAATATGGTTTAACTAAAAACATACAAACCTTTAATCCTCTGTATATTGCATTTCACGAATGGGTTTCGATAGGTAAAGATGTCATGAACCCGAATTATTCGATTAGACAAAAGATTGGATGTATCCTTAAAGGACCAGCTTGGAGGGAAAAACTAAATAATTAGGTTCCCGCAATAGGAGATCCAAACACACCCACCGCCATCTCAGTCCAGAGCACTCCAAATAAAATAAACAAGAGTGCGATTAAGTAGATCCGTTGTTTCTTTCTTGGAAACATGCGCAATATCAGCTCCGCAAGCAACACCGTTCCGAGCAATACCACAGTCGCAATAGCAAAATCATAGGGAGTCCAAACTACTTCGCTTGAAAAAAGCATTGCAACCGCAGGAACGAGCAATAAACTCATACTGGCCAACAATAAAATAATAAATCGATTTTTTGAGTTAAATACAACCTTCGAACGTGCCTCCATTTATTTATTAAATTTTAGAAATAACTTTGACCTAATGCTGCACAACAAAACGTTGAACATCAACTACTCCTGTTTCGCTGGAAATACGCAATGAATATACTCCATTGGATAAGTTAGTTGTCGCGATACGGTTATTTGATGCATCGATGTGTAATGTAGATACTTCTCTTCCCATCGCATCAATAATCGCTACCTCATAATTCCCTTCAGCTACTTCAAGCGTTAATTGATCATTTGCTGGGTTTGGGAAAACGTTCACTATGTTCGCTATTTCTACTGCTTCTTGAATAGAAAGCGTTGGAGCACCACTCTGCCAAGTCACTTCAGTAATCGCTGAAATTGCTGGATCATATGTGTATTCCAATACAGCATAACGCGATCCTGCATCATTCGTCCAAAACGTATACGTATACGTTTCATCCACTTGAGTGTCATTAAACACTGAAGCACCAAATAAGTAGCCATCCACAACTGTCGTTGTTGCTTCGTATACAGCTTGACGAATCACATCGAACGTTCCAAACGGAGTTGTCAACGTTCCCCATGCATCCGCCAATGAAGTCTTATCAGAAGTGCCATCGATGACTACAGAGTCTAAACTAAATGCTGCCCCGTCCAGCGTAAAACCGAACGTATAGGTATTGAAAAATTCCGTTTGATACGTAGAAGGAAAGCTCAATTGTCTGTCAAATTGATCGAATTTAAGTGCTTGCGGAGTACCCGTTTCTAGAAAATCTCCGTAAATCCCTAGTACATCTAATGCATCTATCGATTTATTGAAAAACGCTGTGGTATTCGTTTCAATGTCAAACCATGCCAAGGTTGCATTCGGAAATTCTAAATCTCCGTCGTACCAACTTGGTGCACCGAATCCAAATTCAGATACAACATGACTATTTAACGAAGTATAGTTCCATGTTTGATCCGGACCATTCGCAGTGTGTATGATCGTCGGAATCGTATCCGTTGTTAATTCAACAAATTCCCCAAATCCAATGATATCATTCGCATTGATGGTGATCTGAGCAAAGCTTGCTCCCACTGTCAACAAGGAAAGACCTACAAGTAGTTGTTTTTTCATAGCGTTTTTTTTTGCTAATTTACACAGAACGTTCAAATTAACCAACGATTTAGTCAGTAGAGCTTTAATTATTCATCGTTCATCGGTATACCTTTTTCTCTACAGTAAAATGTTTAAAACATCCGTTCGTTGACCAATGTAGGGAATCCTTTCTGTTTATTTTTGTAGCATGAAGTACGTTCTGTTCGTTTTAGTTTATTATATGCTTCCCAGCGCCTTTGCTGTGGATGATCAGTATCAAGCCCTGCTCAAGAATGCGCTCGCACAACAAGCACAGCAAGTTAAAAACTTGTATACTTTCACTCCTCAAACTGCCAAGGAGAAAAAATACAAAGACTTTCCTTCCTACACACAATTAGAGTTAGATACATATTTAAAAAAACAATTCGGCGTACTCTATGATGGTTACGATCCGCTCATTGATGAATACATTGATTTTTTTACCAGTCAACCAACGGTAAATTACCGTGTACTCTTTGGGTTGTTTGAACATCTTCAACAGGAGAACGGTGCTTTTACTGAAACAACTCCTTCATGGATGCAATACCTATTCCTATCGCGCATTCATTTAATGCCTACAACTAAAAATAAAAACGACTTCTTTTCGATTGGGTTGAATGCCATGATAGCACTGAATTACGACGTTGAATTGAACGAATACACGGATGATCGGGTTAATTTCTCTTCATTAATAAAGGCTACAACTCTTTACTTCAGTGATCTTAGACAGAAATTCGAACAACCCAGTGAACAATTAAGTGCGCTCATGCTTGGTGCCAGCACCGTTCGAAAGGCTAACCAATCAGCACCTGAGGCGACCAACTACTGGGAGCGCTATGCACATCTTCAACACCGCGATCGGGATTTCTACCCTGCACTCTTAGCAATGGCCTTCATCCATCATCGACGGGAAGCGTGGGGAGTAAAAGGCTTTGCCCTTCAACCGAAGTGGGAAACAACAACTATTCTAACAAGCGATACCTTACATGCAGAACAAATAGCATCTGTTCTTGAGTTGAATCTACCAACATTTCGACTCATGAATGCCCGATACTTCAACCAGGTTGTGCCTCCAGGAGCGCCAATTTTGATTCCGGCAGAGAAAGAAATGTCGTATGCCCTACTTAAGGATTCAATTTATGCACATCTTCGTGCCCGCTACTTCCCGAATACTCACGACAGCTGCTATGTCTTTTACTGTACGGAAAGGGGTGAATATTTCCGCGACCTCACGTATTGGTTTGGACCCAGCTTGCACGAAATCAAGCAACTGAACGGATTCACCAGCAACACCCTCCCCAAAGGATGGGATGTTTTCTTTAAAGTTCCGTGTAGCGACAGTGCTTCTTTCGCTCAGTTTGAACAATTGAGCAGAAGTCAACGTGATGCTGCTGCCCGCGGTGTGAAGGTGACCGTTGAAACACCTGCACCTGTCACACCTAGCGAAGAACCGCGCGTGAATACGCCAACAGAGATACCTACTGGAAAGAAAATATCCTATACCGTAAAATCTGGGGACACCCTTTGGGACATAGGAAGAAAATACAAGGTAAAAGATTCAGACATCATGAAGTGGAATAAGATTGGAACGAATATTCAACCCGGTCAAAAACTTACCATATATTTGCCTTAAATGGAAGAACAGCAGCCCATATTCCACCCTGCGAAAATAGCACTCTTCATCGCTGCTGTAATCGGTGTATTGACCATCTTCGCAGTGGTAATTCCGGAAACTGGTTTTACGGTTGGCGGAAAAACGTTTTACTTCGTTTCTGTAAACGACATCCTCCATGCTGATGAAGATAAAATTGACGTAGAAGCTTTAATCCAGGCGAGAAAAGATAGTCTAGAGGCTTACCAAACACGCCTTAAAGAATTGAAGCTTCAATCCGAACAAGATAGTCTAGAAGCTGCTGCGCAAATCGCGGCTGCTGATCCTACACGCTTGCAATACGGAAACGACGACCGTGATGGACTAGATATGTTTTTCAAGGCTTTGGCCAATGCGTCTTCTAATAATCCATCAATCCGTATCCTACACTACGGCGATTCTCAAATAGAAGAAGATCGTATCACATCGTATGTGCGTCAGCGACTACAAGCGAAATTTGGTGGTGCTGGCGTGGGAATTATGGCCCCGAAAGGTATTACACAAAGTAGATCTGTTGCTCAATATACATCAGAAAACTGGTCACGATACACAGCATTTGGAAAATCGGGAAGAGCTACAGATGGCCGCTACGGAGCTACGGCAATCATGTGTAAGTTTGTACATCACGTTTCCGACAGCATCGACAGTGTTCTTGTAGAGAAATCATTCAACAGCGGATTTACCACATTTACCCCACGATCAAAAGCACATTCTTCTGTACGGAACTTTACGCGCGTCCGCATTTTTATGGGACACAACAAAGCCCCTTCGGAAGTGAAGCTGGATTATGACGGTGTCGAATCCACACAAGTGGTGGACAGCAATCAAATGTTACAAATCGTCACATTCGACTTAGAGAAATCTCCCAGTAAGCTTAAAGTTACATTTTCCGGAAAATCCAGTCCCGAAGTCTATGGAATATCCATGGAAACACCGAATGGTGTGCATATGGATAATATTTCTATGCGTGGATCCTCAGGAACTATCTTTCGTAAGTTAAACAAGGACATTTCTCGACAGATGTACGCTGCGCTTAATCCAAAACTGATTATCCTGCAATACGGAGGAAACGTTATGCCCTACATTAAATCCAAAGAAAAGGCGGAAAGCTATGGGAAAGAATTCTTGGCGAACATGCAACGCATCAAAAGCCTATGTCCGAATGCGTCCTTCCTGGTGATTGGTCCTTCTGATATGTCTACGAACATCAATGGTAAAATGCAAACCTATCCAAACTTGCCACATGTGCGAGATGCACTTAAAAATGCGGTGTTTGAAATGGGAGGTGCATACTTTGATATGTACGAAGTGATGGGAGGAGAAAATTCCATGCCGAGTTGGGTTGAAGCCAATCCCCCATTGGCAGCGAAAGACTACATCCACTTTTCTTCGCGTGGAGCTGAAAAAATTGCTGAAATATTTTACGAATCCTTGCTATTGGACTACGAACAGTACCTCCAGCGGATAAAATTGAAAAAAGACTGACGCACGATGAGATACACCTCGCTCCTACTTCTTGGAATACTGTGGCAGCTGAATGCGTTCGCTCAACCTATCCGTGCTGAAATACCCAGTGCTGATTACATCCACTTGGACCGTTCCTCCCTTTCTTTTCCGGGAGAAATGAAATATGCCAATACATTCTACAAAAAGATGGAAGACCTCCTTTTTTGGGGGGAAGGAAATGTGAATGTAGTTCATTTTGGAGGTTCCCACATTCAAGCAGATATATACTCGAATCGCATGCGGCAATTATTGGGGTCATATGCTCCCAATCAGCAAGGTGCGCGTGGATTGGTTTTTCCGTTTAGAATTGCGAAAACCAACGGACCCTACGATTACAAAGTAGACTACCAAGGGAATTGGGACAAAGTACGCAACGTAGACAGAACGTTGGATACGAAACTGGGAGCTTCAGGGATTAGCGTCTTTACCGCTGATACCAGCGCAACTGTGCGAATCGCCTTCGACCGAACGAAAAACCTACCGCACACATTCAGGCGTATTAAAGTATTACACGAAGCCGACAGCTTATCTTTTCAGCTTCAATGGCTCGGTCGAGATACCAACGCAGTGATTCACCATGATTCCGCAGCGGGCTATTCCATCATTGAATTGTTCACAACAACCGACACCTTAGAATTCGGGTTTATCAAAACCGACTCTTTGCAAGAACGCTTTATTCTGTATGGCCTCTACTTGGAGAACGACGAGTCAGGCATCACCTACAACTCTATTGGCGTGAACGGAGCAAGCACAGGGTCATACTTGAAATGTGCGCTCTTTGAGGAACAGATGCACGTCCTACAACCCGACATCGTATTCTTCGGAATTGGAATCAATGACGCTCACGGTGGAAATTTCACCAAAGCAAGCTTCATTCAAAACTACGACAGTATCATTGCTCAAATCACGCGCGTGAATCCGAATACGTTTTTTGTATTCCTTACGAATAACGATAGCTACGGATACAACAAGCGACTAAATACCAATGGCGTTATCGTGCAAGAAGCGATGTACGACTTAGCCAAGAAATACGACGGTGCCGTATGGGACTTATTCGCAGTGATGGGAGGTCTGAAGAGCGCGAACATTTGGATGGCGCGAGGCCTGCTCAAAAAAGACCGTATCCACTTTACCTTCGATGGATACTATTTGGTGGGGGACTTACTGTTCAATGCCTTGATGGAAGGGTATGAAAATTATTTAATGCGAGAAAACTGATGGGCGAGTTCGATGTAGCGATGATCTGGACATACTTGGAGCAAGCGTTGACCTACAATCCGCTGTCTCCGATGATTTTTACCCGTTTCAATTTCTGGGGATTCTTTCTCATTGCTTATACCATCTATGCGATTATCTATAAGAAAATTGCGCTGCGCAATGGGTATCTCTTTTTAATCAGTTTATTCTTTTATTACAAGACGAGCGAACTATTTTTCTTCTTGCTGCTCTTCTCCACCGTCACCGATTATTATATCGGCAAGGCAGTTTTCAAGAGTTTATCCAAAACCAAACGCCTCTGGCTAGTGGTGCTGAGCGTTACCATAAACCTCGGAGTCTTGGTCTACTTCAAATACGCGTATTTCTTCACAGACAGCTACAATCAAATCTTCCAAACAGATTACGAAGTCTTAAACCACCTTGCTTATTGGTCGAATGAATGGCTCGGAACTGGCTTCGACATCAACCGTATCATTCTGCCTGTCGGAATATCGTTCTTTACCTTTCAAACCATCAGTTACACAGTAGACATCTATCGGGAGCGCATTGAACCCGTAAAGAACCTCATAGACTTCGGGTTTTACGTGTCCTTCTTCCCACAGTTAGTAGCAGGACCAATTGTACGTGCGAATGAGTTCGTACCTCAAATCTATAAACCCTACTCTATTTCACAACGTACGTTTGGCTTAGCTGTATTTTTAATTCTCAATGGATTAGTAAAGAAGATGGTACTCGGCGATTTTATTGCAGTAAACTTCATTGACCGTGTATTTGACAACCCAGGAATGTACACCGGCTTTGAAAGTGTGATGGCACTCTTTGGTTACTCATTGCAAGTCTATTGCGACTTCTCGGGATATACTGACATCGCGATTGGTGTTGCGATGCTCATGGGGTTTTATTTACCAACCAACTTTAACTCTCCGTATAAAGCGCAGTCCACTTCAGAGTTTTGGGGACGTTGGCACATATCTTTATCCACTTGGCTCAAAGATTATTTATACATCCCCTTAGGTGGGAACCGGCGGGCCACGTGGGGAACTTGGATTTCTGTGGTATTGATTCTATCCGTGATTTTGCTCCTGATCGGCAGCATACGTGCTCTATTTATTATTGGTGGCTCTGTATTACTATTGTTTACATTAGCTCAAATCTTCAGTGGGCTCAAGAAAAAAATCATTCGTGACATCAATCTTATGATCACCATGCTTTACGGCGGACTATGGCACGGCGCATCATGGAACTTCATCATCTGGGGAGGATTGAACGGGTTTGGAGTTGTTTGGCATAAATACTGGGCGAAAATCAGCCCCTTTAAGAATAAAAACGGATGGCTGGTACGCATCTATGCGATTGGTTTCACCTTTATTTTTATCACGTTTACCCGGATCTTCTTCCGTGCACGAGATCTAGACGTAGTCCAGCAAATGTGGCACAGCATACAAACGAATTTCCAACTCAATCTCGCTTGGGAAATCCTACTCAACTACAAATGGGTGTTCATCGCCATGCTTTTTGGATTTGTCATCCACTGGCTTCCTTCGAAAACAAAGACATGGTACCAAGAGCTTTTCATTAAAGCTCCACTTCCAATAAAAGCACTCGTAGCTGTGGCTACCGTTTTTGTGATCCTGCAATTTATTTCCAGCGACCTGCAACCATTTATTTATTTCCAGTTCTAGGAGCATCGAAAAGAGCCTTCAGTCCGATGCTATGGCTCCTTTGGTCGCCACAAAATCACTCGGTCAACGACGTTAATCCAAGGTAACCGACTTTCAGGCTTTAGCCCTTCCAACTTTTCTTCGATACTGAATCTTTTCTGTCAATACTTTACTCAACCAAGCACTACCAGCTCCTACAAGGGCGCCTACAAACACGTCGGAAGGATAATGTACGCCTAAATGCATCCGTGAATAGCCCACAGCACTGGCCCATAGCATCGATGGTGCGATGACGTACCATTTTGGACACGCCAGCGACCACGATGTGGCTGCACTAAATGCCATGGATGTATGCCCTGAAGGAAACGCAGGACTCCCCGCATCTGTTAATTGCAGAATGTCTGGGTAAGTAACAAAGGGGCGCGGACGATTGATAGCATACTTCATACCTAAAGTAATCCCTCCTGTGACGGCCAATGCACCAAATAGCATGCACCCCTGCTGTTTCAGAATACTATCTTTCTGAATAAAACCTGCACTTAATAAAATCACAGGTGCACCAAACTCAATAACGGATGCTGAATGCGTAATGAACAAAAATGGACGATCGAGCCGGGTATTTCTCTCCAAGTTCGCCTTGCGCAGCACATCAATATCAAATTGCTGTGCCATTAGACTAAGATGAATTAGAAGAGCGGCTACTATGAATAGGATACATTTCATGCCACAATACTACCAAAAAAGTCACTACTATAGGTTGAGGTAAAACTCATTTCACGTTAAAAACTAAATTATTATGCTAATTATTCCAATATCAGTTCTACAAAGAGGATGGACCTCCATTATTTTGCACCCACTAAAACTTGTTCATCATCTTCACAGGTTAAAAAATAATTTCTAAATTAGTTCAATCTTTTTAGACTATGAACGCATTCAAATATCTTGCTGCATATATCCCTGTAGCACTTGTTTTTACTGCATTGCTTTTAGGCAGCTATTGGGTCTTTTTACCTGTTGTGGTGTTATTCGTGATATTTCCAATTCTCGAATTATTTTTACGTCCTTCCATTAAAAACTTATCCCAAGAAGAACAACTTATTTCAGAAAAACGTGGGGTGTATGACCTCATCATCTATTTATTGGTGCCGATGCAATATGCATTACTTGTTTTTTTTCTCTTTCAAATGACCTATGACATGCCAAGTTGGGAGCGGTTCGGAATGATTTTAAGCATGGGCTTAGCCTGTGGAATTATTGGAATCAACGCAGCACATGAACTCGGGCATAGAAACAGTATCTTTGAACACGTATTGAGTAAACTGCTTTTACTTTCCAGCTTGTACATGCATTTCTTTATTGAGCATAATAGAGGACATCACACACGTGTGAGCACACCAGATGATCCAGCTTCGAGTAAATATGGAGAACCGATTTATGTATTCTGGTGTCGCTCCATTCTTTTCTCATACCTTTCTGCCTGGAAACTGGAGAAAAAACGGTTATCCATTCAAAAGAAATCGTTCTTTTCAGTAAGGAATGAAATGATCCGCTTTCAACTGATTCAAGCGACTTTATTGATTACAATCTTTCTATTTTTTGGATGGCAAATCATGTGTTTCTTTATTGCCTCCGCCTTTATTGGGATATTATTGCTTGAAACCGTGAATTACATTGAACATTATGGTTTACGGCGCAAACTGGTCAATGGGAAATATGAACGAACACTGCCTATTCATTCATGGAACTCTAATCATCCATTAGGACGTATTGTGTTATTCGAATTATCAAGACATTCCGATCACCACTATATTTCTAGCCGAAAATACCAAGTTCTTCGCCACCATAACAACAGCCCACAAATGCCCACTGGATACCCTGGAATGATGCTCTTAGCTTTAGTTCCACCCCTATGGTTCAAAGTAATGCATAACCGAATATCAGCACTTTCGTTGCAGGCATAAGCATTGGTGTTACTGCTAAAAGATACCTTTAGAAAATTGGCGTAAATGAAGAGCGCAATTTATTTCAAAGGAGAATGAGTACTAAAATTCCGTATATTCGAACTTGAACTTCCGTTATGCTAAACAAACTAATAGTAGTCAGTGCCATTGTGGTCATTCATTTTCTCGGATATGGGCAAATTCCTCCGGGATATTATGATCATGCTGCTGGTTTGAGTGGAACCGAATTGAAAGCAGCACTCAATGATATCATTCAAGGGCATGTGCAGTTCCCATATACCAGTAGGGATACGGATATATGGGATATCTTGAAGCATACGGATCAGGATACGATTGATACGAATAACGTAATCTTGCTCTATTCTGGTTGGTCTAAGAATGGCGCCTTGGAATACGATGGTGGAAATGGTTGGAGCCGGGAGCATGTTTGGGCCAAATCGAGGGGAGCATTTGGTACGAAACCTGGCCCTGGAACAGATGCACATGCGCTTCGTCCTGCAGATGTCACAGTAAATTCCGCACGAAATAACCGTTGGTTCGCAGAATGCAACGAGGAATATGTAGATGGAGATGGCGCTACTGGGTCTTACCGGAGTTCTTCACAATGGGTGTGGAAGCCGCGCGACGAAGTTAAAGGAGATGTAGCACGAATGATTTTTTATATGGCAACACGCTATGAAGGCGAAAATGGTGAAGTCGATCTTGAAGTCATTGACTCTATTCCCTCGGATAACAAAACAAATCTACCGATTCATGCGAAGCTTTCCGATTTGTATAAATGGCACCAAGAAGACCCCGTAGATGATTGGGAACGGAGAAGAAACGACATCATTTACTTCCATTATCAAAAGAATCGTAATCCCTTTATAGACCATCCCGAATTTGTAGAATTAATTTGGGGAGATTAGGCAAGCGATGGGTCAAGTATGTTTTTGTTTGAATCCTTTTATTTATACCTTGAGCTCATAAAAACCTACATCAACGGATTGAAGCTACCCACCGTGCGGGGTTACAAAGTTTGTTTTCTCGAAGAGAATAGTATTGTTAACACATTAATTTAATGTCTATAAGTTCCATCGGGTAAAACTTTAGGCATTTTATAGGCAGTATTAGTTAACAACGAGAAGATTGTAGAATCTGTACTTTCAACTAAATATTTAGTGTTTAATTTCCATTCATGCCCAATATCACTTAATCTATTCTCTTGAGCACCCATCATTGACGTTAATGCCCAATATAAATATTCGATAGTTTGACAATCTGCGTAATCACAAGTTTGATCATCATAGGTATACCATGCATTATCAGGATAAGAATTAGGGATATTTAAGAACTTTCCACCTCTTGCTATATCCATCGCATTTGCAAGTTGAGATTCTCCATGTAGGCCAAAATATTGAGGATAGGCATAAGAATGACCCGCGTTGTTTATTATATGTAAAACCTCTTCCAGTGCTGCATCAAATTGCCCTATTCTACCATTTGAAACAAAGGAAGGGTTGGTTTCATCGTTGCCTAAATCTTGACCAAGTCTGTCAGAGGGAGGATTAATATTTAAGTCGCTTTCCTTTTTCCACATAACTAAAAAGGCTTTGTTATCAAGCATTTTTTCCAAAACTAACTGGTTGTCTATAATTCTATCTTCATCATTGTCAAGATACTGAGCCATCACATTTGCTGCGTGCAAAAGTTTGACATCCTCTACAGCGGCAACAGCATATATATCAATTCCAAAAACGACTACTTTTCGGTTAAAACTTGAAAATCCACTATCTGAATGAGCAACTATTTTGAAGTTGGGATCATTTCCTATACAAATTTGTTTTGACAGATTTTCTATGTTTTTGCAAGATGATATTACTAATAGGTTCAGTAATAAAATATTTAGTTGTAAAATTTTATTTATCATCTGTCTAATTTAAAAGATATGATGGTATTGACTTTTAATTGTCTACAACGTTCCGTGTATGGTGACGTAGCATCCCGAAGGGTGCTATGCACTATACACATTGTTGTATGCCGTTATTATTTTATTCATTTCGTTTTTAGCGTTAGCGAGAAAGCGCTGCGGTAACCGTAGGAAGGAGGATTGCAATGTGCTTGATCTTGCCTTGGCTTATTGTTTTTCTAATGGCATATACCTTGTTTATAGTAAGCCAAACATAATTAATTTTCCTGAAATAAAGAAGTTCATTGGATTAACCAGACAGCAATGTTCGTCACTTCTTGCCCAAGTTCCTATTCTCGGGCTATCAACCCTTCCCAACTTTTCCACTTTCGACTTTTCCCCCTACTTCCCGATACAGAAATTGGCAAAAATGTTCCCCAACAGGTCATCGGTGGTAATCTCCCCCGTAATGCTCGAAAGATTCCGAATCGCGCTGCGGATGTCCATCGCCAATAAATCGCCGGGGATGTGTGCGGCGAGCCCCTGCTCTACTTTGCCGATGTCTTCGAGGGCTTTTGAGAATGCCGCATAATGGCGGGCGTTGACCACGATGGTGTCACTTTCGGAGCCGAGGGCATTTACCGAGCTGGAGAGTGCCGTGCGCAAGGCATCGAGTCCTTCCTGTTGTTTGGCAGAGATGGGTACGGTGGTATACTTCACATCAGTGGACGGAAGTACGGCTCCTTCAGGGAGTTGATCCACTTTATTGGCGATGAGTAAAATGTCGAGGCCTTCGCGCTCCAGTTGTTGGATGTCGTGGTGAACTTCTCCGGGAGTCAATGCGTTGGCGTCGT
>JAQWYK010000007.1 GCA_029254025.1 Crocinitomicaceae bacterium | reverse complement strand
AATATTTTCCGATTTACTCAAGCTGGTTCTGAGGTGTCTGCACTTCTTGGACGTATGCCTTCTGCTGTTGGTTACCAACCAACACTTGCTACTGAAATGGGAGCGATGCAAGAGCGTATTACTTCAACAAAAAACGGATCGATTACTTCTGTGCAAGCGGTTTACGTGCCTGCCGATGACTTAACTGACCCGGCGCCAGCAAACACATTTGCTCACTTGGATGCGACAACTGTATTGTCACGTAAAATTGCAGAGCTTGGTATTTATCCAGCGGTTGACCCATTGGATTCTACATCTCGAATTTTAACAAGAGAGATTGTAGGTAATGAGCATTATGATTGTGCTCGAAGAGTTCAAACTACTTTACAGCGCTACAAAGAATTACAAGATATTATTGCGATTCTTGGTATGGATGAATTGTCTGAAGAGGATAAGTTAGTGGTTCACCGCGCCCGTCGTGTTCAACGTTTCTTGTCTCAGCCTTTCCACGTTGCAGAGCAATTTACAGGTTTGAAAGGTGTTTTAGTAGATATCAAAGACACAATCAAAGGGTTTAATATGATTCTTGATGGTGAAATGGATAAGTATCCAGAGGCTGCTTTTAACCTTAAAGGAAGTATCGATGATGTAATTGAAGCGGGTGAGAAAATGCTCGCTGAAGCATAATAAATAGTTAGATATGCGATTAGAAATTATTACACCAGATAAGAAGTTATTCGAAGGAGAAGTTGACGCAGTGAGCTTTCCGGGAATTGATGGTTCTTTCCAAGTTTTGAAAGGTCACGCACCTATTATTTCAACCCTGAAAGAAGGGAGAATTAAGGTGAGTCTCTCCAACGACGAGAAAGAAATCGATATGTTGTCTGGAGAAATTGAAAATGATCCAAGTAATGATCGAATTATTCGATTGTCCATCAAAGGAGGTGTAGTAGAAATGCAAAATGATAAAATCATTGTGCTTGCTGATTAATCTGCATGCTTAAGATATCGAGAGGGAGTTGTTCAGGCAATTCCCTCTTTTTTGTTAAACTACGTTAATCAATTTATAATTTAAGTACTCTATGTCCGTTACTTATTGTAAATTCGTCATCAGTTAAATTTTTAATGAGCGCGTTCGATAAAATAAATCTTTCTAAAACCCCCAAGCACATTGCGATTATCATGGATGGTAATGGTCGATGGGCTCAGCAGCAAGGTGAAATGCGTTTGTTCGGTCACACTAGCGGTGTGGAGGCGGTACGTGAAGTGCTAAAGGGTTGCGTTGAGCTAGGAGTGGAGTATTTGACTTTATACGCATTTTCTACAGAGAATTGGAACCGTCCGAAAGAAGAGGTAGATGGGCTGATGAACCTAATGGTTGAAACCATATCCAATGAGGTAGAAGAGCTTCACAAAAATGGAGTGCGTCTTCATAGCATAGGTGACGAGGCGCAACTTCCAGAGGCGTGCAGAAATGCCTTGATTGCTGGAAAGAAGTCTACTGCTGCAAATAAGAAGGTGAATTTGATTTTGGCATTGAATTATAGTGCCCGATGGGAATTGATACAAGCCACGAAGAGTATCGCACAAAAGGTGAAAGAACACCAGCTAGAAGTTGCAGATATCAACGATCAAGTTATACATGTCCACTTGTGCTCAAAGGATTTCCCAGATCCAGAATTTATGATTCGAACTTCTGGAGAATATAGATTGAGTAATTTTTTACTTTGGCAATTGGCTTATACTGAGCTATATTTTACCGATATCTTGTGGCCGGATTTCACAAAAGAAGATTTTTACAATGCTGTTTTAGACTACCAATCTCGAGAACGAAGATTCGGAATGGTATCGGAGCAGTTAACCTAGCACATGATAAGAAAAACAACGCTCATAGTGACCATCTTAATCTGTTTTACTGCTTCCTTTGGGCAAGTGGTAGATTATATGAATCCTAAGTTGTATGAGGTAGGGCCTATTCGTGTGCTAGGTGCAGATAATTTTGATCACCAAGCCATTAAGTTAATTGCAGGATTAAAACAAGGATCTAAAATTAAAATACCCAGTGATGATATTTCGAATGCTATCCGGAATCTGTGGGCGGAGGAATTGTTCAGTGATGTGTCGATTAACATCGATAAAATCACAGGAGATATTGCTTATCTTTCAATTGAGTTAAAGCCGCGACCGAAATTATCTCGATATCGTTTTGAAGGAGTAACTAAGAAGGATGCTGATAAGATTCGGGAAGAGATTAAGTTGTTCGCAGGACGCAATATTACTGAAAATCTAATTTTCAATACTCGATCAAAGGTAGTGGGTTTTTACCGAGAAAAGGGATTCTACTCAGTGGATGTAACGATTGATCGGGTGCAGGATTCTCTCATGAATAACTCAGAGATATTTGTGATCAGGGTGAACAAAGGAGAGCGTGTTCGTATCAATGAGATTAATTTTCATGGAGCAGAATCTGTGAAACTAGGTAAATTAAAACGATCTATGAAAGACACGAAGGAAAAAGGCATCATGCGTATTTTTAGTCGTTCAAAGTTCTCCGTATCTGCATTTAATCGTGACAAAGATGCTGTGGTAAGAAAGTTTCAAGAGATTGGTTTGCGTGATGCAGAAATAGTTCGTGATTCGGTTTACTTGATTGATGAAAAGTATTTGGCAATCGATATTTATTTGGATGAAGGAGAGTTGTATTATTTTGGTGGTATCGACTGGGTTGGGAATGCGAAATATTCTTCTGGTTACTTGGACACCGTGTTAGGAATCAAGAGGGGCGATATATATAATAGTACCTTGCTCGATACACGCCTTTATCAAAGTATGGACGGACGAGATATTACCTCTTTATACATGGATAAAGGACATTTGTTTTTCCAGGTAACCCCAGTAGAAAAAGGAGTTGAGGATAATCACATTAATTATGAAATCCGCTTAATTGAAGGTAAGGAAGCACGGATTAAAAATATCATCATCAAAGGGAATTACAAAACCAATGAGCATGTTATTCGAAGAGAAATACGAACTAAACCGGGTGATTTGTTCAATCGAAATGATATCATTCGAACACAACGTGAATTGGCTCAGTTAGGCTATTTCGATGAGCAGTCCTTCGAAATCAATCCTCTACCAAATCCGGCTGATGGGACGGTTGATATTGAATATATTGTGATGGAAAAATCGTCTGATCGAATTGAGCTGTCAGGAGGTTATGGTGCAGGCAGAATCATTGGTACCTTGGGCCTTACTTTTAATAATTTCTCAGTTCAAAATATGTTTAAAAAGGGTGCTTGGGCTCCTCTTCCAGCCGGCGATGGACAGCGCCTTTCTATTCGGGCCCAAACGAATGGGCGGTTTTTTCAAGCATATAATTTTTCATTCACGGAACCTTGGCTTGGTGGTAAAAAACCAAATGCGTTTTCTTTTTGGTTGACACATTCGCAATTTGGTAATAACTTTCAACGAAATGACCCTGGATATTCAGGTGTTTCTATTTCTGGAGCTGGAGTTGGGTTGCAACGTCGAAAAAGAATTCCAGATGATTTTTTCAGTGCTTATTATGAAGTGGGATACCAATATTACGATGTGACGCGTTATGGAGCTGTATTTGATTTTGATAACGGGTTCTCAAATAACATTGCTTTCAAGTACATCCTTTCCAGGAATTCTATAGATGCTCCGATTTATCCAAAGAGTGGTTCTAAAATAACATTTACAACTAAAGCTACATTGCCCTATTCTCTTGCAGACGGTATCGAAGATTATAGTCTGGTCGATGAGCAAACGAGAAACAAATATGCTGAGTACTTCAAATTCAAGTTCACGGGTGAGTGGTATTTACCGTTAACACCGGATAAAAAATTAATTCTCAGTCCGAAAATCGGATACGGTTTTATGGGTTCTTACTCGAAAGCCAAAGGTTTGTCACCGTTTGAACGATTCTACCTAGGTGGTAATGCGTTGCAAGGGGTTGCCATGCTTGATGGTAGAGAGTTGATTTCATTGCGCGGTTATGACGAGCAAGAAGTTTCTTCACCCCTCGGTGATCCTTTAATCGCACGTTATTCTCTTGAATTGCGCTATCCGATTTCCTTAAATCCATCTGCAACGTTTTTTGTGCTTGCATTCGCGGAAGCTGGTAATACATACACAAGTTTTGAGTCTTTTAATCCATTTAATGTGAAGCGTTCCGTTGGTGGAGGAGTTAGGGTGTTTTTACCTATGTTCGGTCTGCTTGGCTTCGACTACGGTTGGGGGATAGATGGTTTGGATCCTCACAGTAAAGGATTTGGTGGAGGTAATGATGCTTCACGTATTGGAGGACGTCCAGTAGGAACATTCCAGTTTATTATTGGCGCAAATCTTGGTGATCTCTAATTCTAATTTAGCAATTGTATGAAAACAACGAAGATTTTTTTGACGTTAATTGTATTCTTTGGTACAGCCTTTGCTACACTGTCTCAAAAGTACGCATATATCGATTCAGATTATATTTTGCAAAACATGCCTGAGTATGCAGAGGCCAAAGAACAACTGGATAAATTTGCCGAACGCTGGCAAACTGAAATTGAGGATCGATATAAGCAATTGAATAAACGAATTCAAGACTTTCAAAGAGTGGAAGCTATTTTACCAGAGGAAGAACGAGCGAAGCGTCTGGAAGAAATTGAGACCTTCGAAAGTGAAACTCTGGAAATGCAACAACTGCGTTTTGGAGTTAATGGCGACCTTTTCAAAAAAAGAAAAGAATTGATTGAGCCAATCCAAGATGAAGTGTTTGATGCGCTTACAGAGGTAGCGAGTAAGGGAAAATATAGTTTTGTTTTTGATAAAGCGAATCAATCTAATCTTATATTTGCAGACCCAAAATTTGATTTAAGTAAATTGGTGTTAAGAGAATTAGGCATCTCAGACCGTGAATAAAGTAAAGAAAAAAGAAAAAGTATGAAAAAGTTAGTATTAGTTTTAGTGTTGGTGTTGAGTTTAAGCACATCGTTTGCTCAAATGTTTGCGCATGTGGATTCTCAAAAAGTATTAGATACAATGCCTTCACGCATGATGGCGATGAAAGAAATCAGTGATTTCGAGACAAGAGCTATGAAAGAAATGCAAGACGAACAAGCGAAATTTAATAAGGAATACACAGAATTTGAAACAAGTTCTTCCACAATGAGTCCGACTGCTAGAAGATTTGAAGAAGAACGATTGAGTAAAAAATATCAAGAACTTCAAACGAGAGGACAGGAGCTTGACCAACAAATGAACATTTTAGCTAATGATTTAAACGCGCCAATTTTGGACCGTGTTAAAACAGCTATTGAGAACGTTGCTAAAGCAGAGAAATTAGATTACGTATTAGATCAAAGTGGGTTGTTGTATGCGAAGGGTAAGGATATTACAGATAAAGTAATTGCTGAAGTGCTCAAATTAGAAGCTGCAGCGGCCAATTAAGATGAAATAACATTATTTGAAGCCATCGCGTATGCGATGGCTTTTTTGTTTAATTTTGAACATGTGCTCAAGAAAATCACCCATTGGATTTTTTGATTCTGGATACGGTGGACTCACCGTACTTTCGGATGTGCGAAAAATGCTTCCGGAATACGATTATGTATATTTAGGAGATAATGCGCGAGCACCATACGGAACAAGGTCTTTTGAGGTAGTTTATGAATATACTTGGGAGTGCATAAAAGAATTATTTCATCGAGGCTGTGACTTGGTTATTGTTGCGTGCAACACCTCCTCTGCCAAAGCGTTGAGAACAATCCAGCAAGTTAATTTGATTGAGTACCCAGGAAAACGTGTACTCGGAGTGATTAGGCCTAGCGCAGAAGTTATTGGGAATTATTCGAAAACAAATCATGTTGGTATTCTTGCTACAGAAGGAACAGTTCGGTCCAATTCTTACCTTCTCGAAATTGAAAAATTCTTTCCAGAACTGTATGTTTACCAACATGCTTGTCCACTTTGGGTCCCCTTGATTGAAAATAATGAATACGATTCCAAAGAGGGTAGGGGTTTTATTAAAAAAGATGTCCTAAAACTACTCGAAATATCACCTTCAATCGATACGATCGTTTTAGGGTGCACCCATTACCCGTTGATTCAAGATTACATTGAGAGTATTTTACCGAAAAATATTACAATACTCAGCCAAGGGCCAATTGTTGCCGCATCTTTGAAAAGTTATCTGCTTCGACATACTTGGCTCGTAAAGAAACTTTCGACACAGCAAAATATGCATTTTCTTACAACTGAATCAAGCCAAGTGTTTGATGCTAATGTCAAAAGGTTATTAGGAATTGAAATTCAGTCAGAGCACATTAAAATTAATACGATCTAATATGTCATTTATAATATCATGTCGCGGCATTGATCCAATAGTTGGAGAAGACTGTTGGATAGCCCCGAATGCAACTTTAGTGGGAGATGTGAAACTAGGGGAGAGCTGCAGCGTTTGGTTCAATGCTGTTATCCGAGGTGACGTCAACTCAATACGAATTGGAAATCAGGTAAATATTCAAGATGGTGCGGTACTTCATTGTACCTTTGAGAAGACAACCGTTCAGATTGGCAACAACGTGTCTATAGGTCACAATGCATTAGTGCATGGATGTACCATTGAAGATAATGTTTTGATCGGAATGGGTGCGATTGTGATGGATAATTGCGTAGTAAAAAGTGGATCTATTATCGCTGCGGGTGCTGTTCTCTTAGAAAATACTGTAGTTGAAGCTGGTGACTTGTATGCTGGTGTGCCTGCCAAAAAAGTGAAGAACATTTCCAAAGAACTATTTGAAGGCGAGGTGAAACGAATTGCTACAAATTATAAGCTGTATTCTTCTTGGTTTAAATAGTTGATGTGCATTTGCTTTCTACTTTTTTTAGATCTGTATATTTTTCGTTAAAAAAATAATTTAACGATTATTAAGTACAATTAGTTTGATACTTTGGTTAAGGAAGAATTTTGTCAACGTTAATACATTTTTAGCGGTTGGCTGTATTTAAGAATCTTTTTTTTATATTTACACTCTTCAATAAACAAATAATAAGAATAATTTAAATATTACTTATGACACGAAAACTCTACTTATTAGCCTTAAGCCTCACACTTTCAATAGGTTGTGTATTTGGGCAAGCGGGTTTAGGTTCGATTCAGGGTTCTGTAATCGATAAAGACTCGAAAGAGCCACTTGCCTTTGTAAAAGTGATTATTTCTCAAGGGGGAATTATCAAAGGTGGTGCCGAAACTGATTTTGATGGTAAATTTCAATTTCCATCGGTGAACGCAGGTACGTACGATGTGGAATTTAGATCTCCAGAGCATCAGCCTAAAAAAATTCAAAGTGTAGGGGTTTCTCCTGATAAAATTACCTTCTTGGACAAAACCGAAATTGGGAAACCAGATGACGTTAAAGAATTAGAGGAGGTACAAGTAATTGCCTACAAGGTTCCATTGATAAATAAAGACGGTGGGGCTGCAGGTTTAACCATTACTCGTGAAGATATCGCTAAGTTACCAGTTCGCTCTGCTCAAGGTGTTGCATCAACTGTTGGGGGTGTTAATGAGTCTGAAGGTACAGGTGGATTGAGTGTTCGTGGTTCTCGTGAGGATGCGTCTTATTATTTTATTGATGGTATTAAGGTAAGGGGTTCTGCCAACTTACCAAAGTCAGCACTTGAAGAGGTGACTGTTATTACAGGTGGTCTTCCAGCGAACTATGGTGATGCAACTGGAGGTATCATCTCTGTAACGACTCGCGGTCCCTCTGCTCAATACTTCGGTAGTTTGGAGGCGGTATCTTCTGGTTTTTATCTCAATGGAGCTGATCCACTTGGGTACGACGGTAAAGTAATTGGGTTAGATAAGTTTGGTTACAACCTTTTCGAAGGAATGCTTTCCGGTCCACTTTTAATGAGAAAAGATTCTACAGGTAAGAAAACGGAGCCGCTTATTGGTTTTTTAGTTTCAGCAACTTTTAATGATAATTTAGATTCTCGACCTACCGCTGAAGGTGGATGGAGAGTGAAAAAAGAAGTTCGTGATGAATTATTAGAGAACCCATTAAGACCTTCTGCTTCTGGGGAAGGTAACTTTAGTAATGCTAACTTTCTTAGATTGGATGATTTTGAGCGCACTCCTTGGAGAATGAATTCAAGAAGAAGTACTCTTTCTGCTGCGGGTAAGATTGATGTGAACACAGGGCCAAGAGCTAACTTAACTTTTGGAGGTCAGTTGAATTATAACTACGGTAAGTCATACAGTTACTCAAATTCGTTGTTCAATTTTGATAATTTCGGATACAATAATGCATTAGACTGGAGGGTTTATGGTCGTTGGACACAACGTTTCATTAATGATCGTGAAGGTTCAAGCTCCAAAGTGAAAAGTTTCTACTACAACATCATGGTGGATTATTCTCAATCGAGAAGAAATACGTTCGATGAGCGTCATGGTTTTGATATATTTAGATACGGTCATGTGGGTACTTATGAAACAACACGTAGACCAACTTACAGATTTAATGTAACTGGTGATAGTTTAATCCATAATGGTTTCCGAGATGTAGAAGTAGCATTTACTCCATCTGAGACAAATACTTCTTTAGCTGCGATTACTTCACAATATTATGATATCTATGCAGGTCAGCCAGAGGGGCGTTATGAAAACCTTACGCAGATTCTGCAAGGTAATGCACTGAGAAATGGTGACTCACCGAATAGCATTTATTCTCTTTGGGGTGCTTTGGGTACTCCATTCAACGGATTCTCTAAATCTGAAGCAGAGCAATTCCGTATTACAGGTTCTGGTTCAGTCGTAATCGGTGGCCACTCTATATCGCTTGGTTTTGAATACGAACAACGTTGGGATAGAGCATGGGGTTCAGGTAATGCCGGTCCAATTGGTATTTGGGAAGTCGCAAGACAATACATGAACAACCATATTTTGGAGTTGGATGTGAACAGCCCTACGTATGATTTCTTTGGGAATTTCCCAAGAGCAACTTACGATCGATTGAATGCCGGATATGCAAGTCTATCTGGAACAGGAGAATACGGAGGTGCTGTGAATTCGGATGAGCAGTTTTTCTTTGATTATAATTTTAGAGAGTACTTGGCGAATCAAGGAATTGGTTCAGGTGGAGCAGGGAATGAGTTTGTAGATATTGATAATTATGACCCGAGTATTTTCCAATTGGAATGGTTCTCACCAGACGAGTTATTCAATCAAGGTCAGAACTTTATTTCTTATTATGGTTATGATCATACTGGTCAGAGAGTTAAAGGAAACACTGATATCAACGGGTACTTCAATGACTTTGATGAAAATGGAAACTATCAGCGTTTTATCGGAGCGTTCCAACCAGTGTACATCGCAGGATACATTATGGACAAGTTTGCGTTCGATGATATCGTATTCAACGTAGGTCTTCGTATGGATATCTTTGATGCGAATCAACCTGTTTTGAAAGATCCTTACTTGTTCTTTAACTCAAGAACAGCTGCTGAAGCGCTTGCACTTAAGGGATCCGATCCTGCTTATGATTGGGTAAACATTCCTGGAAGTATCGGCGATGACTACGTAGTATACGTCAATGATGTAGATAACCCAACACAAATTAATGGTTTCCGAAGTGGAGAAACATGGTTTAATGCGAATGGGGATGTGATTGAAGATCCTTCAACTTTGCGTGGAGCTGCTGGTATCGCACCATGGTTGTTAAACCCAGGTCAAGAGCGTCCTTCTTCAGATGCCTTTGAAAGATACAAGCCGTCAGTTAACTTTATGCCACGTATTGCATTCTCATTCCCGATTTCGGATGAAGCAATGTTCTTTGCAAATTATGACGTATTGACTAAGCGTCCAACTACTGGTTTGCGTTTTGACCCGATTGACGTGCAATTTATTCGTGACAGAAATGTAATTATTAACAATGCGAACTTACGTCCGGAGAGAACAATTGACTATGCATTCGGTTTCCAACAAGTATTGTCAAGAACTTCATCGTTGAAAATTAACGCGTTCTACCGTGAGTTAAGAGACCAAGTTCAGGTGCGTAACTTATTTGAAGCTTATCCATCTACCTATAGAACGTATGGTAACCGTGACTTCGGTACTGTAAAAGGAATCACATTTGAATACGACCTTCGTCGTACAGGTAATGTTCGTATCAACGCTAACTATACTTTACAGTTTGCTGATGGTACTGGTTCTGATCCAAACTCAGCATTGAGCTTTGTGAATGGTAACCAACCTGACTTGCGTTTTATCTATCCATTTAACTATGATCAACGTCACGCATTCGCGTTCACTGTGGATTACCGTTATGGAAAAGGTAAAGATTACAACGGCCCACGTATTAAAGACTTCAATGTATTTGAAAATACAGGTTTGAACATCATTACCTTGGTGAACTCAGGAACTCCTTATTCACGTCAAAATAACATTACACCAACTGCACAGGGTATTGGTACGCCTCAGTTGATTGGTGCATTGAATGGTTCACGTAAGCCTTGGACATATCGTTTAGACCTTCAGTTGGATAGAACAATCGATCTTGAATACGGTAAAGATGATGACAAGAAACGTGCATTCTTAAATGTTTATGTTCGTGTAACTAACTTATTCAACCAATTCAACGTGTTAAATGTGTACAGAGCAACAGGTAACCCAGATGATGATGGCTATTTAGCTGCTTCTCAATCACAAGCAACAATTCAGAACCAGTTGGATGAGCAATCTTTCCGTGATATGTATCAAATGGCAGTGGACAACCCATTTAATATTAGTATCCCTAGAACGATTCGGTTAGGTGTTAAAATTGACTTTTAATAATGTTTAATATAAAAGAAGTAGCCATGAAAAATTACTTAATTATAGCAATCTTGTTCTTTACAAGTTGGAATGTGTGGTCGGCGGAGCATCCGTTGAATCACGATCCTAAGGCAAAGGGAAAAGAGATTAAAGATATCAATCCTCAGGCTTATGCTAAGGCAAATTGTCCTCCTTCCAATGCACGTTTGTTCATGGAGTTTAACGATGTAAAAGCATTAATTGAAGTAGGTGGTTCCATGTGGCAAAACCGTCAAGTTGGGGCTTCCTCTTATGAAGTTCCTAAAGGTAGTGGAAATCATGTAATATATTCTGGATCCATATGGATGGGAGGTCTAGATGTTAATGGTCAGTTGAAGCTTGCCGCAATAAAGTTCCGCCAAGGTAATGACTTTTGGGCAGGTCCATTATCACAAGTGGTGAATTCTGGGAATTATGATCCATCACAGCCAGTTGATGAAAGTGCAATCAGAGATTTTGGTGCGGCTACCATCGATCCTGACGTGTGTTCAGAGTATGATAAGTTCTTTACAATGCGCAAGGCAGAAGTGATTGCTTTCACACTTGCTTTTGAATGTAATCAAGATCCTGATTGTACGGATGAATTTCCTGTATTAACGAATGATGTATTAAATAGAATTAATAACTGGCCTGCTCATGGTGATATTTCAAGAGGCCAAGATTTCTATTTAGCTCCTTTCTATGATTATGCTTCTGAAGGAGTGTCAGGAGATGGTGTTTATGACCCTTCACAAGGAGACCACCCTTGGTATGATGACATTTTAGGACGTGATGATATTGAATGTGGTATCGATCGTAGAATTTCTCTTTTTGGTGATGAAACACACTGGTGGGTGTTCAATGACAAAGGGAACATTCACACTGAAACAGGTGCTGATCCGATTGGTATGGAAATACGAGCACAAGCATTTTCTTTTGCTACTAATGACGAAGTAAACCGAATGACATTTTATAACTATGAAATGATCAATCGCTCTACTCAAACGTTATTCTCTACTTATTTCTCTCAATATTGTGACGCCGATGTTGGTTTTGCATTTGATGACTATGTGGGATGTGATGTTTCACGTGGTTTGGGTTATGCCTATAACGCAGTTAATTTTGATCCAGGAGGAAACGGTGCTGTTGGTTATGGAGACAATCCACCAGCTGTCGGCATAGATTTCTTTGAAGGCCCTTATCAAGATGCTGATGGTATTGACAACGTTGGGCCTCGATTTGAAGAACAACCGGATGGTTCTTTCGAGTTTGTTGTTCCTACTGTATCTGAGGCTTTGTCTTCAGGTGGTATTGTATATCGTGACTTGGGGATTGGTTATTCCGATGGAATTATCGATAATGAACGCTTTGGTATGAGAAGATTTAATTACTACATCAATGGATCTGGTCCAAATGCTGACCCTCAGTCACCAACAGATTATTACAACTACATGACAGGACGTTGGAGAGACAATTCATTGAATTTTTATGGTGGTAATGGTTACACAGGTAGTACTGGTATTACTGCGATTCAATCATCTCACTTGTATCCGAAAGAGTCAGATCCATTATTTTGGGCAACTCAAGGTGTTGATCCAGGATGGGAGTGGTCGGAAACGGATACGGATGGAAATGGTTTAGCAAATCCAGCGGATGAGGATAAGCGTTTTATGCAGCATGCTGGGCCATTTACCTTAACACCAGGAGCAGTAAATAACTTAACGGTTGGTGTTGTTTATGGACGTGCTTTCGAAGGAGATCCTTTTGCTTCTGTTCTTTCAGTAAAAAGAAATGATACCAAAGCTCAGGCACTTTTTGATAACTGTTTTCGTATTCTTGATCCACCGTCAGCCCCAGTTTTGGAAATCATTGAATTGGAAAATGAATTAGTATTATTGATTGACAATCCTTTCGGGAACAATGTAAATGAAGAATACGAAGAAGAAGACAATATCAATATTGTTGATCCAATTGATGGTTCTACAATCGATAAGTTTTACCGATTTGAAGGATAC
>JAQWYK010000039.1 GCA_029254025.1 Crocinitomicaceae bacterium | reverse complement strand
ATTACAACAGCAGGAGCCAATACTATTTATGTGTACGATCAAACGGCTACTACTCCCAACTGTTTTGATGAGACTTCCTTTGTGGTGACCATCAACCTTACTCCTGTTATTGATCCTATTTTAGATGTAACACAATGTGATACCTATACATTGCCTGCCATTGCAGGAACTAACCTTACTGGAAACGAAGCTTACTACACCGCTCCTAATGGCGGGGGGACACAGCTCAACCCAGGGGACTTGATTACAACAGCAGGAGCCAATACTATTTATGTGTTCGATCAAACGGCTACTACTCCTAACTGTTTTGATGAAACTTCCTTTGTGGTAACCATTAACTTAACACCTGCTCTTGACCCTGTAGGTGATGTGGTGATATGTGATGAGTTTACCTTTGCGGACATCCTAGGTTCTAACCTTACAGGGAATGAAGCGTATTATACTGCTCCTAACGGTGGGGGGACGCAATACACTCCTGGGGATATTTTCAATACCCCAGGTCTTTCTACCATCTATGTGTATGATGCAACAGGAACCACTCCTGACTGTTTTGATGAAGTATCCTTTACCATTAACGTTAGCATTACTCCGGTACTCACTCCAACAGGAAGTAACCCTACTCAGTGTGCCGCCAATGACGGATCAATTACCCTATCAGGGCTTACGCCTGGTGCTACTTACACCGTGGGATACACTGCCAATGGAACACCTGTTGGGCCTGTTGTACTCGCCGCCAATGCTGCCGGTGAAGTAATCATCTCAGGATTAACTGCTGGTTCCTACACGAACTTCATTGTTGAACTCAACAACTGTATCGGTAACGATAATACCGTGATCAACTTAGTCGATCCAAATGCTCCTACCATCAACGCAGGTCCTGATGTTGAAGTCTGTGAGGGAGATGAAATTACGCTCACTGCTGTAAACCCTGATGGAGCTATCATCAGTTGGAACAATAGCATCACTGACGGTACTCCTTTTAACCAAAACCCAGGTATAACTACTTATACCGCAACAGCTAACCTAGATAACTGTATCGCCACTGACCAAGTGGAAGTAACGGTAATTCCCGCTCCAATAATCGATGCAGGACCAGATCTCTTTATTTGCGAAGGAGAGTCTGTTACACTAACTGCTACTGGCGCAAATACATACATATGGGATAATGGTATTTCGAATGGCATTCCTTTTACCCCGAACCAAACAACTGTTTATACCGTTTCAGGGGCCTCGAACTCCTGCGTAGGTTCGGATATTGTTACAGTTACCGTTCATCCATTAGCAAATGTGTCCTTTACTGCCGATAACTTAACTGGATGTGCACCTGCTAGTTTCACCTTAACCAATACTTCTAATCTTCCCGGAGAGGGATGTGTTTGGACCCTCAGTAATGGAGTTACACTATACGGATGCGAAAACGTAACGGCATTTCTATCCACAGCAGGATGCATTGATGTCACCTTAACCGTTACCACAATTGATGGATGTACTAGCTCTGCATTCTATCCTTCTTACATATGTGTTGAAAACAATCCTATTGCCAACTTCACGGGAGAACCATTGGTAGTGACTACTACTAACTCAGAAGTTAATTTCATCAACGGTTCATTTGGAGCGGCAGATTATGCTTGGAATTTTGGTGATGGCACGACATCTTTTGTAGAAAATCCAAGCCACATTTTTGATGGATCGGAAGAAGGTAACTACACCGTTCAACTCATTGCATTATCGCAATTTGGTTGTTCAGATACAGCTTACGCTATTATTGAAGTACAAGAAGACCTCATTTTCTATGTTCCAAATACCTTTACACCAGATGGAGATAACTACAATGAAACTTTCCAACCTATATTCACCTCAGGATTTGATCCTTATGATTTTAATTTATTGATTTTTAATAGATGGGGAGAGATACTTTTTGAATCGAACAACGCAAACATTGGTTGGGATGGAACCTATGGCGGAAATTTAGTGAAAGACGGCACATATATTTGGAAAATTGAGTTCAAAACCAAGTACACGGATGAAAGACAAGTTCATGTTGGTCATGTTAATGTATTGAAGTAACCATATCCAACGTATCAGGGGTTGGTTCATCTCAATCTCATCACATCCCTCTGAACTGCTACTAGACAAAAAACCATTTATAGAATTCTCAACAGAATTCAATCGAAATTTATAAATTTGACACTCAAAGTAAGTGACTATGGGGAGAGCATTTGAATACCGAAGAGCTGCAAAGGAGAAACGTTGGGACAAGATGTCGAAATTGTTTCCGAAACTCGCGAAAGCAATTACGATGGCAGCAAAAGAAGGAGGTCAAGATCCTGCTATGAATGCGACATTGCGCACAGCAATTCAGAATGCGAAATCGCAAAATATGCCGAAAGACAATATTGAAAATGCGATAAAACGAGCCACCGCTAAAGATTTAGAAAATTACCAAGAGATCTTTTACGAGGGTAAAGGTCCTCATGGGGTGTTGGTATTTATTGAGTGTGCTACTGACCACCCAACGCGAACTGTCGCTAATGTTAAATCATATTTCAACAAGGCTGGAGGCGCCGTTGTTCCAAATGGTTCTTTGGAGTTCATGTTCGATAGAAAAGCAGTTTTTCAAATTGATGTCACGGCAGGTATTGACATGGAAGAACTAGAGTTTGACCTCATCGATGCGGGAATAGAAAGTATAGAAAAAGATGAAGAGGGAAGTATTTTTATTTATGGAGACTATACAAGTTTTGGAACACTTCAAGCGGCTTTGGAAGAACGTAATATTGAAGTAGCTAAATCAAGTCTTGAACGCATCCCAACATCACCCGTAGAGTTCACAGAAGAGCAATTAGCCGATATCGAAAAAATGCTAGATAAAATTGAAGACGACGACGATATTCAACAAGTATTTACGAATATCGCTTAATGCGTCCACGCCATTTTCTCTCCTTCTTCACTACTCGATTTATTCGGATTTTCATTGCGGTTACGGCACTGTTATTCGCCTATTTTATCCAAGAAGTAAACCTCAATGCACTTCGCGATGACGGTGTTCCCCTAAGGGAGCAAAAGACCATCAAAACAGCCGATGACATTAGTTATTTGAGTCCTGCGCGCAACTATTACAATACTGGTAGAATTTATGGCAGCGAAGTGCAAAAGTACCAATCGGTCACTCGATCGCCTGGATATGGCGCTTTATATGGGATAATGCTCACAGTTCTTGGTCCTGAAAATGCATTAAGTGGTTTAAAGTGGATTCAACTCTTGCTTTATGGCATAAGCATTTATTTATTATTTGGAATAGCTACTCATCTTATCAAACACACCCTTCTTGCATATGTCGTAGTTGTTATATACGCGCTGCTTCCCTTCTCACACGGGTTTATATATTATACGCTAACAGAAGGTGTAACGCCTAGTTTATCCATTATCTTTTTTTCCCTCTTGCTTTACGCTCATCGGTTGTCATCGGTTAAGTGGTACCTCATAAGCGCTTTTCTATTGTGCATAATTATAGCCATTCGCCCTTTTCTGCTATTATTTGCTATACCCCTTGTTGGATATATTTACATGGACTTTCATCAACAAAAGAAGCAGCTTTTTAAGGCACTCTTCTTTTCGCTCTTAATTAGCTGGATGTTCATGGGCGCATGGCAAATAAGAAACTACATTGTATTAGATAAATTTACAGGGTTGCATCCCATCTACCAAAAAGAAATCCCGGGAGTCTTTCGACCTGTACATGCTTCAGTTTGGAATTTTTATAAAGGATTTGAACATAGGGGCGACCATTTTCATGAAGCGCTCATTCCATTTTGGCAACAATCACTTCAAGGAGATACTTCTAAGGCGTTCGTTGTTTCACACGTATCAAAACTACCTATTTTCGTTCGTGAAAGACTCTCAACAGATCAACTAACGGCTGCTTTTTCCTCCTATCAGTATGTTACTTCCCTGCAAAAAGAGTTTCTTGACCGAGACGAACTCATACCAAAATGGATTAATGACAAAGAAACGAAAACGGCTGAGCTATTCGATGCTTTAGCAAGCGATTTCAGAGGAAAGGAACCATTTATTTATCACGTGAAAACACCTGCAAATGCATTAGTTCAACTTCTCGGACATTCTAACTTATCCCTGTACATCTTTCAAAAAAAATATCGTGGTCGATGGTGGATGGAATCGCTGCGTGCACTTTCCTTTTTACTCTGCGCAGGAAGCTTTCTACTTTGTTTTCTTACGCTAGTAGTATGGAAAAAATTACCGGAAATCGCTCTAGTCTCTTTGCCAATAATACTCGCTATTTTTTACTTAAGCTATTTTCAACGCGGGACGGAAGAACGGTATCTACTGCCCTTCTTACCGATGGCGTTTGTTATTGCCGCAGGATTAAAAACAAGTTTATTGCGCTACATAATGCAAAAAATGAATCAACCATCTTTAAGTCGAAAAAGTGGTTGAGGTTCTTATAGCTCCTTTATAAACAACTCTCGATTAAATCTTATCCTCGGACCATAGATGCCGCTATCCCCTCGCTTACCGACACTTATTGCCATACAGACTTCTGCTTTGCCATAAGGTAGATTTAACATCCGACGCACTCTGCGTTGATCAAGCCCTTCGATTGGACAAGTATCATAACCATAGGCTCGAAAAGCCAACATGAGATTTTCACATGCCAAGGCGGTAGACTTATTTGCCCAAACGCGCATATCGGAAATAGATTTAGGCTGGCGCACCATCGGTTTTCTGAGAGCAATTACATTCAATGCTATTCGTTTCACCATACCAAACCAACCCAAAAAACCCTGTCGATAGGCTAGAGGCGCAATCTTCTGATAATACATTAGCGCGGAATCAGGCACTTTTTCTTCCTGTTGTTTGAATGCTTCTAACATCAATTTACAATTTCTTTTCCATGTATCCCTTCGGGCCACAACCACAATCATTTCAGCTGCTGTCTTTACTGTATTTTGATCCAAGCAATACGAAGTAAGTAATTTTCGTTTGTCTTCCGAACGCACCCAGTAAAATTCCCACGGCTGCATGTTTGAAGAGTTTGGGGCTAATAGCGCTAAATCTAAGCACTTATTCATTACATCTTCAGGAATTTTTTCATCCGTGTAGATACGACAGCTTCTTCGGTTGGCAACCAATTCAGAAAAAGCTTCTGGGTTGTAATAGGTTGAGTCCTCTGTATACGCGAAGGTTGGTGTCTCTGAGAGAATACTTTTTGCCATATAAATTTGTTTCAGGCTAAGTTAATATTATTCCAAAAACAAATAGGACGGAAGAATCCAATTGGATTTAAAAGAGCCCATTTTGTTTAAACACGATAGGAAAGTTTAAAATTCCTAAAGACGCATCGCTACACCAAATCGTAATCCGAAACTTTGAAACTTTCGACAAGGAGAATTGGTAATCACTGGATTTTTATTCACTTTGCGGGGGGGTGAATCAAAAAAAATGATACTTATCTTCAATTCAGAATGAAATGTTCATAAAACACGCGTATCAAGGGAGTTCGAGAACTATGAACGCGTAACTTAGCTCAATGAATTTTATTGACATTATCATCATCGTACCCCTAGGTTATGCTGCTTGGCAAGGATTTAAAAAGGGATTCATAATTGAGTTATTCACCCTTTTGGCCCTTCTTGTTGGTATTTATGCTGGCATTCATTTTTCCGATTGGACAGCACAATTTATTCGCGATTCTTTTCATGTGGAAGGCAAATACATACCGGTTGTCGCATTTTCGCTTACCTTTCTTGCTGTGGGAGCAATGGTTTATTTTGCGGGGAAAATGCTCGAAAAAATGATTCAAGTAGTCAATCTCAGTCCAGTAAATAAAATTCTAGGAATAGTTTTCGCCCTCTTAAAAATGTTGTATACTCTTAGTATCGGAATTATATTGCTAGAGACCTATGACGAACGCGGAGAGTTTATCCCGGAAGATATAAAAAGTGAATCGCTTCTTTATACGCCAGTCAAAGTAATTGCCTCAGCAACGATTCCTGCAATTGAGGAAAGTACAATATGGCTTAAAAACAACGTCAATGCCGAACTGCAGCCAACTGATGAAGTAACACTTGATGACCTTTTGGGTTTAAAACAAACTGCTGATAGTCTCGGAATAACTGTTGAGGATCTTCAAGCACTAAAAAAATTACAGCCCTAAAATACTCCGTTGAATGATTAAATCTTTCCTTTTTGCATTTGCCCTGCTACTATTCATGCCTTTATTTGCCCAAGACGAAAAATCATCAGCGCTTTTCTACAAAGAGGATACGAAGAAAAAAGACCCTTTACTTGAAGTAGGATTGAGGCAAAGCGGTCCGTATTTTGGTATTCAGCAAGGGAAATATACACTTGCCGAAATAGGCGGAGAGATGCAATGGCGAAAAATACGTTTAAAAAAACCAACAACACATGCCATTCATGCCGGATTAGACTACAACCTTTTTGAAAACGTTCTTGGCTTCAGTACTGGTTATTATTATAAAGGGGGGCGCACTAAGTTTACTTATGGAGGAAGTTTAGTATACAGGACAGACTTCACCCATCACCGCTTCGGAATAAGTCCAGCTCTTGGCTATAAACTATTCGGATTTCATGGGCAAGTAGGTTATGCTTTACTCATGCCACATGACAATTTTGTGGCAGTTAACAACTTATTTGTTTCCCTTCGTTTTGTTCTCATTAACGAACGAGACGTCGAATTGAATTCACGGTTAAAGAAGAAAAAATAATCTGTAGTTAGAATCCTTGAACACCATTTACAGTAGTATACTTCAAAACATTTTTCTTATCTGGATGAATGCGTGCGAATGCAGATTGCAAAGCAATCGTACCTTCATGGAATCCACATAAAATCAGTTTTAACTTACCTTCATAAGTATTCACATCCCCGATGGCATATATTCCTGGAACATTTGTTGAATAATCTAGTGTATCTACCTTAATAGCGTTCTTCTCAATTTCTAATCCCCAATCCGCAATTGGACCTAAGGATGGTTTTAAGCCAAACAGAGGAATAAAATGATCCGTAGCACGAGTGAATTCACCCTCTCTATCGTGCTTTATGACTACCCCTTCTACTTTTCCATCACCGTGAACACCAATCACTTCTGCTTCTGTAATCAACTTGATTTTTCCTTGCTCAGCTAAATCCATAACACGCTGAACAGAATCAAGGTGACCTCTAAATGAACTTCTCCTGTGCACAAGAACGACTTCTGAAGCAATATTTTTTTCCGTCAAAAAAATTGACCAATCCAAGGCGGAATCACCACCGCCCGCAATTACACATCGCTTACCACGGTAAAATTCAGGATCCTTAATGATATACTCGATGCCTTTATCCTCGTAGTTATCAATGTTTTCAATAGGTGGTTTTCGCGGTTCAAAGACCCCTAAACCTCCTGCAATCATTACTATCGGAGCTTCGTGTTGGGTTCGTTTATTCGTTGTAACAATAAAGTTTCCTGCTTGATTCTTGTCAATTGAAAGAGCCGACTCCCCTAAGGTAAATCCGGGTTTAAACGGCGCTGTTTGATCCATCAAATTATCTACAAGTTCTCCAGCCAAAATCGATGGGTAACCCGGAATATCATAAATTGGTTTTTTCGGATAAATCTCGGAGCACTGTCCCCCAGGTTGAGGTAATGAATCAATGAGGTGACATTTAAGCTGCAACAATCCTGCTTCAAAAACTGCGAAAAGTCCAACAGGTCCAGCTCCAATAATGATGATATCGGTTTTAATCATTTTCGTTTGATCTTTAATTGTGCACAAAAGTAATTAACTTTTCTAAACAAGAAGAGGAAGAAAAAGTTCTATCCCAACGTATTTTTCTATCATGAGTACCTATTAATAGTTCAGAAGAGGATTTGTCATTCATAAATAGGGTATCCAGTTATTGTAAATCAAAAACATTAATACTAAATATTCCTTTTGATTTCCAAGTATAGCGTGGATCAGAAATTTAAACTTCCTTACTGAAATATTTAGAGAAGAACCACATCGATGTGCTAGCGGTTCAGTCAAGAAAGAAAAATATTTTTACTCGGTTATTTTCTAAAAGCGTCTCGAAACAAATTACACACCACATCAAAGTGCCGTTATTGAGTTCACCATCATAAAATTATCAATAAAAAAAGGGATGATATCATCCCTTTTTTCAGAATAACTCTTATAGTTACGGTTGAATAAATACAGTTTGAGTATTCTCTTTTTCTTCTTCTACTTTAATGATGCTAGAACCACTTAAATTATCCTTTGTAACAACAATGTCTAATACAGCAAAGCCAGCCTGACCCAATTGGTAGATGTCATTATAGTTGAATATAGCTACTCCAGTTGAGTTCGTATATGCAGTATCTCTGCGGACAACCGGTTGAATCGGATCGGTAGTTGAAGTTCCATACAGAATAACGCGTGCGTTCGACACTAGCATGCTTGATGTATCTCGAACTGTAATTCGCGCAATCGTATCACCTTTCTTTCTACAAGAACTGAACACTACGATACTTGCCAAAAAGAGTGTTACACTCGCTGTTATAATGATGTGTCTTTTCATAATCTCAAGTTCTATTTTAATATCTACCGATATTATCGAACGTACAAACTTAACAAAAGTTGCTTATTAATACAAGTTTATTGTGTTTGACAAAGTTCTATCCAACCTTGGTTGTGTCATAAAACCACCTGTTTTTACTTCTTTGGAGCTCTCACATACCGAAAAATCGACCGCTTTTTCATACTTAGAAGAAAACTGACTAAAAAAACTTGTGGAGGTAAAAGATAGCTCACCTAAATTCATTTTTGATCAAACTTGTAATAGTATTCAGGTCATACATCCGACTTCAACACAATGAATACTTCAGCTTCTTCTTATAAGATATTATGATTATTTCTAACGTGAATTTTAAGAACCGATAAGGATTTTGGTTTGTACCCAGCGAAAGAAAGTAAAAAAATGGCTGCTTCCTAAGTGTTTATTAATGTCTTCATTAAGCGCAATAGTATGTACAGAAGCAAATTTCAGATATTAAATTCTAACAAGTTCACTTTTTTAGTCTACAAGACCGATATCACCTTCATAACCAAGAATCATTTTATTTTTTACTAAAAAAGAAATTGCATCCAGGAATCGAGAGACGATTCATTAATAAGGACTAATTTTGTACTTTTGTAGGCGAAAAACCACGTTTTTTTTCGTCAAATAAGTGCACTATGGATATCAAACAGAAAGTAGAAAACTTACAATCTGAGATTGAAAAATTCGAAATAAGTAATAAGGAGCAACTAGAATCTTTTCGCATTAAGTTTATTGGTTCGAAAGGAGCTCTAAAAGAACTTTTTAGCGAGCTAAAAAACGTGCCCAACGAACTAAAAAAAACCGCTGGTAACATAATCAACAGCTTGAAGCAGCAAACAGAGGAGTTGTATTCTGCGAAAAAAGAAGCTTTGGAAATGGCCTATGAGAAAAAAGAATCACTTGATTTTTCTCGTCCTGGAGAACCCGTTGAAATTGGAGCAAACCATCCCATTTCACTTGTACGCAGTGAAATTATTTCCATTTTTGAACGCATCGGATATACCGTTTCCGAAGGACCAGAAATCGAAGATGATTGGCACAATTTTTCAGCGCTTAACTTTCCTCCCGAGCATCCTGCACGTGACATGCAAGACACCTTCTTCGTTGAGCAAGGAAGACAAGAAATGGCGTTACGAACGCACACTTCATCAGTTCAAGTGCGTGTTATGGAAAATTCAACTCCACCTATTCGTACAATCTCTCCGGGGCGAGTTTACAGAAATGAAGCGATTTCTGCACGGGCCCACTGCTTTTTTCATCAAGTTGAAGGGTTATATATCGACAAAGACGTCTCATTTGCAGACTTAAAACAAACCTTGCTCTATTTTGCGAAAGAGCTTTTCGGCGAAAAAGCCCAAATTAGATTGCGGCCATCATACTTTCCATTTACAGAGCCTAGCGCGGAAGTGGATGTAAGCTGTACAATTTGTAGTGGAAAAGGTTGTAACGTTTGTAAATATACTGGATGGCTCGAAATTTTAGGGTGTGGAATGGTAGATCCAAATGTTTTAGAGGCCTGCGGAATAGATAGCGAAGAATTTACAGGGTTTGCCTTCGGAATGGGAATAGAACGTATTGCTCAATTGAAATATCGGGTGAATGATTTACGTTTGTACTCCGAAAATGATCTTCGTTTCCTAAAACAATTTAAATCTGCACACTAATATGGGGTTCTTTTCATTCGGAAAATCAGATTCCAGCTCAACAAAAATTAACTGGATCAGAATAGATAACTTGGAGAAGCTTACTGAAGCGCTGGAAAGTAGCAGTGAAAAACCAGCACTCTTCTTTAAACACTCAACTCGATGCAGTATTTCATCCATGGCGTTAAATCGCTTTGAACAAAACTACAGCGCTGAAGATTGCCGATGCAATTTGTATTTTATTGACTTGATTTCTGACCGCGACGTATCCAATAAAATTGCTGATCAGCTCGGAGTTCAACATCAGTCACCCCAAGTTATTCTACTTCACAATCATCAGGTTATCTATACAGCATCTCACTCTGGAATTGATGCACATGAAATTGAACATTTAATTTAATACAGGTAAAATGCGTTTCACTCCACAATTTCTTGTAATTACTCTCTCCATGTTGATTTTCATTTCTTCATGCATGGATGATGGAAAGGAAGAATATCAAAAACCGCTGCCAGCGGTTAAATTTGAGGAACCATTTAATAATGCAAAAATTCAACGCGGGAAATTCTTGCAAGTGGCGATTACTATTCAGGAACCTTCCGAAATTTCTGAAATGGCATTATATACTAAAGATTCCACGTTCTACTCTGGCATTCCGTCCGAAAAAGAATTAGTATTTGAACTCGATACGCGTCGATGGAAAGTAGGAACTAATCAACTTACTGTTGAATCCACTCTGAAAGATGGAAAAAAGGTAAAAGATAATCGGATTATTAAAGTGTTGAGTGATATTTATCCTGCAGATTATACTGTAAAAATAATAAATGCTTACCCTCACCTTACTACTTCCTATACTCAGGGACTAGAATTTAACAACGGTGCTCTTTATGAAGGTACCGGGGGTATGGGTTCTACAGGTATCAGTTTGGTAGGAAAAGTGGATTATAAAACAGGACAAATCACGGATAAATTTACGCTAGATGCCAACTTCTTTGGGGAGGGAATTACCATTCTGGGTGACAACCTCTACCAATTAACTTGGCAGCAAAACAAATGCTTTGTGTATAATAAAAAGTCTATTCAACGAACAAATGACTTTACATTCACTGGAGAAGGCTGGGGATTATGTAATGACGGTTCTGTCTTAATTATGTCGGATGGTTCTGAACGTCTGTACTTCCGAGATCCAGCTACATTTGGTGTACTTAAAACTATGGAGGTTTATTCAAATCAGGGGCCTGAAAAATTTCTAAATGAATTAGAGTACATTGATGGTAAAATTTATGCGAATGTATATCAGTCGAACAACATCGTAATTATTAATCCAGAAAGTGGAATTGTTGAAGGTGTAATTGATTGCTCTCAATTGGCTCTTGAATACAGAAAAGGTGGTGAGGTGCTGAATGGAATCGCCTTCAACGAACGTACCGGAAGTTTATTTTTAACCGGAAAAAATTGGCCGAATCTACTTGAAGTAGAAGTGGTGAAACAATAAACAAACGATATGATTATTAAGAAGGCAGAATTCATAATAAGTAATACTGACATTTCCAAATGTCCCACTACCTCCCTCCCTGAATATGCTTTCATTGGCCGTTCTAACGTCGGAAAGTCTTCTTTAATCAACATGCTTACCGATAATAAAAAACTTGCCAAAACCTCAGGAAGACCGGGGAAAACACAACTGATTAATCACTTTTTGGTCAATGAAGATTGGTATTTGGTCGATTTACCAGGATATGGATATGCCAAAGCATCCAAGGAAAGTCGTTTTAAATGGACCAAATTTATAGAGCGATACCTGCGCGAGCGTGAGAATCTATTAAACACATTCGTGCTAATTGACTCTCGATTAGAGCCACAAAAAATAGACTTAGAATTCATGAATTGGTGTGGACACAACCAAATCGCTTTTTCAATGGTGTTCACAAAAATAGATAAGCTGTCTAGTTCTGCTCTTCAGAAGAACATTGCTCAATACAAAAAAGAAATGCTGAAAACTTGGGAAGCACTTCCTCCTGTGTTTCTTACTTCCAGCGAATCAAAATTTGGGCGGGAGAAAGTGTTGAACTATATCGAGGAAATCAATGATTTCTATTCAAAAGCGAACCCTCATTCTTAAATTCTCATTTAACATTTGTTCTTAGTTCAACTGTATTGAATCCCGCAAAATTTTAGTAATATTAGCGATTCAAAATAGCATGCCACATGGAAAAAGAATTAAAGCAAATTAAGAAGTTGCTTATTTTATTAATGGTGCCTTTCGCACTTTACCTATTAAATTTATTGAAAATAATTTTCATTCCATTGGTGTTTGCCATTTTTGGAGCATTACTTTTTATGCCGCTTATGCGTTGGTTGAACAAGAAAGGAGTGCACAACGTGTTCGGAATCCTTCTTGTGATTGCAATTATTATTGGAGGATTAAAAATTACCTATGAAGTCATCGCATTATCTGGACAGGAATTGACCAGTGCCGGAGCTGATTTTAGAGAGAAATTTGATGAGAAACTTCATGTTATCATTGAACCCGTAATGAATTTAGCAGGAATCCACCCGGAGGAAGGACAATCGGATATTGGTGCAATCATGAACAATAAACAAATTTCTGCCAATTTATTTGGGAATGTAGGAGACACCTTAAACTTCACTCGAAAATTCATCAGTATGCTCCTGATGACTATTTTCTTCATGGTCCTTTTATTGGCCGGATCGATGGATATGCAAAAGGTCATGCAGCTCATAATCTTTAAACAACAATTCGCCTCGGTCAAAACATTCATTCAGGTTGAAAAAGACATACTGAAATTTATCGTTGTTAAATTCTTACTCAGTTTATTCACCGGAATCGGTTTCAGTATTGCCTGTTACGCCTTTGATGTCAGTTTTCCTATATTCTGGGGACTATTTGCCTTTGCCATCAACTTCATACAAATGATTGGATCGGTCATTTCAGTTGTTGTCCTGTCAGCTTTTGCATTAGTAGAAATTGACAATACGGGAACATTATTTTTCTTTGTCTTATCCATCACAGGTGTTCAAGTGCTCTTTGGAGCAATACTAGAACCAATTTTGATGGGTAAGTCATTTCAAATCAACACGATAACTGTCTTGATTATGTTAGCCCTTTGGGGATTCATTTGGGGGGTTCCGGGATTAATCTTATCAATTCCGATAACTGCCTTGATAAAGAAAATTATGGAAAAATTCCCGGGAACTGCGGTCTATGCGCGTATTATGTCCTAAAAAATGATCTGACTAAGAAGGGCCGCATCGATTTGATGCAGCCCTTTTTTAATAACTTATTTAGATTGACTAATTCTTCATGAAGTTGTCATAAAACTCAGTGATTTTATACTCTTCACTGTTAAATTCAATGATGCTTACTTTATTAGACAATAAAAATCGTGTTACCACTCTTCGTCCTTCTGGAGAATTATCAATCATTTCAATTTTCGCAGTCTTGGTGTCTGCATTAAAATCAACCGTGAAATAATCTACATAGTAAGAAGTCGTTCTCTTAATTTCGTCACTAGAAGCAGAAGATGGCATTTGAAATGTGAAAACACCCTGCTGCACATTTTCTTTCATAGTTGCAGGAGTACCCTCAACTTTAGCAGTTTGCGCGTATGAAGTGAACCCCACTATTGCAACTACAAATAATACTACTAACTTTTTCATCGTTCTTGTTTTTTTGTTAGACTCATAAAGCAACAATTAAGTTGTGCTGTTAGTCAAATCTAGGCAATTTTCATGCCGTTACCAACTCGTACTCCAAAAATTATTAACATTGTAGCTATGGGCTTAGCACAGTATTACGATATAAAACAGGTTGAGGCAGGCTGTGATGAGGCCGGAAGAGGATGTCTTTCTGGCCCTGTAGTAGCGGCGGCTGTAATTCTGCCTCCCAATTTTTACCATTCTTATTTGAATGATTCAAAGCAGCTTTCAGAAAAAAAGCGACAACTGTTACGCCCTATTATTGAGGAGGAAAGTATTGCCTACGGAGTGAGTTTTGTATACCCAGATGAAATAGATGCCATCAATATATTAAACGCCAGCTTTTTGGGAATGCATCGCGCTATAGACCAGCTTACAACGCGGCCATCACTCTTATTAATTGACGGCAATCGGTTCACTCCGTACCCTTCTATTCCGCATGTATGTATGATTAAGGGAGATGGTAGATTTGCTTCTATTGCAGCTGCGTCTGTGCTCGCGAAAACCTATCGTGACGAATATATGGAACAAGTGCACGTCAAATATCCTGAATTCAATTGGAAAAAGAATAAGGGATACCCGACAAAAGAACATCGCGAAGCCATTCGAAAATTTGGGGTAACCTCCTTTCACAGAAAGTCATTCACCTTATTACCCCCGGAACAACTAGGGATTAATTTTGATGATAAAGAGGAAAATATAAAAAAGCGAAAATAGTAAACAATTCATTGTTTGAGAAAAACAGAAATCGCTTAACTAAACCTGCCATTTTCTCATTAGATTTGAACTGTTATGGCGCGAATCATATTGTCTATTATTGTGCTTCTGTCTATATTATTGTCAGGATATTCCGGCTATGATTTAATAGTGAATTCAAAAACGCGCTATGCACCAGAATTTATTTTTACTTCTGCCGACGAAGGTGTTTTGCTCGTACGAAAAATTAATGAGCTTCAATATGGAGGTTTCATTCACCTCACCCAAGAAAATCCTTTTACACGAGAACTCCAAAATATTGATGCCATAGACCTTGGTAAAATCAATTATTACTTGAGTGCTTCCAGGGGAGTGCTCCTCTTGGAAAAAAACTCGTATTGGAAAAAAGGGGAGATCAAAAAATTGACCGGTTCCATCACTCTCGCTAACACATCTGTTCAATACGATGGTATCTATGCAGTAATATCAGTGAATACTGAAATAGTTCCTGCCAGCGAGCCTCTATTTAATTATAAAAATGGTGATAAAAAAGCCAGTGCAAACTACTGGAATCTTTTGGAAAACAATGGAGGTAGAACAGATATTTATGCCCTCAATAGTGGCTATTATCAATATAAATCTTCCATCCCAACTAAAAAATATGGAAAGTCTGTTGCTGATGCCGTTAATTTCAGTACAGTTCTGCCACAAACTATAGAAAAGTATGAGTTTATGGAGCGGTTTTACGCACTTGAACAAGATTCTGCACTAGCAAATGGACCGCTTGCGCTTTGGTTAGATAAAGGTATTGTCACGGCAGAGTTCAATCATAAACAGGTCTTAGTAACAGACTATCGCGCTCAGCAAACTCCAAGTTTAATTCTAATGGATTACGCCTCTAATGCGGATAGCATTATTCTGGAAGAACCTATTAAGCATTTCAAAGGAATTCAACTCACCTCCACCTTCCCTCAAAATTTTAACGCAGGATTTTATCTATTTGAAATAGAGGATAAAACGCTATTTACAGAGTCCTTAGAGCTCGTAAAAAAGATTCAAATTGCCTACCAGATGGGGGAGACCTTGGGCCTCAACCAACAAAAAAACAAACAATTATTTTCTGGATTACCCACCTATACCAACTACCGGAAGGTTGAACCGAATTTAAAAGTGAGTATTACTTTTAAAAATGATCTTCAATTCGCTGTTACAACAGTTCCTCCGGGTGAGCAATTATCTACTGGAGTCTCTTCAAATTGGACGAATGGAACGTTAGGAAATTATGCGGGGTTCACACCGATTATTGATCACATACGCACAGGATATTCTTTGTTTACGTACGATGAAGCTGGGAATTATGCATTACTCAGCAGCAGCGGTAATATTATATGGTCAGGCAAAGCAGATACAAGCTTCATTGACCTGCCGCAATCCATCGATATATTCGAAAATGATAAGCATCAAATCCTTTTTACTACTCATAAATCCGTTTATCTAATCGACTTAAACGGAAACTACGTTGGCAGCTTTCCCTACACTGGGGACCACCGTTTTTCTGCAAGTGTTTCTTACTTTCGTTGGAAAAATACAACCCGATTTTTAGTTGGAAACACCAAAGGAGAACTCACCATGCTCAATACAACGGGGAGTGAATTAAACATCGTTCAAGCGAGTCCAAATGCGCTGAAACATACTTCATTTGCGTTAAATATAAACGGCAATCTCCGCGGATGGTGTATTGACACTGAAAACGAGAGATTACTTACTTATTTGGAGCAGCCTGTGAAAACCGAAAAATTAGGAAAAACTACTGCAAATCAATTTGAAAAGGTGAATGGGGAGGTCATAGGATTTATTCAGGAAAACGGTGCCGTGAAAATTGAACGGATGACATCTCATGAAATGAAACCCCTTGCTGAAGGTCAACTCGTTCCCTGCAATACTGGAAGCGCTGTCAAGCTTAAAAACACGCTTTCTTTATTTGAAAAAAATCATCAATTGACACAAACCATCGAACTAGGATTTAATGAAGTAGCTGCTGTCCATCAGATTCAACTTGAAGGAAGTGTGTATACGATGGTGTTAGATTATTTCAAGAATAATATCTATTGCTATAACGCTGCTGGAGAGCTGCTTGAAGGGTTTCCAAAAGAAGGGAGTACGTTTCTAACCGCCTCCTATGATAACGCGACCAATGAACTCAGTATCTATACTATCATCAGTAACAGTGTAGTATGTCATAAAATTATCTTAGGCAAGAACCTCTAGATTTAAAGCAAGATTGTTTATTTTTGTTCGAAAGTGTGTAAAATCGCTTCTACGTAAAACAATACCTATGAAATTGACGATTCAAAAAATCTTCTCAAGTGCCTTGCTTATATTGGCCATGCAGTTCGCCCGAGCTCAAAATTATATTGGCGTAATTAACAGTAATTATTCTGGAATTATGGGCGCTGATTTGCAGCCCGCCTCTATTGTAGATAGCCGTTTTGCCGCAGATGTTAACTTGTTTAGTCTAAATGTGGATGGATGGCAAAATGCCAAGTATTTTGACGCTGACATCTTACCAAAGCGCAGTTGGTTATATTCATTGCGAAGAGACACTACGTGGATGGAAGATTCGTTGCTGTACGAAAATAACGTGTTCGATGTTACTGACTACGATAGCCCAAATGCAAAACCTAGAGGAGTATATATAGGAATGCAGTTTGACATCATGAACTTCATGTTCCACATTCGTCGAGATATTGCTGTAGGTTTCTCGGCAAAATTTAGATTTATTTCTAACATTGATGATATTAGTCCTGAACTTGGTAGGATATCAGAAGAAGGATTAGATTATAGCCCATTATGGAACACATCCATAGATGGTTCTCTACTTTCTCAAACACACATGTCTTGGGCGGAATATGGATTCAATTATGCACAAGTCTTAGCGGACAAAGATGAGCATTTCTTTAAATTGGGTGGTCGAATCAAGTTGCTTCAAGGGCTTACTGCGAATTATCTTTATGCCGGTGACTTAGATGTTGAATTTTTAAATAAAGATACAGCCACCACACTTGTTGGGAATTTCAACTACGGATATTCAGATAACATTGATGAATACATTGGGGGCGCGAACCCAACTCCGTTTAGTTTCAATGAATTTTACAGAATGACTTCCAAGCTTGGAATTGGAGGAGATATCGGTTTTGTATACGAGTGGCGTCCAAATTGGAAAGAATCCAAATATGACATGGACGGTGAAGAAAACCTATGGCGTAGAGATACCGAGAAGTATAAGTTACGCGTGGGTGCTTCATTGCTTGATGTCGGAGGAATGCGCTTTACAAAAGCGGGTAAATCTCGTGACTTCTCCGTAAACACAACAAACTTAGATTTAGGGGTTTTTGAATCTACTGATGGGCTTGGGAGCTTCACAAATATTGTGGATAGCTTAATTCAAAATGATGCTGGTTGGACGGCTGGTGAAGATACCTCGCAAACATTTTTCATGAACTTACCGACGGCCGTAAGCCTACAAGTAGATTATCACATTTGGAAAAATTTCTACGTCAACGCGATGGCTTATGTCAATGTCAACTCGAGTGAAAATGCGACAAACGTGCGTATGCCTTCTACCTACTCGATTACGCCTTCTTTTGACCATAAATTCATCGGATTTGGTATTCCGGTATCTTATAATTCTTATAGCGGAGGGCGCATAGGTTTGGGTGCGCGATTAGGGCCAATGACGATTGGAGTACCGGATTTGAAAACGATTTTTCCCGGCGGTAAAGTGCGGGGTGCTGGATTCTATTTTGGATTAAGAGTACCTGTTCTTTATGGCCATCCTGACGATACAGATAACGACAAAGTATCTGATAAATTAGATCAGTGTATTGACATCCCAGGAGTTTGGGCGTTTAAAGGGTGTCCTGACACCGATGATGATGGTATACAAGATACAGACGATTTATGTCCGTTGGAAGCTGGTTTAAAGGAATTTAATGGATGCCCAGATAAAGATGGTGATAAAGTACCGGACAAAGATGATGAGTGTCCGGACACGGCTGGATTAAAAGAATACCGTGGTTGTCCAGACACAGATGGTGATGGTATTCCTGACAAAGACGACGAATGTCCGAATGAGCCAGGAACTGAAGAATTCAACGGATGTCCAGATAAAGATGGAGATGGTATTCCAGATTATAAAGATGCATGCCCAGATGCTGCAGGTCCAGTTGAATTCGACGGATGTCCAGATACCGATGGAGATGGTGTTCTAGACTTCCTCGATGAATGTCCTGAAACTCCTGGCCCAACAGAAAACAATGGATGCCCATGGCCAGATACGGATGGTGATGGTGTATTGGATAAGGATGATAAATGTCCTAACATTCCTGGTCCAGTGAAAAACGATGGATGTCCTTATACTGACACTGATAATGATGGTGTTCCGGATAAGGATGATAAGTGTCCTGAAACTCCAGGGCCAGTTGAGAACGAAGGTTGTCCAGAAATTGAGGCCGAAGTTCAAGAAATTTTGAAAACAGCATTTGATAACCTTGAATTTGAAACAGGTCGTTCGAAGATTAAATCAGAGTCGATTGAATCCTTGAATGAGTTAGCTGAAGTTTTAGTGAAGAAACCAGAGTGGGGATTACAAATTGCTGGACATACTGACAACGTTGGTAAAGCGCAAAGCAACTTGATCTTATCCAAGCAACGTGCAGCGGCTGTGCGCGACTTTATGGTAGAGCGAGGAATTGCTACAGAACGTTTGTCTGTGCTCTATTTTGGTCAGACTATGCCTGTGGAAAGTAACGATACACCGGAAGGTCGACAAGCTAACCGACGTGTAGAAATGACAATTATCTTTAAATAATTAAGACTATAAAAAAGTCCCGATTTCAATTGAAGTCGGGATTTTTTGTTACTGAAACAGAAAATTATGTTACCCCCCAAAAAAAAATTATGAATCTATCTTATCGACTTTCGCTTGGCCTATTGCTGATGATTACTGTTGCTTTGTTTTCCTGCGAACAGAAAACCAAAGGTGGAACTACAACTCCTTCCTCCAAAGATTCGATTGAAGAGGAAACTATTTCTGCTTCTCAAAAGAAAATGGAAGAGTTTGAGACGCTCAATAATTCCTCATTAGGGTTAGTTAAAAGCCTACACTGGGAAGAGAGAGTCGGAGACCAATCTAAATTTCAGGAGGTTGACATATACTTGAATGCGGATAAAATGCCTGTAAAAATTGTCGAATATTTTTCTGACGGAAACTTCGCCGAACAAGGTGAACGAATTTATTACCTTGACCAAAATGAAGTATACGCAATACATAAACGATATGACGATTGGGTAGACTCTAATTTTGCGGTATTCAATGAAAAACAAGTTTTTTTCGAAAATGGAGAGGCTGTTGATGCTCGCTTTCGTTCTTCCGATTATGCGGACGACATTATTCATGAAAGCTGGGATAAAATTCGACCAGAAAACATTTCCAACGAACAAGAGGTCATGGACATTATTAATGGAGAGGGACGATTCAAGACACATTATATCAGTTATATTCAAACCGAAAATGCCATATTCTTATTACTTGGGGAGCCAAAAGAAGGAGATCGTTACGTTACTGCAGTTAAAGTAGATAAAATGACTCCGTTTTTAGAGGAGTTACTTAATAATTCCAAAGAATATAAATTCAAACCCATCTCCATCACATTTGAAGTTTCAGGAGGAAATGGACAACCTGAATTCCGTGTACTTACTTCGGCAAGTTGGAATTAGCAGTTGCCTTTGTTTCGATAAAATCCAAAAGTGCTTTATTGAAATGTGCCGATTCCTCACCTGGATACGTGTGACCCGTTTTTTGATTGATTACCAGCTGAGCATTTAACTTCTCTTGAAGTTTATAAGCATTACTCACATCAAAAATGGTATCCTTGGCGCCCCATAGTATCAATATTGGAATCGATAAGTTATCGGCCACCTTATTCTTATTAGTAGGAAGATCATCCAACAATTCAGCTTGCTCCGAAGGGTATCGACTAAAATACTTTTCAAAGATGGCCTCATAAACAACCATTGGAAATGGTGGTGGATTAACCATAGATATTTTAAACAACCGTTTCACATCCTTTGCATCTTTAGGAACAAAAATTTCCTTGACGCTTTTCACATTGTTCCTTCTGCAAAATTCCTCAACCTCTTCATCCGCTATTACATCCCCTGGAGATGCAACAATTGTAAGCGAACTAAGGGGGTGTTCAAAAGTACTTCCATACGCTAAAGCAACAAAACCTCCATAAGAAATGCCTACCATATGAACTTCCATCAATTTTAATTGCTCTACCAATGAATGAATTGCACAAACTTGTGACGTTAAGGTGGGAGGAGATTTCGAATAACTCTCTCCAAACCATAATAAATCAGGAACAACAATGCGATAGTCATTGGAGAATCTTTTGACTTGTCGTTCCCAAGTAACCTTTCCATCACCCCCAAACCCATGAATGAATAACATCACTGGTTTATTCTGTAATTCATTATCAAAATAATGAATAGTATGGTCGTCGTGCTGTAACACTTTTTCATGAAAACCCTTTTTGTCATACGTCCTATAAACGCTCTTGTCATACAAACTCACTGCTTTTTGACAACTGTTAGAAAGAAAAGAAAGTGATAATAAAGCCACAACACCAATTTTATATGTATGCATAATACACAAAAATACTTAATGTAATTCAGAACTGATGTTAAGGAAGTTAAAAATTTGAATTAAGATTATTAAACCAAAACCCTAAAGGTCAACGCTTGAATATTTTAAAAATATCGGTTCCTATTCTTAGGCTGTATAAACCTTTTGCAAGATCATGAAGATCTACTTCAGAAGCAGACGTTACGGTCAAACGTTTAAGCAATTTACCCGTATTGTCGAGGACATCGATAGTTGCTGGATATTGTTCTGATTCTATGTGCACACTTTCAGTAAACGGGTTAGGATATACTGACGATGTTGACAGTGTCTCATTTGTTAAACCAACCGTTGATGTAACAATAACAGGAATGTCATTTGACCCTAATAAATTATTATTCCGTAAATCAATGTAATCCACCGTAATCACACCCTCAAAAGCCTGTAAGGGGCTAGCTATCAAATCAAAACGTTCACCAGGGAAAATCTCTAATTCATTAGTTTCCATTGGGATTATCCTCCTACCATCAGAGGCTACTGCATATACCTCCAACTCAGGTGGAAAAATCGCTCTAACACTTCCATATCCAATATTTGCCATTCGAAAGGCCAAAGTATCATTCTCACCAGCAACAACAGTATTATCAGAAAATTCTAGCTCCTGATCTGACATACCGTTGACCATCAAATAATCTGCTTCATAAAGCGCGAATGGGCCTGGAGACAGTGGATTTGTGTTCCAACTCAAATTCATTTCAGAGAATAAAAAAGAAAACTCCTTGGTATATTTAGTTGTGCTATCGTACAGTTGCTCTGGTGCCTCTCCACCTACAATGACAAGTCCATACATTCCCATTGCTAAATGAAGTGGTGTTAAAACATGACAATGATACATATACGTTCCTGGTTCTGAACAAACGAACTCATAGGTAAAAAGGGCATTCGGAATAACGTTACTCGAAGTGTGACCAACTCCATCATTCGCTTGGTCCACATCGAGTCCATGCCAATGAATCGTATGTGCTTCAGGTGATGTATTTCTCAATTGTATACGCGCTGTATCTCCCAAGTCAAAACGCAAGGTCGGTCCAGGTAAAGAGATTTTCGCCATTCCCGTAGTCTGATTCTCTATACCATATCCCCAAAAAACGATTTCAGTGCCGTCAAATAATGTGAGCTCCCCATCCATTTTAGATTGAAGAAATACCTCTTTCAAACTTCCCTGTCCATTCGCGTGAAAGCAACTCACCAATATTATGTAAAAGAAGAATCTTTTCATGGCATTATCATGAGCATTGTGATCATCCCAGAAGGATAAGAATTATTAAACAAGGTCGCGACAAGGTTATGATTGTGTACAGGAAACTCTCCAGGTTGATGCGGGATGAGTTGTAAGGTCATTCCCTCTTTTACAAATACAGGGAAACTATCCTTTTTCCAACCGATACGGCTGGGCTGCTGGGTAGATTGCATCAATTCAACGTGGTATCCATGAAAATGGATCGGTTGAATCATATTTCCATTATTCACAATCGAGATCGTAATTGTATCTCCAACACTTCCTGTAATAACTGCACTAGACATCATATCCATCGGGTCAACCCCTCCATTAATTGAAAAAACAGTAGGACGGTATACCGCAGGTAGCGCTGTGATTGTTCCATTTCCGAAATCATAGGTTAATGTTGGGTCTTGCTCCCATAGATCCCAAGTAAATGAAATTCCGGTTATCCCTACTCTTAAAATAGCCCCAGCACCAAGAAAAGCTCCTTGTGAAGTCAGGGACTGAACAGCGAACGTACCATATGGCAATGAAGAAATTTGAACCAGTTGATAGGCATTAGGTTGCAGTAGGAACGGCGATGAACCATCGGGCAACATCACCTCGTGAGGAATTGTATCATTATTGGCAACCACAAATTCAATCAGTGTGTTTTCTGGAAAATCCAATACTGCATTTCTTCTTTGAAAATTGGTATCCAAATTAAATGCAGCTTTTTGAAAAGAAATCGATGCAATAGAAGTTGTATCTCTATTAATATAAAGAGTATCCTGAGCATATGAGCAGACAATAATTCCAATACTTAATAAAATAAGATAAAATCTAACTAAATATATCTTGATTCCTTGTGCTACCACTATTGAATTTCTTGCTTAATTACCTGTAAAACCTCATATGTTTCAGTATCGTATACGTAAATCAAAAAATGGAGGTCTTCTTTGGTATAACCTGCAGGAATTTTATAGGAATAATCTAACATTACTTTTTCCCCTGAAGAAGACGCTTGAGAAAACACGGAGCGACCCATTGCTAAGTTGTCAATGCATCCGATGTGTCTAGACTCATGCTCGTAGAACTCATTATAGCTGTTATTTGGCATTACTTGCCAATCAATTAGGGATTTCTCAATCACATATACCACTGCATTCATGGTAATAGGGTCTGCTGTCAACTTTTCAACTTCAACATGCAAAAACCCACCATTGGTTGACGTGTAGAAATTTACTTCAGATTGAAGATTCACTTTTAAATCAGTATCTGCAAGAATAGTGGCAGTGCGTGATTGCCAAGTACCAGATAAGTCAAACATCTTGTTGTCGACAATTTTACGACTTACAGTTCCTTGGGGGTTAGCAAAGAAATTAAATCCATTTTGAAATTCAATTCCATATTGGCGTCCTTCTGGGTTTGTATGATCGGTATAAAATGAACTCGCTGTTGGATCAAATGATTGGAAGGAAGATGTTCCAGTTGCAGAAGGGGCGGCATGAATCGAGGCGACAAACGCTCGTCCAGGATTCGCTACTTCAATATCGTGCGCAATGATAGCTGCATTCGGACAGTTGTTGCATTTATGTCCGGTATAATCTTCAATTAATGCGTTGCGAAGTGTATTCGTGTTTTGAGTAAACACAGGATATTCATTACTTAAATAATCCGCCCACAAACCAGGGTATAAGGTTGTATCAATAGCATATTGTTCTGGATAAGGGTTTTCAACTTTATCACAATTTGTGAATGTGGATAACATTAAAAAGCCCAATACGATACTTACTAAAAACGTTGCTTTCATAAACAAAATTTAAAAACTATGTGTGAATGAAACTGTGAGACCATTTGAAGCAGGTACAAATCTACAAACCCCTCCTACACAAAATAACCCTTCGTTTTGTCTTCCATACGCTAATTGTAATCGTGTAGCACCCCAAATTTTTCCAATAATTGCAATCGGGTAATTTATGCGATCTGCTTCCACTGGATTTCCGTAATTGGATTGAAACACAAGGCTAAAATACCAATCCGGAGAAACGGTATATTCCACTACTGCAGTAGCCCAATTCCCTCTATCTGGATCGAAATTATTGATATAATCGTCTACTGTCCATAACCCCTGGAGCTCGGCACGAATAGAGTGCTTTTTGTTGATTTTATATTCTCCTTCTATCACCGCTATATGTGATTGTACCTTTCCATTGGCACTCGTAAGTTTAATAATGTCATTATTGAATACCAAATTGAAATAATTCCACTTCATTTTAAAGTTCTTCGTGAATTTCTTCTCTACAGTAACATTAATGTCTCTCCAATAGATTAACGAGCTTTTATCAAAAAGAGTTGAATTATACATCACACGTGACGAATCCCCTGCAGGAATAGAAGAAGTGTTTTGAATAGGGGCATAGGCAGTCGAATAGTTAAGCGCTAAGTCTGTCCCATATTTCCCGCCCAAATAAGAACCTCTTTTAAATTTGTAAAAAATATCTCCTTGAAAAGCAACTTCCCCGTTAGGCTGTGAAGCATAAGGATACAGCGTTGCTACCAAGTTATATGTGTGCGTCTTTGTTAATGGTGGAATAAAACCAATCTGTAAATCTTGTAATGCAGCATCACGATCACTGCGGAAACTCATATTATCTATTGATTTTGCAGATAATAAAACACCGAATCCTTTTTGTGAATACCCTGCGTTAATTAAAATCCCTTTTCCATAATTATAGATATATCCATTGTCTTGAGAAGGATCTTGTTCTTTAATAACGTATTCTGCATTTAGGAAAAACTTTTTGTACCCAAAATCAAAGCGACCGCCATAAGAACCTGTATTTTCCGGTAAAATGAATTTTGGGTTATTGTCTTTTTGATATTTGGAAACAAAAGAACCCGCTACAGATAATCGTACGTTTTTCTCTTCCATTTTTGGAAACCACTCATTCAGGTTGAACTCTGCATCAAGTGCTCTCACTAATGCAGGACTATAAATATTGCTGCCTTCGGAAAATGAAAAGCGCTGTCTTCCATAATTTACACGAAGTACGACGCCTTTAAATGGCTTCAACTTAACGCGGAAACCATTCATCATATTGTCTAGTCCAAGTGCTCTGTCTTCATACGAACGAAAAATTAATCCTGATCCAAACTGGTCGTAGAAATTGCCGAAAGTAACATCTACCAGCTCATTCTCATAGCCGAAGTAACGATATCCCAACCCTGCTCCATCAAAACGGTCAGGATAACCTAAGATATGTGGCATATATGCCTCCATACGAACCCCCGCTTTAAAGCCTTGGTTTCGATAATTGATGTTTGCATATGAGTTTACCAACGATTTCTCCGCTGGTTGATCTGCACCAATCAAGGTATCTGTAACTAAATATTGGTAAATCGTTTCAATGTTTCCAGAAATGGAACCTTGGGAAAAATAGAATTGAATACAGCCAAAAAAAACAACTGTTACTAGAGAAATCCTCATCACGCAGCAAGTTTAATTGGATGAAAGTTCAAGGAGTAATTCGTACAATTTAATTTCATCACCCGGAGCATAATTATTGTGCGAATAAACAATTTTGCCTGCACCATCAATAACGAAGGTGTGTGGTACATTATTAACTCCCATAGCACGTTTAAATTCTCCATTTGGATCTAGTAAAACATCATACTCCCATCCTTTTGAATCAACGTAAGGCACCACTCTACTTTTGGTTCGCTCATCATCGATGGACACAGCTATCAATTTGACACCAGTTTCATCCACCCAATCAATGTAGTCTTCATGAATTGTGTTCAACTCTTTTTTACAAGGAGAGCACCAAGTCGCCCAAAATGAAATTACAATTGGCTTACCATCATTCGAGATTTCACCAGTATTCCATGTTTTTCCGTTCACATCCTTTAAATCAACGGCTGGAACATTTTTATCAAAAATTTCTTTCTCTTCCTGACCAAATGCCAATCCCAATATTGCTGTTAAGCAAATTGTTGTAATTAATTTCTTCATAGTAATTTGTTTTTCTTGGTGAACCTACCAATAATGTGCCTAAAAAATAAGAGAGGCGAAATAACTCGCCTCTCTTATCAATTTTATGTGCTTAATGTGCAACTGTAAATCTCTTCGTAGCAGTTACTTCGTTTGAAGTAATGTTAACGAAGTACAATCCATTTTCTAAAGACGTAGCATCAATATCTAATGATTGTGTTCCAGAAACAACACCTAAATCAACATTGTAAACCACTTGACCGACTGCATTAACAATAGACACGGTAGTTTGAGCAACATCTAATGTTTCAAACTTAATTGTAGCTATGGTAGCTGTTGGATTAGGGAACACAGTAATTGACTGAGTAAAGTCTTCAATATCATTCACTGAAAGTAGTCCGGCAATTTTAAATGCTTTCTTAGCTTCGTCCCACTGCTGAGTACCTCCGCCTTGCACGATTAGTGCATTTTGCTCATCACGCAATTCATAATTTCCATCGTTTCCTCCCCATGCAGAACCGTTCAAGCCATCACCATAAGAGTCGATCATTGTAAAGTAAAAACATCCTGTAGTAGGAATTGATGCAGTTTCTTGAATTTGAGAATAGGCAGGAGCACTTGAGTAAGGACCACCAGAAGCAATAGTTACTCCAGCACCGTTTTTAATGTTCCAAGAAGTTTCTTCTGGATACTGATCTAAGTTGATTGTAACAGTAACATCTCCGTAGTTATCGTTGCTTGTATAATTCAAGTTAACATTCAACGAATTATTTGAAACGTCATCATCTGTACCATCAATTTCGACAACAAGTGTCTCATTTTGAGCGATAGAAATTGTCCCTACACTTACTTGATCAACTTCAAATTGAGCAAGATTACCAGTCCAGTTTGTAGAAGCTACTTCAACTCCACCGATGTACGCTTTGATTGTAGCAGCTGTTAAGTTCGCAGAACCAAAGTTTTGTAACAATACGTCTACTGCAACATCCCCACAAGATTCTATGTCTCCTAAGTAAGCGTTCAAACGACCATCATTGGTTCCTGTTGGAGCCGCTGGACAAGTCTGAGAAGCTGCATAATGCTGTGCTACAGAACCTTGACCTACTTCAGTAACAGAACGATCTGGACAAATCAGTACAATAGTTGGATAATATCCTTGATTAAAAATGCCACCAATATTTTGATCTGCCATTGGATAAGGTGTTCCGGTTACCCAATCCCATCCACCAGTCCCAGCTCCGCCATAAAGCAGCGACTGTGCTGTACTTGCATCAGTTTCAACGGCGATAACCATTAACTCGTCTGTTCCCGCTGGACCGTACTGAGCATACAAATCTTTTAAGGCTCCGCCATTTGGATGATTAAAACTACCTCCCGCATAATTGTGATAATTCCAGCATGGCCCGCACCATTCCGCAAACAAGTCAAGAACAACAGATTTACCAGAGTCTAAAATAGAGAAAACATCATAAGTATTTCCATCCAAATCGGTAATAACAATGTTTTGAGTTAGAATGCCATTATCAGGCAATTGAGCATAAGTCGAACCTCCTATAAGTAGAGATAAACTAAGTACAAGTTTTTTCATGGTTTTTATTTTATAAATTTCTTTCAAATATATGCAAAACCAATAAAATAAGAATTATCGTTTTTGATATGAATTGAGGGCATTCTTGAAATCCTAAGATATAATCTTTATTGTTGGTTTGGTATGCTTGTTGCTTTTTTGAAATAAGTTTCATATATTTGCTAATACTGTTATAACACTTTCACATGAAAAAACTACTATTTCTTTTCGCAGCTGCTTTCACATTTACCGCAATGAGTCAGATAGAAATATATGAAGTTTCCAATCCTGCGGTAATTTTAAATGGGGCCGAACACGTCGTTGAAGGCGGTGTTTCGGACGTGTCTATCTATGTGGATTTGCGCGTTAAAAATATTAGTGGTTCCAATATAACTGTTCGATTTAGACGAGATCGTGTTATTGGTAACAGCGCCGAAGATCAGATTTGTGATAATGATTTATGTTACAGTGCGACTGACACTCCATCATACACTACCCCGAATTCAACAACCTTAGTCGATGGTGAATCAATGATTTTCAAGCCGCAATTCGTTCCTGAAGGTGCTGCTTTTTGTGCAATCCATGATTACTTTGTAATTGACGAATTCGGTTTTGTGTTAGATACTATTCGAATTAAGTATAAGGTTGGAGGAGAAGATTGCTCGTTGAACATCCCAACAAATTATAAAAACCTAAATGTATTTGCGTTTCCAAATCCTACTAGTGGAAAGGTAACGTTCAATGACGCTCCTGCAGGAAGCTCAGTTGAAATCATCAATGTTTTAGGAAAATCAGTTCTAAAAGCAAAGTTGAAATCAGAACATGAAACGATCCAATTAAGTGCTTTATCTAGAGGGGTGTATTTGTATACTGTAAAACTTCCGAACGGAGAGGTTCTTCCTTCCAGAAAGCTAGTAATTAAAGACTAATTTTTTTAATACTTTATTGAAAAGCGATTGCAGAACAATCGCTTTTTTTTGTGGAATAAATTCGCACGCGGTAAAACCAGTGAATCCTTTGCATAAATTACCAATTACTCTATGTTCTTGTAGTTGATTTTATTACTTTTATCGCCTCAAATTAGACAACAAAAAGCTATGGCTAAAATTAGAAAACAAGATGCACTCGACTATCACTCACAAGGTAAGCCGGGCAAAATTGAAGTTATCCCAACCAAACCCTATAGCTCACAACGAGACTTATCCCTCGCATATTCTCCTGGCGTTGCAGAGCCTTGTTTAAAAATTGCTGAAAACCCTGATGATGCTTATAAATATACGAGCAAAGCGAACCTCGTAGCGGTAATTTCTAACGGCACTGCTGTATTAGGCTTGGGCGATATCGGCCCGCTTGCGTCAAAACCTGTAATGGAAGGAAAAGGATTGCTTTTTAAAATATTCGCAGATATTGATGTGTTTGATATTGAGGTTGATGCTGGTGACCCTGAGTTATTTATACAAACCGTGAAAGCAATTGCGCCAACTTTTGGTGGAATCAACCTAGAAGACATCAAAGCGCCTGAAGCTTTTGAAATTGAGGAACGCCTTAAGAAGGAACTCGATATACCAATCATGCATGATGACCAGCATGGTACTGCAATAATATCTTCTGCTGCCCTGCTCAATGCTTTAGAGCTTACCAACAAAAAAATTGATGAGGTGAAAATCGTTATTTCCGGAGCAGGGGCATCAGCTATGTCGTGTGGAAAGCTATACCGTTCCTTAGGCGCTAAACCTGAGAACATGTTTATGTTTGATAGCAAAGGACTCTTATGTAAAGAACGTAAAGAATTAGAAGGAAACAAGGCCCTCTTCGCCGTGCATGAAAAAAGTATTGAGTTGGAAGATGCAATCACAGGTGCAGATGTCTTCTTAGGACTTTCTCGAGGTGGATTAATGTCTAAAGAAATGGTGAAATCGATGGCAAAAAACCCAATCGTTTTTGCATTGGCCAACCCCGATCCGGAAATCACTTACAAAGATGCCATGAGTACTCGAAAAGATTTAATCATGGCAACAGGACGTTCAGACCATCCTAATCAGGTAAATAACGTTCTCGGTTTTCCATATATTTTCAGAGGAGCATTGGACGTTCGAGCTACAACTATTAATGAGGAAATGAAATTAGCTGCGGTTCATGCTATCGCTGCGCTCGCAAAAGAATCTGTGCCGGATGAAGTAAGTGAAGCATACGGTGAAAAAAATATTTCCTTTGGTAAGGAACAAATTATTCCAAAACCATTGGACCCTCGATTAATCTATTATGTTGCTCCTGCCGTGGCAAAAGCAGCTATGGACTCTGGAGTAGCTAAAAACCCAATCCAAGATTGGGATAAGTACGAAGCTGAACTGAAGAAAAGACTCGGATTAGACAATAAGCTAGTTCGCACACTTACTGAAAAAGCTGAACGTAATCCAAAACGGGTTGTATTTGCTGAAGCAGACAACTACAAGATTTTGAAAGCCGCACAAACAGCCTACGAAGAAGGAGTGGCGTTGCCTATTTTGCTCGGAAGAAAAGAGCGTGTCCTTGAAATGATCGAAGAATTCAGCATGGAATTTCCGGAAGTAGAAATCATTGATCCTAAAAGTGATGCAGAACTAAAACGCAGAAAAAAATACGGAGAAGCGTTTTTCGAAATGCGCAATCGAAAAGGGTTTACAGAATACGAAGCACTTAAAATCATGCGTGAACGCAACTATTTTGGCGCTATGATGGTGCATATGGGGGACGCAGACGCAATGATATCCGGTGCTACACGAAACTACCGCGACGTATTGCGTCCAGCTATGCAAGTAATCGGAACTGAGAAAGGGGTAGATCGCGTTGCTGGAGTGTACATCTTAATAACAAAAAGAGGACCTCTTTTCTTGGCAGACACTACGGTTAACTTTGACCCAACAGCAGAAGAAATTGCTGAAATAACGAATAACGTAGCAAAAACTATTCGCAAGTTTAAAGTGACTCCTAAAATTGCGTTGCTTTCATACTCAAACTTCGGCTCCTCTCCAGGTAGAGATGCTGATAAAATGAGTCGTGCAGTGGAAATCATCCACGAGAAATACCCCACATTAACCGTGGACGGAGAAGTTCAAGCAAACTTTGCATTGAATAATGAATTAATGATGGATAAATTCTCGTTTTCTGATCTAGCAAACAAAGAAGTCAACACGTTGATTTTCCCAAATCTTTCTGCTGGAAACATTGCTTATAAATTATTGCAGGAAATGACCGATGCAGAAGCAATTGGGCCTGTGCTTGTAGGTATGCGTAAATCCATTCATGTATTACAACTAGGCGCAAGCGTTCGTGAAATTGTAAATATGGTGAAAATTGCAGCAGTTGACGCTCAAAATAAATAGAGATGATAGCACATTTAAACGGAAGATTGATTGAGAAAAGTCCAACAGAGGTGGTGATTGAATGCGGTGGAATTGGCTATTTGGTCAAAATTTCTTTGCACACCTTCTCTCAACTACCTTCTAATGAAGCCATAAAGATTTACACACAATTTATCGTTCGGGAAGATGCACAACTCTTATATGGATTTGCAGATAAAGTAGAACGAGACATGTTCAATCTGTTAATCTCTGTATCAGGGATAGGGCCCAACACAGCAATCCTAATGTTGTCTTCCTTAACCCCTTCAGAAGTAGCAAACGCTATCGGCTCAGAAGATGTTTCTACCATTCAAAGTGTAAAGGGAATTGGACTTAAAACGGCGCAACGGGTAATCGTCGATTTGAAAGACAAAATGTTAAAATTTGGATTGTCAGACGATTCCGGCACAATATCAAACAATACTATTCGTTTTGATGCGTTAACTGCGTTAGTGTCCTTAGGATTCGATAAAAAAGCAGCTGAAAAGGCGTTGAATAGAATCTTCAATGACCAAGCTACCGTTGAATTGCTTATCAAGGACGCACTAAAAGTTTTATAATTGTTACGATTTGATAATTAGAAAGTTAAATACAATATTACTTCATTTCGCACTCATGCTTAGCGTGAGTTTGTCGTCTCTATTCGTTTTTTCTCAAAATGAACCAGACAGCACTAATTTACCTTTTCCGATTACGAATACGAATGACCCTACTTCAAATAATCCACAAAGTTTTGACCTCGGAGATCCCAATAGTGTGAAGCGCACCATTGTTTACGACCCTAAAACTGGAAAATATATTTTCAAAGAAACGATAGGGAACGAATTGAACTTCCGAAACCCTTCCATGATGACGCTGGAAGAATACATTGAGTACGAGCGTCAAAATCAAATGAAGGAATATTGGAAAGAGAAAATCGATACGCAAACAGAAGAAGGCCAGCCACTCATTCCTCCAATCAAAATTGATAACCCAGGATTTGCCAATATTTTCGGTAGTGATGAAATCAGCATTCGTCCGGAGGGAGCTATCGAAATTTCTATGGGGGTGAATACCGCGCGCTATGAAAATCCTATGCTGCCCGAAAATCAACGCCGAATTACAAGATTCGATTTTCAACAAAAGATTCAATTGAACTTGGTAGGGCAAATTGGAGATAAAATGAAAATTGGAACCTCTTACAACACAGAAGCAGCTTTCGATTTTGATAATATCACTAAACTTGAATGGACGGGTAAAGAAGATCAAATTCTTCAAAAAATTGAAGCAGGGAACGTGGCCATGCCTCTTAACACCTCATTAATCGAAGGCTCCCAAACTTTATTTGGACTTAAAACTCGAATGCGATTTGGTCGATTGACTGTGGATGCAATTGCCTCTACCTCGAGAGGAAGAAAACAAGAGATTAATATCAACGGTGGAGCCCAGGTCCAAGAATTCGAGCTCAAGGCGGACGAATATGAAGCCAACCGTCACTATTTCCTTAATTATCACCACCGAGAAAGTTATGACGGTGCCATGGCGACTGTCCCTATTATTAATTCGTTAGTTGATATCACTCGAATTGAAGTATGGTTAACCAACATGACGAATCGAGTGGAAGATACCAGAAACGTCATCGCATTTACCGATTTAGGAGAAGTAAATCCGGATAACTGGTCTGGAAATCCTGGTAGTACTTCCTCAAATCCCCTTCCGGATAATAATGCGAATGGATTGTATCAATTCATTACAAACAACCCTACCATTCGTGGATTTAATAATGCAGTTGTTGCGCTAGAATCAACCGTTTCTCAACCTGGTCCATTTCGCCAAGCCTTGGAATATGAAAAATTAGAAAATGCACGTAGACTGACTGACCAAGAATTTACCTATAACGCCCAATTGGGATACATTTCTGTGAATCTCCCATTGAACAATGATGAGGTATTAGCGGTTGCATACGAATATACGTACTCAGGGAGAACTTACCAGGTAGGTGAGTTCTCTACAGATGGTATCATTGGCCAAGATGCCTTGTTCTTAAAATTATTGAAGCCTACCATCACCAATCCTAAAAATAAATTATGGGATTTGATGATGAAGAACGTATACTCCATTGGTGCTTATCAAGTGGATCAAGACGGCTTCCGTTTGGATATTCTGTATAACAACCCCGATAATAGCTTATTGGTTAATTTCTTACCGTACCCTGGTATGGATAACAAGCAAGTCATCGAAGTAGTTGGAATGGATCGACTCAACCAAAATAATCGACCTCAAATGGATGGTGTTTTCGATTATAAACCCATCACATATGACGGCAATAAAGCAACCAACGGTGGTACTATCAACACACGGAATGGTCGTATTTATTTTAGCACTATTGAACCTTTTGGAACGACCTTAAGAAAAGAATTTGAAGCAGTTGGTTTAAATCCGCTAATCATCAACAACGTGGCGTACCAAGAACTGTATGATTCCACAAAGATTGCTGCTCAACAACAACCGCAGAAAAATCGTTTTTATTTCAACGGTCAGTACAAATCATCGATCAGTTCAGATATTCCATTAAATGCCTTGAACGTACCTGAAGGTTCGGTTGTGGTAACTGCAGGAGGTATTCGCCTCACAGAAGGCTCGGACTTTACGGTAGACTACAACTTGGGGCGTGTAAAAATCTTGAATTCTGCCGTCCTAGAGTCCAATCAAGACATTAAAATCTCAATTGAAAGTAACTCTGTTTTTGGGTTCCAAAATAAATCCCTCATTGGTACACATTTAAACTATATGTTTAATCCTGATTTCAATTTAGGGGCGACGTGGATGCGCATGATGGAGCGCCCAATTACACAAAAAGTCGACATCGGAGATGAACCTTTCCGCAACAATATTATTGGCATGGACCTCTCCTATCGAACAGATTTGCCGTTCTTAACAAAGTTGATCAACATCATCCCTACTATATCAACAAAGCAAATGTCTTCTTTAACGTTGAATGCCGAAGTAGCACACCTTATCCCTGGAGCTCCACGTGCTATTTCAAGACAAGGAATTTCATATGTAGACGACTTTGAAGGTTCTCAATCTACCATCGACTTAAGAAATTTTGTGGCGTGGCGCTTAGCCTCTATTCCAAAAGGACAAGACGACTTATTCCCTGAAGCCGCGTTGAAAAATGACTGGCGCGCAGGATTTAAACGCTCACATTTATCGTGGTATACCCTCGACCCGTTATTCTTCATGAATAACGCTTTGACCCCGGATCATATTGGTAATGACCCCGCGCTAACGGAAGACGTAAATATTGCATTAGTGAATCAAACTGACCTGTTCCCCAACTTAAATCCAGCTTTAGGTACAATAACGAATATACCTGTACTAAATATGACGTATTATCCGAATGAACGGGGAATGTATAACTACGATACCACCAATACATACGACGCAGATGGTAACTTTATTGACGCAGAAGAACGATGGGCCGGGATCATGCGTTCCTTAACCACAACTGATTTTGAATTAACCAATGTGGAATACATTCAATTCTGGATGTTAGATCCATTTAATGAAGATCAAGATCCAAACGGAACTAATTCAGGCGGTGACCTATACTTTAATCTTGGAAATCTATCTGAAGATATCCTGCCAGATTCGCGAAAGGCATTTGAAAATGGTTTACCGATTGACCAAACAGATCTTCAAAACATTGATTATACAAGTTGGGGGAAAGTCTCTACTCAACAGGTTGTGGTGAACGCTTTTGATAACGACCCTAACTCACGTTCAACACAAGACGTTGGTTTAGATGGTTATAATGACTTAGAAGAACGCAGCGGATATGATAACTTTGTGAACTGGATTAACACAAACCCCGTTCTTTCTGCTACTGCTAAACAAGAAATTCTTGCCGATATCTCAAAAGATAATTACCACTATTACCGTGGTGATGATTATGATACTCAGCAACGTAATATCATCGAACGATACAAATACTGGAACGGTCATGAAGGAAACTCTCCAACTCCTGAAATGTCGAGTCAACTAAACGCTGAGGGATATCCTACTCAGGCGACAAATATGCCTGACATGGAAGATATCAATCAAGACAACAACTTGAGTGAATCGGAAAGCTATTTTCAATACCAAATTTCCTTGCGTCAAAGTGACCTAGTGGTAGGTAAAAACTACATCATTAATTCACGTGATTATTCGAAAGGAACGAAAAACTTCCGCTGGTATCAGTTTAGAATTCCGATTCGTAACCCCGACAAAGCGGTTAACGGTATCACAGATTTCAGATCAATACGTTTTATGCGAATGTTCTTAAAGTCTTTCAACCAACAAACTACTCTTCGTTTCGCCAAATTAGAACTTATTCGAGGAGAATGGAGACGTTTCTTAGAGAGCCTAGAAGCACCAACCGATGGAGTGCAAATTGATCCAGACTTAACGGATTTCAACATTGGTGCTGTCAACGTGGAAGAGCACGACCAACGTCAGCCGATTAATTATGTCATCCCTCCAGGTATTTTGAGAGAAGTAGATCCATCACAGGCGTTTCAACGTCAGTTGAACGAACAAGCAATGACGCTTGAAGTGTGTAACCTAAGAGACGGGGATGCGCGTGCAGCAACACGTAATATCGGAATGGATATGATCATGTACAAGAATCTTGAAATGTTCATCCACGCCGAAGAAATAGAACCCACCGACCCGCTTTTTGATAATGATATTACTGTTTTTGTGCGCTTAGGTACCGACTTTAGGGAAAACTATTACGAATATGAAGTGCCGCTGAAAGTGACCCAATGGGGAGCCTCTTCAGATAAAGATATATGGCCGGAAGAAAATAATTTAAGGATTGTATTCGATGAGCTTCTAGCAGTTAAAAAAGAACGAAATAACTTTGCAGATAGTCCTGGCTCAAACGTACAATATAATATTGAATACATCAAAGAAGTAAATCATCAAAAAGGAACTTCTGATATAGACAACACGGTTGTTCACCCCAAGCGTCTGATCAAAGTAAAAGGTAACCCGAACTTAGTGGACGTCAAAACAGTGATGATTGGAATTCGTAATCCGGCCCAAAATGGGGGGCATCCTTGGCAGCCGGACGATGGCTTACCTAAATGTGGACAAGTATGGGTCAATGAACTTCGCTTAACAGACTTCCAAAATGAAGGTGGTTCAGCAGCGTTAGCGCGAGCTCAAGTTCAGGTCGCGGACTTCGCCAATGTTCAATTAGCTGGAACATATAGCGGAACCAACTGGGGAAGTGTTGACAGTCGTGTTGCCGAGCGCCAGCGAGATACTCGGATGACATTTGACGTGTCTGCCAACGCACAATTAGGGCAACTCTTAGGTAAAAAAGTGGGAATTTCAGCACCGTTCCTATATACCTATTCTGTTGGGGTTATTAATCCAATGTTCGACCCATATAACCCGGATGTGAAACTCACCGATTATGATTTGGTTGAGCGAAGAAGAAGAGCCCAAGATGGACAAGATTTTAATGAACGGCGTTCGTTCAACTTCAATAATGTTCGCAAAGAACGAGGAGCTGGTAAACCAGCTAAAATTTGGAGTATTTCGAACTTTGCCCTGAACTATAGCTATAGCGAGGATTTGCTCCGGGATTTCAGAACTAACTACGACAGAACGAAGATTTGGAAAGGTGGTTTAAACTATAACTACACTGGAAGCCCAAAACTCTTCGAGCCATTTAAGAATGTGAAATTTATGAAAAAATCGAAGTGGTGGGATTTGGTAAAAGATGCGAACTTATATCTGGGGCCTAAGAGTTTAAGTATGCAAAACAACTTGATGCGTACTTACAATGAGCGTCAGATTAAAAATAATATCCCGAACACCAATTTTGAATTCCAACCGATTTACCTGAAAAACTTTACTTGGAATCGTCGATACAACGTTAAATACGACATCACCCGTAACTTAAAATTTGATTTTACATCGAACAACGCATCCATATTCGATGAAAATGATGGAGAAGTAAATCGACGCGACAACCCCAATTCTTACAGAGAATTCCAAGATTCTGTGCGCTCTCAGTTGAGCACATTGGGGCGTGCCATGCGCTTTGATCAACAATACAATGTGGCCTACACGTTACCATTCAATAAAATTCCTGCGCTAGATTGGATTAACTCAAATATACGTTACTCAGGAGCCTATGAGTGGAATCGTCCAAACCTAGGTATGGAAGCCTTCGGTAACAATATACAAAACAGTCGAAATGTGAATTTCACGACCCAGTTCAATATGGTGAATCTATACCGTAAATCGGAACTTCTACAAAGCATTATCAATGATGGAAAAGGAGGCCGAAGTACTAGAAGAAGCGTGGGCGGAAGCGCAAGAGGGCGCGGTCGTTCAATTGGCGGTAAAGACAACAAGCTTTCACGAGATGTAGCGGAGTTGAAAAAAGAACAAGCCCTCTTAGAGAAAGTTAAAACCGATAAATTATCTCCGGAGGAATTAATTGAACACGAGAAACTAGTTGCAAAAATTGAAAAGAAGCTGGAGAAAAAAGAGCCGCGTCTTGAAAAACAAAATGAAAACGAAGCGGAGAAGGACGAACGCAAGAAAGAACTTGAAGATAAATTCGGTAAGCCCTACCACCCAGTTACTGGATTCGCTGGACGCCTCTTAATGTCGTTGAGAAACGTTTCTTTTAACTACACCATGAACGACGGAATGCTCCTCCCAGGTTTTAACCAAGAAGCGCGTCTTTTTGGAATGCAAGGGGCTTCCTTCCAAGATGCAAACATGCGAGGTTTCGCATTTGGACAACAACAACGTGACCTATTTGGACGCGAAACAGGATTCGAATATGCGCCTTATGCAGCAGATAGGAATTGGATCGTTGACACGAGTTTACTCAATACTCAACATACCATCATGCACTCACAGAACATAGGTGTACGTGCTGGCTTAGAGCCATTGAAAGACTTAAAAATAGACCTTACCCTAACACGAAATTTTACCAACAATAGTTCAGAGTTTTATCGCTTCAATGACTCCCTACAAGACTTTCAGCAACAAAGTAGATTCGTAACAACGAATGTTACCTATACTACTATTTCCCTGCAATCTGCCTTTGAGAATTTGAGTAAGGATTATCGTTCTCAATCCTTCGATAGACTTCGAAATGCTCGCTTGGATGTATCACAGTTCCTTGGAACAGGAAACTCCTATAGCTTTGTGGATTCGGGAGGATATTACTCAGGGTATAGTCCAACACAACAAGATGTTATCATTGGTGCTTTCCTTACTACATTCTCAGGGAAACCAGTAGATGGGAAAAGTATTAATCCACTTCGGAACATTCCTTTACCCAACTGGCAAATATCCTACAATGGATTGTCTAAATTCAAAAGCATGGAGAAGTTCGTTCAAAACTTTACCCTACGCCACGGATATACCTCTACAGTTACCGTTTCAGGAATGCAAACCAATCTTAATGCTGTGGAAGACGAAAACGGACACTTAACAGCACGCGATTTAAATAATAACTTCATTCCTACTCAACAAGTCCAGAACATAACTATTTCAGAACGGTTTTCCCCATTAATTGGATTTGACGCAACCTGGAAAATCAAAAACAACGGCTTATTGACAAAGTTTGAATGGAACAAAGAGCGTAACGCCTCATTATCCTTAGCCAATAATCAAGTCACTGAAATGATTGGTTCGGAAATCGTAGTAGGTACAGGGTATAAATTCTCGAATGTAAAAATGCCCTTTAAGGTCCGAGGCCAAAAATTGAAGCCATCTGATTTAAATGTTCGGTTTGACTTATCCATCCGAGATAACTTGACAGTCATACGAAAGATTGTGGAAAACACGAACCAAGCTACAGCTGGACAACGAGTACTCTCTATTCGCTCGAGTGCCGATTATATGTTCAACAAGAACTTAACGATATCACTGTACTATGATCAAATGATGACTGATCCTAAAGTAGCTACCTCTTATCCAACAGGGAACACTGCAGCGGGTGTACGTTTACGCTTTAACCTAGGTGGATTATAATCAAGGGCTCCGCGAACACCATTTCGGTGCTTTTGAATTGATTTCATTATCTTTACTACATGCAAGAGAACGACTATATCCGAAAAGCGGTTCGCGGAGATGAAACGGCCATTCTTGGACTTATTAAAGAACTTGCTGAATATGAGCGAGAACCTGATGCCGTAATCAATACTGCAGAAAAATTAGCAGTTGACTTATTCAACGATAAGATTTGTGATTGCTTTGTATATGTGCACGATAACAACATTATAGGTATTGCACTCTACTATATCTCCTACTCCACTTGGAAGGGACGTTGTCTGTATTTGGAAGATTTATACGTACAGCCTCAGTACAGGAGGTTAGGAGCAGGTAAATTACTTTTTGAGGAACTCTTGAAGGAAGCACATCGACTAGGAGTAAAACGCATGGACTGGCAAGTGCTTGAATGGAACGAGCCCGCAATCAATTTCTACAAGAGAATTGGCGCAACTTTGGACCCGGAATGGTTAAATGGGCGCATATTTTTTGAATAATCTTCTCAAACCAATTCCCGACTCAGCTGTTAAGACTAAAAAGATAATGTCAACGCAAAAAACAATACTCATTGCTGGAGGTACCGGTCTTATTGGACGCGCGCTCGTTAAACGCCTGACAGAGTTGGGACATCATGTGCGTGTTCTATCAAGAAAAGCAGACCTAGAAAAAAATATCTTTGAATGGAATCCAAAAGATAAACGAATTGATCTTGCTGCCTTAGAAAATGTAGAAGTACTAATAAACCTAGTTGGAGAAGGAATTGCCGATAAACGCTGGACAAACAAACGGAAACAAGCATTGATTGACTCACGCGTTGACACTACTCATTACCTAGCTTCTCAATTGGATAGTCTGCCCCATTTATCGCATTATATCACTGCGTCTGGAATCAATTGTTATGGATACGATCACTATAATAAAAAACATAAAGAAACTGACCCTTTTGGAGATGATTTCTTGTCACAGGTGGTTAAAAAATGGGAGTCTGCAGCGGATAGGTTTGCTGTTCGCGTAAAAGTAGCAAAGATTAGAACTTCTGTTGTCCTTGCTAAAGAAGGAGGTGCTGTTCCTGCAATTGCAAAAACTATCAATAATTACGTAGGAGCGCCGCTTGGATCAGGAACACAATGGATGCCCTGGATCAGCATGAAAGATATGGTGGAGGTATACGTGCATGCCATTGAAAAAGAATTAGATGGAGCTTACAACGCATTGGCAGGAAGTGTTACAAATAAAGAATTTACTAAAGCCTTAGCGAAAAAATTACATAAACCTTTGTGGCTTCCAAATGTTCCATCATTTGTGATGTATCTTTTACTTGGTGAAATGTCAAGCGTTGTTTTGGACGGACTTCAAGCCGATAATTCGAAACTACTCGACTCAGGATTCGCTTTTAAGCATACTCTTTTAGAAGAAACTCTCTCAGAAATCTATCATTAAGAATGAATACAATACATCTTCATTCCAACCTTTAAGGTAATACTAACGTTATGAAATGTATAAACTGTTTTTCACTAAATTATACCAATGACAAAATACAGTCACGCACTTCTAATTGTAAGCCTAGTCATTTTAACATCTTGTATCAAAGGATATAATCACGAAAAGCGGATAAACAACAACTTTAGAGAACCTATCGAAATTATTACCGGATGTTGCGATCAAAAAGAGTCGTACACAATAGAACCAGGAGAAAACGTAGTTGTTTTTGCTTGCGTTTACAAGCAACTATCACAACCTAAGATTGAAGATCTGAATTGGAATATTGAAATGATAAGAGAGGGTCAGCTTTTTGACTTAAGCAATCCAGACCTATGGACAAGGGAAGGAACAGAAAAAGATCTCAAATTTATCTATGTAGTCAACGAATAAACCACATTCGCTTACAACCAACTCTTCTGTAATTTTTTATCCAATTTTTTAATGAACTTTTTCAAAACTGCTTCCCGTGAGCCTACGTTTCCTGTTTTAATAAGTTCGTAGTGCACAGGGACATTGTTTCTGTAGAAGGTCACAGAAAACGTAACAGACGTCACTTCCTCTCGGTACAATGGAAAAAGGTGACCTGCATTTAACTCATCTTCCAACGGCAATACATTCGCAGAAGGCTTAAACTTTTTATCGTATCCTCGAACTGAAATCAACATGTACGTATCAAACCCTTCGTTGAGCACCTGTTTTTGAATGCTGTCTTCCGAAAGAATAAGCGGTGAACCACCTTGCTTCACTATGTTCAATGACGCCTTTGTGTTTATCCCACGCGATGCCAATAGTTGAAGCACGTTAATTTCCAACGAATACCGATCTTCTGGTTTATCTTGCTGTGCCACTACAATGACGTTGGACAGTTTGAAATCTTTAGAATCCCCTTGAGCAAGGGTGTTAAATGAAAAGAATGAAATAAGAATATATAAATACGTAATTTTCATATTGCCAATATTACAGTTTTTACACCAAATCCCCTATTAAAAAATGGCAGAAGCAATTTCTTTCACCTCTTTTGAGTTGGACATCGTATAATAATGAATGCATGGTACACCAGCTTGTTTCAATTCTTTAGATTGTTGTATACCCCATTCTACACCAAGATTACGGACGTCCATATCTGTCTTACATTTTAACAGTTCATTCGAAAGATCATCAGGCAAGTCGATGTTAAAGAACTTCGGTAGGAAGCTAATATGCTTTAAATTCTTGATGGGCTTCAATCCTGGAATGATTGGTACAGTAATTCCAACACTTCTACAAGCTTCAACAAACTCAAAATACTTTTTATTGTCAAAAAACATTTGAGTAACAATGTAATCCGCACCAGCGTCTACCTTTTGTTTAAGGTAGAAAAGATCTGTTTGCATGTTCATCGCCTCAAAATGCTTTTCTGGGTAACCCGCTGTTCCAATACAGAAATTGGTTGGCTCTAGTTTGATGTCATCCAAGGTATATTCACCTTTATTCATAGCGTCAATCTGCTCGATCAGTTCAACAGCATAGCGATGTCCTTTCGGGTGAGGTGTAAAAGATACTTCTGTTTTAATGGGATCGCCTCTCAGGGCCAATAAATTATCTATACCCAAAAACTGTAAGTCAATTAAGGCATTCTCCGTTTCTTCTTTACTAAATCCACCACAAATTAAATGAGGGACTGCATCCACATGATATTTGTTCATTATGGCCGCGCAGATTCCTACTGTTCCAGGACGTTTACGAATAGACACCTTCTCTAGGAGTCCTTTCTCCCGTTCCTTATATACATATTCTTCTCGGTGATAGGTCACATTAATGAATTTCGGTTTGAACTCCATCAACGGATCAATCCCATCATAGATCGACTGGATACTCTTGCCTTTTAAAGGAGGTAAAATTTCAAACGAAAAAAGTGTTTCTTTCGAAGTGTTAATGTGGTCTATTACTTTCATTCACATGTATTAAATGGTGGCACAAAAATAATAGAAATTCAACGCTCACTTTCAAAACATGAGGTGTCTTTAAAGTGAAAGTGTCTTATTTTTATGAATTTTAACATTCCTTCGAGGGATTGACCATTGCTATGCGTCTAATAAATTAATGAAGGGAACTCCACAAGATTTCGATACGGTTTACGAAGAGCACAAGCTGTTGGTCTATAATCTGGCACTTCATTATTGTCAAAACATAACCTCTGCCGAAGATATCACCCAAGACGTATTCGTAAAATATTTCAAAAATCCTGAAAAATTTAGAGGAGAAGCTCAGTTATCGACTTGGTTTTACCGCGTTACCATCAACACCTCCTTAGACTTTTTAAGAAAGAAAAAACGGAAACCCTTTCTAGGATTTCTTGACCTCAACTCAGTCTATGAACCTAGCCATTTTGATCATCCAGGAGTAACTATCGAAGACCAAGAAGCCACCGAACGCATTTTTAAAGCTATCAATACTCTTCCATTGAAGCAGCGCACCGCACTCATATTAAGTAAATTGGAAGAAAAAAAACAAGAAGAAGTTGCCGAAATCATGAATACTACTCGAAAAGCCGTCGAGTCTTTGGTTCAGCGCGCAAAAAAAAATATAGAAATATTTCTGGCAAACGAGGGATTTTAATTCGACGAACGTCTAAAGAAATAGAACAATGAAAAATACAATAGATCATATCACAAAATTTAATCGAGCGGAACCTAGTCCTTTTATGAAGACACGTATTCGAGCCGCTCTTGAACAGGCTGAAGCACTTGAAAAACCGCGCCTTCAGTGGGGAATTGTGCTCGCCGTATTTGCCTTATTTTTTAGTTTAAATCTAGTAGCCATCACAAAAGACAAACAATCAGAAAATGATAGCTATATCGAATATTCATCCATAACAACAGATTGGTATGCTCAATAAGCGAACTCTACATGTCATCATTATCATTTTAGCACTTTCAAACATAAGTGTTATTGCTTTTATGTTTTGTAACCGCCCTCCTAAACCACCGCGAAATCCGAAAGCACTAATTGAAACAACTCTCAATTTGAGTGATGAACAAAAAACATCTTTTGAAGCGCTCATACCTGCTCACAGAAAAGCAATGGGGGAGCAACACGAACGTATCGTTCAATTAAAAAAAGAGTTGATGATGACTTTAGTGGATAAGGACTTATTCGCTCTAAAAGAGGAGCTAGTGTCTGAATTAGGAAACGCATTGATACAAATGGACCTATTACAACTGAACCACCTTCAGTCAATTTATGACCTTTGCACCGATGAACAAAAACAATCGTTCGAAGCCTTAATTATGGAACTCGAAACCTTTATACCACACCCTCCACGTAACAAAAAACAATTTTAAATACTAAATAATAACGCTATGAAAAAATTATCATTCAATATACTTTTGGCGCTTGGAGCATTACTAGCAGTAGCCGCTACTGTTGATTTGAATAATACATTCAATTACTCTTCTCAAACAATAGCACCGTATATTTCAAAAGATAATACACCTGTTAACAACAGCATCACAGACCTCGGGGCGACCTTAGGAAGGGTCTTATTCTACGACAAAAACATGTCACTAAACAATACTATTGCATGCGCGAGTTGTCATATCCAAGCCTTTGCGTTTGGAGACTCTGCTGTCCTCAGTCTTGGTTACGAAGGAGGGCTCACAGGAAGGCATTCTATGCGACTAATCAATGCGCGGTTTAGTGACGAAGAAAAATTCTTTTGGGATGAACGCGCAAACACATTGGAAGAACAAACAACGATGCCGATACAAGACCACGTAGAAATGGGTTTCAGCGGCACCAATGGAAATCCAGATTTTGATTCCTTAGTAAGAAAATTAGAATCCATTAACTATTACGAACCATTGTTTGCATCAGCATTTGGGGACAATACTATCGACGAAAATCGCATACAATTTGCCTTGGCACAATTCGTTCGAAGTATTCAATCGTTTGACTCTAAATTTGATATGGGAAGAAGTCAAGTAAACAGTGATATCGACGCATTTCCGAATTATACTGCAAGCGAAAACAACGGAAAACTATTATTTCTCAATCCTCCACCACTCGGTGGGGCTGGTTGTGCTGGCTGCCATCGTCCCCCTGAATTTGATATTGATCCAGCAGTATTAAACAATGGAATTATTGGCGTGGCAGGAACGTTAAACGATATTGATTTAACCAACACGAGAGCGCCATCATTGCGCGACATTGTTAATCCAAATGGTGCCCTAAACGGACCTCTCATGCACAACGGTCGTATTACCTCGTTGGAATCGCTTGTAGAACATTACAACCTAATACCAATAAATCCACTTAATACAAATTTAGACCAACGATTAGCTGGACCCGGTGGAAATTTACAACTCACGATTACAGAAAAAGAAGACCTAATTAACTTTTTAAAAACACTCACGGGAACTGCCGTCTATACCGAAGAAAAATGGTCCAATCCATTTGACGCCAATGGAAACATAGATGTAATTCCATTGCTAACGGCACATGCATTTACAGAAAATAATCCCGAAACATTTGTGATTTATCCAAACCCAACGCAAGATATACTTCATATAAAAGGAATTCATCCAACTCAGGTAATTATATATAATTCAAATGGAAGACTTGTCTATTCCTCATCCTCTTTCGGAGGGCAGCAGATTAATATGCAGCACCTAGAAAAAGGGATGTATCATATTGAGTTTAAGTATGGCGAGTCATTAACCAAGTTTGGCAAATTCATGAAGGAATAATTGTTCACTTCTAAAAAATATAAGATGCCAAACGTCCATGCAATAAATCACATGCGTGACCCTATGTTTACACGTTTCATTTTAACTCTTCATTGGGTGCATAAAGGATGAACAAATATCTCCCATTGATAATGGGAACACTACTAATATTCCATTGGAGGTTCCTGACCTAACGAGCCTTCCTTGTAGTGGGTAAATTAAAGAGAATGAGCGCGTAAAAAATGATTCGTTTCAACTAGAAAATTTTTAATTAATTCGCGCAAAGCTATCCGATCAAATGGTTCATTTTTTGTTAATTTTGAAATATGAGTCTGATTAACCAATTTGAGTATACGTTTGAACCAGCTTTGTTGAAAGAGTTTCAAGAAAAAGCTAAACCAATGTTTGCAAAAGCCGGAGATACAATCCTAGACTATGGTCAGATTGTTCGGTTCATGCCAATTATTGTGAAGGGGGTTGTAAAAGTCTCTCGGATAGATGACGATGGAAGAGAAATTCTTCTTTATTACGTAAACGCGAATGAAAGTTGCGCAATGACCTTCACCTGCTGCATGGAGCAGTTCCCTAGTGAAATTAAAGCTGTTGCAGAAGAAGATGTCGAAATGCTCACTGTTCCCATCACTGTTATGGACGAATGGATGATGAAATATGCCACCTGGAAGAGCTTTGTTATGAAAACTATACGTAATAGATTCAATGAAATGCTCAAAACGATTGATCAAATTGCCTTTCAAAAATTGGATGAGCGATTGGAGCATTACCTCATCGAAAAGTCGCAAATTTCGGGATCGAATGTATTGAATCTCTCACATGAGCAAATCGCAATAGACCTCGCAACTTCGAGAGTGGTTATTTCACGTCTGCTCAAGAAATTAGAAAATGATAAACGATTATTGCTTTACAGGAATCAAATAAAATTGTTGTCTGCAATGAAAGCGGAATCGTAGGTTATAGAATTTTCTCTAAGTCGCGATAGCGCTTGCGTGCCTCAGTCGAGTACAAACTATCTTTGTATTCTTTCAAAATTTTAAAATAATATTCCTTCGCCTTTACAGTGTCGATAAGGTGATTTTCATAAATATTACCCAATCTAAACGCTGCGTCATCTGCTAAAATCTCTTTTCCAAATTTTTCTAAAATCTCCTCATAATAGGCGATTGCCTCCACCCATAATCCTTGTTGTTCATTCGCTATACCCTTGCGTAAAAGCACATCATCTACTACACCATGATAGGGAAACTGGCGTTGTATCGAGTCAAAAACAATGAATGCCTCATTGTACCGATGCTGTTCCAATAATAGATCGGCCGTTGAAAACTTTTTCATGACCGCATAATTACTATCCAAACCTAGGTGAGAAGTAATAAACACGGAAAGCTTCATGGCGTCATTGGCAATTAATTTCGAAGTAGAGCTTTTCAAAACATCAAGTTGAGATTGAGCCCAAACAAAATCTCCAGAGTAATAGAAAATCCGGGCATTTTTGAATTTGGCTTCAAAACCAATGGGTTCGTACTTAAACTCTTTTTCAACTTGCATATACAAGAGGGACGCTTCCCATACATCATCTAAAATCACCAATGCATCCGCTAATGCATTCTTAAGTTCAGCACGCATCAAATCTGTTGCACCTCGAAAGGTCATTCCTTTTTCCAATAGTGCTTTTGCCTTCATCGGTTCATTTGCATAAAATGCTAGGATATGTGAAAGCTCCCTTAAAATAGTTAAGGCACTCGCTCGTTCTCCAATGCGACTTAAAGCCGCTTCATATTCAACAATGGTTTCTTGAAGTTCTTCTTTGGAATAATTCCTATTCGTTGTAATTTCTAAATACCGTGTATTAAGTAAAGCACTTTCGGCTGAATAGTAATATGGATACTCACTCCCTGCTTCAACCACATATTTAAACGCCTTTCGAGCGGCTGTAAAATCCTTATTGGCAGCAGCTAGCCTCCCCAATTCAAACACCTCTCGACCATCCTTCGTGGTACGTTTATTCAATGCTTTTGCTTGCGTCAATGCTGACTCAAAATTTTTATTTTGCACAAACATCCAAATCAGCATGTCCGCGTAAGCAACGTTATTAGGGTCTTTTTGAATCCTTTTTACCAAACCCGTTTTTAAATAATTGAAACTCTTACTGTCCGCATCTTCGAAATCAACCATTCTTGGCATAATTCGCTGGACGGTAGTAATCATACTGGATTGATAATCGATAAGTCCAAGGTATTCATCTATCATTTCCTCGATTCTTCCCAACTCTCCATACACCTCTGCAAACTGTATATTTAATGGATAATTACCTTGGATAATTTTTCTTCCCCTCTCCAATGCTTGGAGTGCTAATTCAGGTTTGCCTAACGCTGAGAATGCCCGCTGAACCTTTATAACATCTGAACTGTATGGTAGCATGTTCTCAATAATCTCTAAACATGTCTTATCTGCGTTCTTTTGATCACCTTGCGTTTCATACTCCTTACCCAAGGTTACTTGATACTCGTATTCTTGAGGGAAGGCCTTAATTTGATTCTTTAGTAGTTTAATTACTTCCTTGTCCCCTTTTAATTGTCTAGAACACTCTAAGTAACGTGAAAAAACAAATTTAGAAGGATTCCCTTGATACACTTTTTCTAAATAGAGTAGTGCCTTTTCACAATCTCCATTTCCATAATAATAATTTGCCAATTGTTCATCTGTATCCTGCCCAAAAATGGCGAATTGAAACCCAAAAACGATGGCAATTATTCTAAAAAAATGTCTAGTCATTCAACTCTTGTTGTCTTTTTTGCTCCAATTCGTCCGCGAAGGATTCCACGATAGGATGAATTTCCTCAAATGTCTTCACATTCTCATCACGTGATGTAAAAAAATATGTAAGTAATTCTTCCACTTGACCAACTTTTCCAAGTTCATAAGCCACATTTTCCGCATACTGATCTCTATTTCCTGCGCCATTTTCTATGTCATGCTTCAAATTACCCAATGCCTCTTTAATTTCAGGTATGGCAACCTTCGCCTTGGCCAAATTTCCAGAATTAAGTTCTAGGGATTTTCTTATTCCTTTGTATGCATTCATCCTTGCAGCAATTTCAAGGTCAATCGAGTCTGGAAAATAATTCTTTTGTACTTTCCCTATTACTTGATTGATGGTGGTCGTTAAGCCTCTCAAGGTATCAGAATCATGTTCCGCTATTCGAATAGAAAGACTATCTAATTTTTCTTCCATTGCTTGAATCTCTGCAAGGTATCCCTCTTTTTCGGCATCATTACACCCAACAAATAAATATCCTAATAGCACAAGTGATGCAACATAAATTTTCATACCTAATCTCATTCTGATTTATTAATACTTACTATTTAAAAATAATAACTTTCACGTCAACCTCAACAATCAGCTTATTCAATTATGAACTTTTAACACCTGATTTACAAGCGACCAGCCACAGTGACTGTTTTTCTGGTTTTAAAGGAGTCGCCTGTAATACTATTAAAGGCTTCAAAAACAATTATGTAAACCCCTATTGCAGCTTTCGTTTGATCATCTCGTGTACCATCCCATTTAATAGTACCATTCGTATCTAACAAAAAGCTCTCCAGCAGTGTCCGTATTTTTCTCCCCTTATCGTCATAAATTACAAAATCTCCAAGCAATTCTGGCTCACTTAACTGATAACTAATGAGCACCACATCTTGATGTCCATCGCCATCCGGGGAAATAGTGCTACTTGATAAGTTAAGCTCCCCATCTACACCAACAGAATAAACTTGTGAATTTATACGTCCTGGAGTGGCAAAACTCACTGCTTCACTTGCAGAATGCCAATTATTTAAGTCATTTGAAACTCCGTCCGCTGTAAAGCGCTCCAGAGAAACTCCTTTAACCGATTGAAGTAACGAAAAATGCCACTCCTCAGTGTAGGAAACTTTGTCCACTACGCTATCATTAAACAGCAGAAAAACAGTAGAGGAGTCATTGTTATAACTGGGTAGAGATTCCAATTGAATAAATCTTCCCTGCACCGTAAATGGATAAGTCTGTTGTTGAAACAACGTGTCTTTGGTAATTACGACATAATCATTTGGAGCAATCACATAATTGTAATTAATTACTTTATTATTTCCCACCTGTCCATCATCGTAATTGGCCAACTCCCAACCAAAAAGATCAATATATTTGTTGGAAACATTGTACAATTCTACAAAATCAGATCCTCCAGTATACACGTCGTGCAAAATCTCATTAATAATCAACTCACTACCATCTGCCTGTTCAGGTAAAATAAACGTACCTGAACCATTTGATGGATTTCCCGAGCAGTCTTGGAAATTGTCTAGTACATAAGAATAAATCACACCTGCTTCAATTGGCACATCAAATCGTAAGCGGATTTTCTGTGGATAAACGGCATCAATCAAGCGCTCCACAACGTTTAAGACAGGATTAACCAAAAAATTCATCATTGCCAAGGATAAGGAGTCCATTCCCTCATTAAATGTTAACTCTAAGGTATCGGGAGCAAAAACTACAGCATTCGTTAAACTTGGGGAAGTCACATCTGGATTAAAATTAATTACACTATTTGCGCTGCCCGGTGTACCACCTATCGGTTGAACCGAAGCACGCCAGTTCGATGCGCCTGAGCAATTTAGCTGAGGATTGACGCGCTCGATACTCACTCCTCCACCAGTAGCCGTAGGGTCTTGATACCAATCGTCGGTATAAGACAATTCATCGACAATAACACCGGCATCAGTTTCAAGAATAATGTCATCTCCAGTATTATTTAACGTTCCCCAATTCGTTACATTGACCGCGTTCGGATAATCAGTCAATGCGCTTGTTGGAACTAATAACAAATATTCTCCAGGATAGACCCAACCGGGTTGAATCGTTCCAGTGGTCGTTCGGTCACTTAGCTTCCAACCATCAAGGAAAAAATACTTGTTTGATCGATTGTAAATCTCAACATATTGGCGCTCGGGTAACCCAATAGCTGGACTCTCTTTGGGCATAAATTCATTGATTATCAAATCGCCATAAACTGGGGTTTGCGCCTCTATATATTGAAATGTTTGGGACAGGCTACCACTATTATTGCCCGAAAAATCAGCTATATTTTGTGTAGTTAATGTATATACTTCACCAATGGTAAAAGGAGTTGCATATACAAGGGTCACTTTTGCAAAGTTGCCTGGGTCTCTTGTGGCAGAAATAGGGGCTCCCAACCCTAAATCGATAGAATAATTCGATGTATTCTCTCCGGTTGTTATATCTACTCCTTCATTAAAAAGCGCCTCTACTTCTGTAGATGAAATGGTTGTTGCCGAAACGAGCTCGGGCGGAGTAACATCTACAATTATATCTCCCACATATACATTATCCCAATAGAAGTTCGATGCATTACTTATCGTATAGGTACACAACATTCCGAATTCTGGTTGGAAATTCGCCGTAGGGAAATTCGCCGTAGCATCCATCACAAAAGCATTTCCTCCATTATTATCTACGTACAACGACCAGTCACCAGTGAGGCTATAGGTTACTTTAACCGAAATGTCGAACGAAGTAGCAATAGCCCCTGCTGTTCCCTCAAGAATTTGAGTGTTTACACCTCCTATTCTGCTGAATAAACGAATCGCATCAAGACTACCTCCTTCCCCAAATTGTAGAAAGATCCCGTCTGGAAGCGTTGTTAAATCAGAACTTGCGCTAGCCAAATATACATCCGCCTTATTTCCTCCTGACGGACTAAAATTTAATCGGATATTAAAGCGCCATTCCTTATCATCTAATGTTGTGAGTTGATTTGATGTTGACAGGTACGATACGCCGGCAGTGAGTGCATTCAATTGAACCCTTCCATCGGTATTCACAATGAAGTCTCCGGTTGTGCCCCCCCAAGATGGATTATTTGTGAAGTCTCCATCAGAAAAATCATCCTCCAACTGAGAAAATCCCATAATATGGATAAACAGACTCGTGACTACTAACCAAGATAGTTTCATATTAAACAAATATAAACGATTTCAAAGAATGTTTCTATATCGTGATTTCAATAAATCAATATATAATACACTATCAGAAAGTTTACCGAACTACTGAGCCGAAAAAATACTTCTAAAAATTATATAATCAAGGAACTACCTTCCATGATAGTCGGCTGCTCTACGCCCATTCGCGCAAGAATGGTTGGAGCAACATCAGCAAGAATACCACTACTTATTTGTACCTTATCGTCGGTAACTAATACCACAGGTACAGGATTTAATGAATGGGCTGTATTGGGAGAGCCATCTGGATTAATTGCCACATCTGCATTTCCGTGGTCAGCAATCACAATTAGTTCATACCCATTATCTCGCGCAGTTGTTACAACTTGTCGAAGAGAAGCATCAACCACTTCAACGGCTTCTATAATGGCCTCATAAACACCCGTATGACCTACCATATCAGGATAAGCAAAATTTAAACAGAAAAAATCAGGCGTGTTGGTATTTATTTCTTGAATAATTTGACGCGTTACTTCTGGTGCACTCATTTCTGGCTGCAAATCATACGTTGCCACCTTTGGTGAGTTTACTAATAACCGTTGTTCCCCCGGGAATACTGTTTCTCTACCTCCAGAAAAGAAAAAAGTAACGTGCGGATATTTTTCCGTTTCCGCAATTCGCACTTGACTTTTATCAGCCTTTGCAAGTACCTCTCCTAAGGTATCTGCTAAATTATCCTTTTCAAAGATTACATTGACGTTTTTGAATGTTTCGTCGTACGCGGTCATCGTGCACAAGTGTAGCTTGAGGGCATGCATATTAAACTCATGAAAATCCTGCTGCGAAAGTGCCATCACGATTTCTCTCGGGCGGTCTGTTCTAAAATTAAAACTAATCACCACATCTCCTTCTTCAATAATTGCTACCGGGAGTCCATCTGCTGAAATAACTATAGGTTGAATGAACTCGTCGGTTATGCCCTCCGCATAACTGTTTTGAATTGCCTCAGAAGCAGAACGAGCACTTTTTCCTGTACCATTTACTACTAAATTGTAGGCCAGTTTGACTCTCTCCCAACGCTTATCACGGTCCATGGCGTAGTAACGCCCAATAACAGATGCTATTTGAATCGGCGAATCCTTAATGTGTCGCTCTAAATTCTGAATAAACTCAGCACCACTTTTTGGATCACAGTCTCTTCCATCTGTAAAGGCATGAATAAATACATTTTCTAATCCAAATGAAAGTGCCATATCGCACAACGCATGCAAATGCCCTTGCGAACTATGCACCCCACCTTCAGATACAAGACCCATAAAATGTAACTTTCTGTTTTCGTCTTTGGCTTTTTGAAAAGCAGCAACTAATGTTTCATTTCGAAAGAAATCACCTTCTTTGATAGACTTATTAATCCGCGTCAGTTCCTGATAAACGATTCTTCCGGCACCAATATTTAAGTGGCCTACTTCAGAATTTCCCATTTGTCCATCTGGTAAACCCACGTGCTCCCCACAAGTCATTAACTGCGCTGTAGGATAATTTGTCATCAAACTATCCATAAAAGGCGTTTGAGCATTGGAAATGGCGTCTGATTTAGACTTATCTCCCATTCCCCAGCCATCCAAAATGATTAATCCCACTTTTTTAGCCATGTGCAAATGTGATTTTAAAATGTGTTCCTTTCGGTTGATTCGGTAAACATTCGATGTGTGCGTCCTGCATTTTGAGCAATTGATCTACAATGTAAAGACCCAAACCAGACCCCTTTTGGGTCCTTGTCTCTTCGTTGCCTACTCGAACAAATTTTTCAAAAATGGATTTTCGATAGTTGTCAGGTACTCCAACTCCTTGGTCTTTCACCCCGAGAACAAATCCTCTAGCTGACTTTTTCAAGTACACTTCAATTTGTGGATTATGCGGACTATATTTCAATGCATTTTCTAATAGGTTTATTAAACCTATTTCTATGACACTTGGATCGATGTTGTCTTCGATACCTGATTCAATCGTAGAATTAATCGATAAACGTTCTTTAGACCATTTATCCAAAATCAATTGAACTCTTTCAGAAACATTGATGTGTTCTTTATGCACGTCAATATTCGAATTATCCAATCGTGCGGCGGTCAAAATATTTTCAATCATACCTTCCAATCGCTTGTTCTCTGTTAGGGCGCCGATAAGTAGTTCTTGTTTTTTACTTTCTAGAAGATCGGTTCGTTTCAAGAGTGTCTGAAGGTATAACTTATTTGTTGCTAAGGGAGTTTTTAACTCGTGTGTAACAGATAGAAGAAAGTTGTTCTGTCGGCGGGATAAGGCGATATCATTTTGAATAGAGTTTCGAATTTTCCATAGTCCGAAGAGCAGAATAAGAAAAAAAACACTCCCTTCACCCACAATCATGAGCACCCTTCTTTGGGATTGATCTTCTGTTGAAGCGAGCTCGTCGGAAAGTTGAATCAAATGAAATCCCCACCATACGAACTGAAGCACCACGTAGGCACTTAACACATAAAAAAATATGGCGGTCTGGCGTTTCACCCTTTAATAAGCTCTGTTTGTATTTCCCTCTATGTAATTCATAAATGCGCGGTTCACCACTTTATTACCACCAGGAGTAGGATAATTACCTGTAAAATACCAATCTCCAGTGTTGTTTGGACATGCTTTATGTAAATTATCAACGGTTTGATACACTATTTTGACCTCCGCTTTGATGTCGACGGGCTTAAGCAATTCAGCAATCTTAGCAGAAACCTCATCATCCGTAAACGGCTCATAAATGGCTTTCACGTGATTTCGAATTTGTTCTTTAGGAACGTGTTCTTGCTCCTTACATCTGCGATAAACTTCATCAATAATGTAGGTTTTTCCAGACTCTTTTAACAATTCAATCGCTGCTTCAAAAGCAATAAAATCGGACATGCGCGCCATGTCAATTCCATAGCAATCAGGGAAGCGAATTTGAGGAGCAGAGGAAACTATTATAATCCGCTTCGGATCTAGGCGATCTAAAATTCTAAAAATAGATTGTTTTAATGTTGTTCCACGCACTATACTGTCGTCAATCACCACTAAGTTATCTTTATCTCTTTCAACCGTTCCATAAGTAATATCGTATACGTGAGCCACCATATCATCTCTGGAATCATCTTGCGTAATAAAGGTGCGCAATTTAGCATCTTTAATGGCTATTTTTTCAAAACGCGCGCGACGTGATAATATCTTGGTGATCTCTTCATCCGTAGGATTAGAAAGTGACTTAATTGCTTGAATTTTTTCTTGATTCATGAAGTCTTCCAACCCTTTCATCATCCCATAGAAGGACATTTCGGCTGTATTCGGAATGAACGAAAAAACCGATTGATCGAGTTCATTGTCAATAGCTGTTATGATCTGAGGAACCAATAAATCACCCAAAATCTTCCGTTCATTGTAGATATCATGATCATTCCCACGGGAGAAATAAATCCGTTCAAACGAACACGCTGCCCGCTCCAATGGATCATTAATCAATGTCTCCTTCACTTCCCCATTCTTGCGTATAATCAGGGCATGACCGGGTGTTAACTCTTTAATATCTTCTTTCTTAAGATTAAACGCCGTTTGAATGACGGGACGTTCTGAAGTCACCACACAAACCTCCTCATCTTCATACCAAAATGCTGGTCGAATTCCCGATGGATCTCTTAATACAAATGCATCTCCATGTCCAAATAATCCAGCCATTGCATAGCCTCCATCCCAGTCTTCTGAAGCACACTTTAAAATCGTTGGAATATCTATGTTCTCAACAATTTTTCCAGTTATTTCTTTATTGTTGTATCCTTTTGCTTTATATTCTTTTACTAAACGCTCATTCTCTTCATCTAAGAAGTGACCAATTTTTTCAAGTACCGTAACTGTATCCGACTTCTCTTTTGGATGTTGCCCAATGTTTAATAATACATCAAACAATTCATCTACATTCGTCAAGTTGAAGTTTCCTGCAACTACGAGATTTCTCGTCATCCAATTATTTTGACGAAGAAACGGGTGACAACTTTCAATGCTATTTTTACCGAATGTTCCATAACGTAAATGTCCTAAGAAAAGTTCACCTGTAAACCCAGCGTTTTTCTTTAGGTATTCCACATCTCTCAATTTCGAAGGATCTTCCTTTTCAATTTCCTTGAAGCGCGCATTTATATGGGTAAAAATTTCCTGAAGGGGTTTAGAATCAATGGATCGAGAGCGGGAAATGTAGCGTTCTCCTGGACTCATATCTAGTTTGATATTAGCAACACCCGCACCATCTTGTCCACGGTTATGCTGCTTCTCCATTAGGAGATACAACTTGTTCAACCCGTAAAACGACGTTCCATACTTATCCAAATAATACTCGAGGGGTTTTTTCAATCGTAATAGTGCTATTCCGCACTCGTGCTTAATTGCATCGCTCATGGAAGTATGGATTTTAATGTGATGCAAATTTAAGGATTTTAATGGATAGTTCTGAGTCAAAGGTCGAAACTTAAAGACTAAGACGCTACACAGAAACTACCATTGCTTCTCAATACTCTTTATAAAGTTGTTATAGATGTACATCTTGAATTACAAACTCATTATATTTCTGGGGTTTTTTGTAGATAATTCTAATCATTTTTTGTTGACCTCCTGTCACTAATACGCCCTCTTTTCATTTTGTAAAAAACACATAAAATTCGTCATACTAGAATTTAAGCGATGGATTTTATAAATAATGAAACATCATCACCTAGTTCTATTAAATATTATTTGTAATTGGAAAAAATTGGTCCTTGGGAAGCTCCACACAATAAGTTTCGTAGTTTACTTCTAACTCTCAATTAATTTAATAGAACCAGCGAGCATTACAAAGTAGGCATTACAGTCCCGATCAAGTGATTGATAACTTCGGATGATATGGTTTTTACGACCATTGTTGATTTCATTAAACTGACATACAATAATCATAGTTAATCGCTTATCCCGACTTCTAATTTCCCCCTCTATGGATGACTCAATGGGGTGAAAACTATGTTGGCAATCCGAATATTTCCATAGAGGGAATCATTTTGTTGAGTAATTAAGAAATCCTGACAACGTGATTAACTCGCGAAAAGATTAGTTGATAAGATCTATTCAAAACAAGCCACCTTGAATCCCGTTGAAAGTTTTTCCCAAATGCTCATATGCCATTTGCGTTACTTTACGACCTCGTTGAGTCCGCATAATATAACCCTCTTGAATCAAAAAAGGTTCATATACTTCTTCAATGGTTCCGGCATTTTCTCCAACTGCAGTAGCTAGTGTAGATAACCCTACAGGACCACCTCCGAACTTATCAATAAGTGCGGTCAATATGCGATTATCCATTTCGTCCAATCCATTCTTATCCACATTCAACGCTTCCAACGCTACATTTGTAATATCAACATCAATGGTCCCGGAGCCTTTGATTTGCGCAAAATCTCTTACCCTTCGCAATAATGCATTGGCTATCCTTGGTGTGCCGCGACTTCGGCTTGCTATCTCATATGCTGCATCTTCCTTAATTGGAACATCCAATAGTCCTGCTGAACGCTCGACGATTGAGGTAAGTGTTTTTGCATTGTAGTATTGTAAACGCGCATTAATACCAAAGCGAGCCCGTAACGGAGCCGTTAATAATCCTGAACGCGTAGTAGCACCTATTAGAGTAAATGGATTTAACGCAATTTGCACAGTTCGTGCATTTGGTCCAGAATCAATCATGATATCAATTACGAAATCTTCCATGGCAGAATACAAGTACTCTTCAATCACAGGACTTAACCTATGAATCTCGTCGATAAACAAGACATCTCCTTCATCGAGGTTGGTCAATAAACCAGCTAAATCTCCAGGTTTGTCTAGAACTGGTCCTGAAGTAACTTTAAACCCAACGCTAAGTTCATTTGCAATAATGTTTGCCAGGGTTGTTTTACCGAGACCTGGAGGTCCGTGTAGAAGTACATGATCCAATGGTTCATTCCTTCTCTTTGTAGCTTGAACAAAGATTTCGAGATTCTCGATTACCTTTTTCTGGCCTGTAAAATCATCAAAACTCTTAGGCCTTAATACTTTATCTAGCTCAACATCGGGATTAATACTCTCCTCACGGTAATCGAAATCTTCTTTTTCCACGGAAACCTCTTTAATTCATTCAAAAATAAAAAAAAGCCCTATCAATTGATAGAGCTTTTCGTATATCTTATTAACTATTTTCTAGTGTTCTTCTTCTCCTTCCATTAAAGGAGTGATTTGAGAAACAAAATCCTCTTCCATTCCAGGCTTAGAATAATCATAAGGCCACCTGTGAACCGTTGGCAAAGCACCGGGCCAGTTACCATGAATGTGCTTCACAGGAGTAGTCCACTCTAATGTACTGGATCTCCATGGGTTTTGAGGAGCAACTTGACCTCTAAAAATACTGTAGAAGAAGTTGAATAAAAATAACGCTTGACCCAATGCCGATAATATGGCAAAAATCGAAATAATTACGTTGAGGTCTAACATCATCTCGTAAGAATTTGAATTAAACCCTTCATAAACTGAATAGTCATAATATCTTCGTGGAGCACCCGCTAGACCAACAAAGTGCATTGGGAAAAACACCCCATAAGCTCCTACTATAGTAATCCAGAAGTGAACATATCCCAAACGATTGTTCAACATTCTTCCAAACATTTTAGGAAACCAATGATAAATACCCGCAAACATACCGAAGATAGCAGACATACCCATTACAATGTGGAAGTGAGCAACTACGAAATAAGTATCGTGAATTGCGATATCCAATGCAGAATCCGCTAGAATGATTCCCGTAACACCTCCAGTAATAAAGGTCGAAACTAATCCAATAGCGAACAAAATTGCTGGAGTGTAAACGATTGATCCTTTCCAAAGCGTAGTTAAGTAGTTAAATACTTTTACGGCTGAGGGAATTGCAATCAAAAGCGTTGTAAATACGAAAACACTTCCTAAAAATGGGTTCATACCGGTAATAAACATGTGGTGACCCCAAACGATAAAGGATAAGAAACCAATCGCTAAAATCGAACCAATCATCGCACGATATCCAAAGATAGGTTTGCGTGAGTTTGTAGAAATAATCTCAGAAGATAAACCTAATGCAGGGAGCAATACGATATATACCTCAGGGTGACCTAAGAACCAGAATAAATGCTGATACAAAATAGGTGAACCACCCACATTGTCTAACATTTCACCACCAACAACAATGTCACTCAAGTAAAAAGAAGTTCCCAATGAACGATCCATCAACAATAGTAAAGCTGCAGAGAGAAGCACTGGGAAAGACAAAACACCGAGAATTGCAGTTACTAAAAATGCCCAAATTGTTAATGGCATTCTCGTCATCTTCATGCCTTTCGTACGTAAATTCAATACCGTTACGATATAATTTAATGACCCAATTAACGATGATGCGATAAAAATCGCCATAGACACCAACCACAACGTCATCCCTAAACCAGAACCTGAAACAGCTTGAGGTAATGCAGATAAAGGAGGGTAGATCGTCCAACCTGCCATAGCAGGCCCTGTTTCAACAAACAAAGAAACAAGCATAATGATAGAGGACAAGAAGAACAACCAATATGAAATCATGTTCAAGAATCCTGATGCCATATCACGCGCGCCAATTTGTAATGGAATAAGGATGTTTGAGAATGTTCCCGATAAACCACCTGTAAGTACAAAAAATACCATGATTGTACCGTGAATCGTAACCAAACCTAGGTACATGTCTTGACTCAAAATTCCATCCGGAGCCCATCTATCTCCTAAAAAAGCATTTAAGAAGTCGGAAGATTCACCAGGCCAAGCCAACTGAATTCTAAAAAATATTGAAAGCATCATTGCTACAATTCCCATGAAAACCGCAGTCATTAAAAACTGCTTACCAATCATCTTATGGTCTTGGCTAAAGATATACTTTGAAACAAAGCTTTCTTCGTGGTGATCATGTCCGTGATGTCCGTCGTGCGCTAAAGCTGCCATGTTTATTATTTTAATTTTATTAAAGTACTAATTAATTATTGTGCTACGGTCGCTGCGATTGCTTTATATTTTTCAAGAAGCTCCGCTTCTTTAGCAGCTCTTTCTCTATCATCAAAATTCAACCAAGCAGACCCATCATATGTTGTTTTCGTTTTTTGCCAATTCAAATAATCCTCTGGACCTAAAACAGTAACTGCCATTTTCATTTTGTAGTGTGAACCACCACAAATCTTGTTACACATCAACACATATTCAAACTTCTCATCTTCCATGATATCTTTCATCTCAGATGTTGTATAAATAGGTTGAAATTTAAAATACGTAGTCATACCAGGAACGGTGTTCATTTGAGCTCTAAAATGTGGGAAATATGCACTATGAATAACGTCTTTTGAACGCATTGCAAAATTATACTTTTGCCCTACCAACAACACTAAACTATCACCTAAGATTACGTCATCATTCACTAAATCATCGATAGAATCATTATAGGTAAGCGCCATTTGCTCTAATAAACGCACCATTCTTTCTTTTCTAGAAAGATCAATCTGCAGTTTCTTGCGATCAGCCTGCGCCATAACAACTGACTCGTTGTTCAACTTGTCCTCGATCATTTGAATTCCTTCTTCACCTGGTCCACCTACCAACATCTTCTGTAAAGACAACTCGATATTTTCGCGAGTTTTTAATGCATATTGATTATCAGCAGTAGTCAATTTGTAGTCAAACTCACCCAGTACATTGTTCATACCCGCATATCGAGCAGTCCAACCGAACTGGTAACTAAACAGCTCAACATTTTCGGCTTCAGGATCAGCTTCACCGGTTATATCATTCCAAGTTCTCAATCCGAGAATAATGATTACAGCTAATACAGCTGCAGGTATTACTGTCCAAATCATCTCCAACTTGTTGTTGTGTGGATAATAGAATGCCTTAACACCTGGACGCTTCACGTATTTCCATGCGAATACAAACAACAATGTATTTGTTAAAAAGAATACAGCAATGATAATGACAAAGTTAAGGTTTAATAACCAATCTGTTTCAACACCATGCGTTGATGCTGCAGGCCCCATTCCTGTATATCCATACTTAAGCATCAACCAGATAAATGATGCATAAAAGAAAATCATGAAGGCGAGCATCATGTTTGCATTGAAAATATTGTCGCGATGCGGAATATCCTCTTCTCTTCTTCCAGAATGTTTGGCGGTTAATTCATTCACTCTAACAAGCTGCGCAATGGCTATAACCCCTAGAATGATTACCAATAATATTATTAATTTACTTCCCATCTCTCTGTAATTATTCTTTTACTATATCTCTTATTAAATTTCGTGATGTAAAGACTCATCCAAGTATGGATGGTATTTCGGTGTAAGAGGGGCTTTCGCCAAATTCGACAAAACCACTTTTACGAATAAACCTAGAAACACCAACGCCATTCCAATCTCTAATGTTCCGAATGATGCAGTTGGCCCCATAGAACCACCCATTACCATCACCCAAACATCTGTCCAGTGACCCGCCAAAATTATGAGTCCTACAAATGTTAATATTCCAGCATGTCTTTTTGCGTCTCGTGACATTAAAATAAGCATTGGAAATGCAAAGTTAATAAAGAACATTCCAAAATAAATTCCTTTGAAGTGCTCGATACGCATTAAATAATAAGTTGTCTCCTCTGGGATATTTGCATACCAAATCAACATGTACTGTGAGAACCACATATACGACCATAAGAAGGAAGTTGCGAAGGTCCATTTCCCTAAGTCATGAATGTGACTTTCGTTCACTTTTGGCAAATATCCTAATTTTTTCAAGTATAAAACAGTGATTACCATTACGGTCATCGCGCTACACCAAGCACCTGCAAACACATACCATCCAAATAATGTTGAGAACCAGTGAACGTCAATAGACATAATCCAATCCCAGGTAGATGTTGAACTAAATACGGCAAAGAAAACTAGGAACAATGCTCCTTTCTTATAATTCGTAAAATGGATTCCAACCGCTCCTTCTGGATTGTTGTCTTGTTCTAATGAACGTTGTCTAAAACCACGCATAAACAAGTAGTATACAGCCATGTAAATGACAGTTCTAATCCAGAAAAACGTAATATTTAGGTAAGCACCTTTTCCTGCAGCCAATTCATCATAGTGCGAACCACCTTCTTGCATCACTTCCGAATCCATCCATTGGTAAATATGAGCACCGCTCATAAAAGAAAGCGTTAAAAAGGTAATTAATAATAACCCCATTCCATACGGAAGGAATCCTGCTATTGCTTCAATCACACGTTTTACCGAAACGAACCATCCCGTTTCAGTTGCATATTGCAAAGCCATGAAAAACAATGCACTAATACCAATCGCGAAATAAAAGAAACTATTTACGAGTAAATTGGCTAAAAACTTCTGACCAAGATGACTCTCTTGTCCTTCACCAGGCATTGCCATAAACACTCCTAGTGCGGTAAAGACAACACCAACTACCATTAAAACGGTAGTTAACATTTTGGCTTTGTTTGATACTTGAAATTCCATTCTGTCTTCTAATTTTCCGATTTATACTTATTCTACGATCGTTTCTGTCATTGCAGTTGAATCTAATGCTTCTACTTCCATCACTGGCTCTTCACCATATCCATCGAATCTGAACTTGTTGACATAGTGTACAAGTGTCCAAATTTCTTCTTTATTCAATAGCATAGCATGAGCTCCCATCGCTCCTTTACCATAATAGATGGAGTAGAAAACTTGACCATCTCCTAACTCGGTTAAGTTCTTATAGTTAGGCACACCTGCATAAGCACCACTCTTCACCATCGGGCCTTCACCATTACCTTTTTCGCCATGACAATGAGCACACATTGAAGTATAAAGTTTTTTACCTTTTCCAAAAATCGCATCCTTATTGTCGGCGGTCAATGAAATTGGATTTTTATCTGCTTTCGCTTTGTTGTATTCTACATCCAAACTGTCGCTTAGTCTCCAACCTTCGCTAGCGTTTAACCCATGCGATACAGCAGCAGCGCTGCTCGCTAAACGGTGGTAGGGCAACATCATTGAAACCTTCGCGGAATCCGAGCCATAAAAAGGAATCGAATAATTCGGTGGTCGCATGGCGCTTTGTTGAGACTTTAATTCAACGTGTTCTTTATTTCTAAATTCTCCGTAATCCACATAGGGCTCAATGGCAGGCGAGCGATACATATCAGGCGTATATTCAAGACCAGGAGAGTCTGCATCAGAAATACATGATGTCAATGATGCTACTCCAGCGATAACAGCTGCTACATATAGGGATATTGCCTTAAAATTTTTCTTCATGGCAAATTATTTAATTTCTTTTTGATCTATTTCTACTATTCCTGTGTCCTTCAATATAGCCTCTAACTGCTCAGCAGAAAAGTTATGATTTTCAGACAATCTCAATTCCATAACAAACTTGTCATCCGTTGTACGAGGATCTGGATTCTGAGCAGGCATTCCAGGCAAAGTCTTATTTCTTAATAAATAGGTTATCGCCATACCGTGAGCGGCACATAAAACCGTAAACTCAAAAGAGATAGGAACAAACGCCAAGAAGTTTTCTAAGTAACTAAAACTTGGTTTACCACCTATATTCATCGGCCAATCCTGAATCATGAAATAATTCATCCCTATCGTAGCCAACATCAAACCTGTGATTCCGTACAAGAATGCCATTATTCCTAGTCGTGTATTCTTAACTCCAATAATTGGATCGATCCCGTGAATTGGGAATGGAGAAAACACTTCTGTAACCTTCACTCCTTTAGATACTAACTTCTTTGCGCCTTCTTTTAGCACATCGTCGTCGTCATACATCGCATAAATTACTGTATCTGCCATGTCCTTATTATTTTTCGTTGTTATTCAATAAATCATTTGCTTGACCCGCCCAATCGTCTTTTTCGGCACGACCACGTAAGTCAATAAACTCGTCCAACAAATCATACTCTGCCTTCGTCATTTTAGCAATTTGAGCCAGGGTAAAGATTCCGATATTATTCAATTTTGTCTCAATCGCTGGACCTAGACCATTCAATAATTTTAAATCATCCTTATCGTCAGCATTAGCTTTACCAACTGCTGACAATAAAATTTCTATATTTCCATCCGCTGGAGCTTCCGTCATTGGCTCAACAGCAGGCCCTGTCTCAACTTGGGTGGTTGTGTGACCATGTGCATAATCATCGTTATGGTCGTGAGATACTTTAAATGCCAAATGCTGATCAGCTAAAGAGTAAGCAGGAGAATGAGCCTCGTCATTTTTAAACGACTCTCCAGAAGACTTTAAGATAGTTTTAACCTCATTCAATGCCAATACTGGGAAGAAACGAGCAAACAAAAGGAAGAATACGAAGAATAAACCGATTGTTCCAATAAAAATACCAATATCAATGTGCGTTGGGTAGAACATACTCCATGAAGAAGGTAGGTAATCTCTGTGCACTGAAGTCACAATAATTACAAATCGCTCAAACCACATTCCGATGTTTACCACAATAGAAATAATGAATGTAAAAAGAAGACTTCTTCTCAATTTCTTGAACCACATCAACTGTGGAGAAATTACGTTACATGTCATCATCGCCCAGTAAGCCCACCAATAAGGTCCAGTGGCACGATTGATAAATGCATAAGCTTCATATTCAACTCCTGAATACCAAGAAATAAATAACTCAGTAATGTAAGCCGTACCAACAATGGAACCCGTTACCATGATTACAATATTCATGTATTCTACGTGTTTCGTGTGGATGTATGCTTCTAATCGCATTGCCTTACGCATCACTAACATTAACGTTTGTACCATAGCAAAACCTGAGAAAACGGCTCCTGCAACGAAATACGGTGGGAAGATAGTTGTATGCCATCCTGGGATTACCGAAGTAGCAAAGTCAAATGATACAATCGAGTGAACCGAGAATACAAGTGGGGTAGCAACACCCGCTAATACTAAAGAAACCAATTCAAAACGATTCCAATGTTTAGCACGTCCAGACCATCCAAAAGAAAGCATAGAATACATCTTTTTAGGAACTGGTTTTTTCACTCGATCACGGATTGTTGCGAAATCAGGAATCAAACCGATATACCAGAATACTAATGAAACCGATAAATACGTTGAAATCGCGAATACGTCCCATAAAAGCGGAGAGTTAAAGTTCACCCACAAAGACCCGAATTGGTTTGGCAATGGAAGTACCCAATATGCCACCCAAATACGTCCCATGTGAATCAACGGGAACAACCCAGCCATGAAAACTGCGAAAATTGTCATCGCCTCAGCTGATCGGTTAATCGCCATTCTCCATTTCTGACGGAATAATAACAATACCGCAGAAATCAATGTACCAGCGTGACCAATACCTACCCACCATACGAAGTTCGTGATGTCCCACGCCCAACCAACAGTCTTGTTTAGTCCCCATGTACCGATACCAGTACCCAAAAGATACAGGATACATCCTACTCCATACAAACCAAGGATGGCGGCAATAGAAAACAATATGTACCACATACGCGGCGCCTTGTCTTCTATCGGCTTACAAACATCTTCAGTAATTTGGTGATACGTCTTATGACCTAGTATCAGCGGTTCTCGAATTGCAGATTCTTTATGCATTACAACTAATATTTATTCGATTAATGTGCTTGTTCTGTTTCGTGATCGTGCCCATGATCACCATGACTTTCATGTTCACCATGTCCGGCATGATTATGTTTCGCTTCCATCTTTTCTTGAATCTCCGCTAACAAATCATTTTGCTCGTTACGAACTTTAACCTTATACCAAATATTTGGTTTTACTCCAACTTCTTCAAGTGCTTGATATGCTCTATTGTCAGAAGATGAATTTCTTACCTTTGAATTAACATCATTCCAGTCTCCTACAATAATTGCATTAGAAGGACAAGCGTCTGCACAAGCAGTAGTTACATCACCGTCTTTCACCGGACGCATTTCTTTCTTCGCAGTTAATTTTCCCTCTTGGATTTTCTGAACACAGAAAGAACATTTCTCCATAACACCACGTGTACGAACTGTAACATCTGGATTCAACACCATTCTACCTAGGTCATCCTGTGCAGGGTTCACTTCAGTAAATTTCTTGTATGAAGGATAGTTAAACCAGTTGAAACGACGCACTTTGTAAGGACAGTTGTTTGCACAATATCTTGTTCCGATACAACGATTGTACGTCATTTGGTTCAATCCTTCATTTGAGTGAGTCGTTGCCGCAACCGGACAAACCGTTTCACACGGTGCGTGGTTACAGTGGTGACACATCATTGGTTGGTGAACCACTTTCGGGTTAGAAGCAGCTCTTTCAGCCGCACCGTAATTAAATGTCTTTTTATCTTTTCTCTGACCTACTGTCGCTTCTTCGTCTGAAGCATAGTAACGATCTAAACGCAACCAATGCATTTCACGTCCTCTGCGCACTTCATCTTTACCTACAACGGGCACGTTGTTTTCAGACTGACATGCTACTAAACAAGAACCACAACCGATACAAGACGATAAGTCAATTGTCATTCCCCATCGGTGGCCAATATTTTCTACTGGATGTGCATCCCACAAGTCAAACTCAGCAATTGGTGCCTCCACGTGATGACCGTTCTCATCAATTTTCGACAATTTCCAATCTGGGTTGTATGCGTCTTTTGAATGATTCTTATAGGTATCAAAAGTCGTTTCACGTACGATTGAATTACGACCCATCACCGTTTGGTGAATTTGGGTAGTAGCTATAGGATATGTTCCGCCTGCACTTTTAACTTCACCGGCTACTGCATACTCCATTGTTCCATTAGAAGTCTGCACCAATTTGTATGCATTCTTACCTATAGTTTGTTTCTTTCCGTTTTCGTCTGTAGCAAATCCTCCATATTCTTTCGTTTGATAAGCTGCATTACCAATAGCCTCACCATTTTCACCACGTCCATAACCTAGCGCGATACCCACAGTATCCAATGCTTGACCTGGAGATGGATATACGGGCAAAGTTAAAGTTACATCTCCAACTGTTACAGTTGCAGTGCTGGCTGCATGCTCTTGATCAATTGTCGTGTTGTAACCATCACGCTCCATATCCATTGGATTCATTGTAATGTAGTTATCCCACGTCACTTTAGTTATTGGATCAGGCATCTCTTGCAACCAAGGATTCGCAGCATTCGCTCCATTCCCTATTGCAGCTTTTTGATACAACACGATTTCAATAGCACCACCTTGAGGTAATGATTTAACAGCATTACTCAATCCGCTATCGTTAAATTCAGGCTGCGCAGGAACTGCTGCCGTTAACGATAATGCACTGTTGTGAATTGTTGTATTCCAAAATGAGTCAAACCCTGTTTCTGAAGCGAAACCATTGCTTGCCCATGTTTTTTGCATGAAGTCAAATACCACTCTACTGTCTTTTCCACCACGCTGAGCTTGACCAGCCCAAACCAAGAAAGACTCTTGTGCTGCAGCAGTATCAAATAATGGACGAATTGTTGGTTGAGCGATTGCATATTCATTTGCTTTCGGAGAATAATCATTCCATGCTTCTAATGCATGGTGATCTGGAACTACAAACTTGCACTTAGACGCTGTCTCATCTGCAAACTGCGATAATGAGATGGTTAAACCAACATTAGCAATTGCATCTGCGAAAGCCGCCCCATTCGGTGCTGAATACACAGGATTCACACCATAGAAAATCACAGCATCTGGTGCCTTACCTGAAGTAATATCCTTAATTAACCCCGTCATTTTATCGTCTTCAGACTGATAAAGATGAATTGGGTTATTTATGTTAATTGTTGAGTTGTAAGCTCCAATTACATGATTCAATTTATTCACTAAAGACTGAATCCCAACATTATTAGAACCTGAAACAACTAATCCATTTCCAGCCTTAAGGTTTTTAGCAACTGCAGCTATCGCATCTGGAGAAACTGAACTTGGAACCTCACCAGCAATTCCACTTACATTTCCTCCACAAGCATTGATTAAAGCAGCAAGTACAGCAGCCTCCTCAGAAGGTTTAATCATAAAGCGCTCATCTGCGTTAGAACCTGTAATCGACATATTCGATTCAAACTGGTAGTGCTTTGACATCCAGTCATTATCTGGATTTCTATTTACCAGATATTGAGGGGTAAATTGAGTTGGCAGTAACCATGAACTCAAAAAGTCTGCTCCAAAACTAACAATGGTTTTTGCCTTTGAAAAATCGTAATCAGGAATTATTGCTCTACCAATAGTTGTCTCATTCGATTTTCTAATCGCCGAATATGAAACAGCATCGTATTGAATATGCTCAAAAGTAGCTCCAGAGGAAACACCCTCTTCATTTGTTCCACCCAATGAGTTTTTAAATGCTTCAATTGCCGCGTATGTACTTGGTGAGGCAATCGTATTGGAAACCAATACAACTCTTCCACCTTTACTCTTAATTCCTTCTAGACCTTTTACGATTTCATCATCTACCGTTGCGGTTGGTGTGTCCACTCCGTCAATTGTTGCAAATTTTAATCGATCGCCGTTATATAGGGAAAGAACAGATCCAATAACCTGAGGATTGACTGCTCCATTTGTAAAACCAAAATCTCTATTTCCTTTTATGAAGATTGGGCGACCCTCACGCGTTTTTACTAGGATGTTCGCGTAAGACACACCGTCGTAATATGTAGATGCGTACCATGTTGCTTGCCCAGGGATAACGTCCTCTGGTTTATTCACATAAGGAACCGCTTTAACAACAGGCGCTTCACACGCAGCAACCGTAGCCGCAGCGACACTAAATCCTAAAAACTTCAAGAAATCTCTTCTTGCCGTAGACGTCTCTTTCAACTGCTCGTCGCCAAGAAACTCTTCTACGTTTGTATTAGTCATGAACTCTTGGTCCCTTTGTTGAAGAAACTCAGGAGTTTCATTTAACTCTTCAAGACCTTTCCAATATTTTCTATTCGTTGCCATATTCTGTTTGACTTCTACCTTTATTAATATTAGTAATGACACTTAGCACATTCCCAACCGCCAAGTTCTTTAACTGTAACCTTGCCATCTTCGAGGTATTTTTCGTAAAGGGCCTTGTCGTTATTCATTAGACGCTGATGAATCTCATCATAGTAACCATGCTTATGCTCATCACGATCTTTATCTAGTACAGGTCCATTTGCGATTTCTTTCGCGCCGTGACACTCAATACACCAACCCATTGTCAAAGTAGCACGAGTCAATGGAATGTTTCCATCGATTTCGTTTAGCTCTTCCACCGGAACAACACGCGGCAATTCATTTTGCTTGGTCATGTCTCCGTGACATTGCTTACAATCGATTCCACCAACAACTACGTGCTGAGAGTGATTAAAATAAACGTGATCCGGAAGCGCATGCACTTTGTTCCAAACGATATTCGCAGTTTCTCCAGTGTACTGACCTCCTCCATCAGGAATGAATCCGGCAGCAGCGTATATCTTAGAGATTTGTGCAGTTTGATTATCGTCATTTCCTTGAACCTGCTTGTGACAGTTCATACATACGTTAACAGTAGGAATACCTGCAGACTTTGATTTCTCAACAGAATTGTGACAGTATTTACAATCGATTCCATTCTTTCCAGCATGAATATCATGAGGGAATTGAATTGGTTGATTTGGTTGATATGCAGTTACAACACCAATAGTGTATAGTTGCAAGAATAGCGTAACAATCAACGCTAATACAATCACAAGTGTACCAATTCCAACATACTTCTTGTTCACCCAAGCCCATTGACGCAACTCTTCAGAGTAAGAAAGACGATCTTCCTCGTTCGTATTTACCATTTTCAACTGGCGTCGAACACCACCTACGGACAAAATAATTACGACAAAAACCGCCGCTAAAATATACCAAATCCATCCTGTGTTATTTTCTTGCTCCGATGTTTCCGTCATAGCAAACGCACCAGCATCTGCGGCTCCAGCACCTGGCACCGGTTGAGCATCAACATAGTCAAAAACTGCCGTAATTTGCTCATCCGTTAAATCCGGGAACAAGGACATTGCTGTTGGTGACCACTGAGAAACTGTTTGAGCGTAGGCATCATTAGCAGCTGCTACCTGCCAGTTTTTTACCCATTGCATTAGCGAACCGGCTTTCGCCCCGCCATTTTCCCACTTTTGTCTTACTTCGTAAAGTTTAGGACCCGTCCCATCCTTGTGTGGCTGGTGACATGTGGCACATTTAGCTTTGAAGATGGTCTCACCTTCTTGAGCATGAATTAAAAAAGTACCGCTGTAAAGGAAAAACGCTAAAGCAACGGACAACCATTTGCTTTTGCCTCTAAACATCTGATTCTTAGATATTTTCATTTGAAATTTCTTATAAAAACACGCAAAATCGCGCTATTTGTCGGAAGCAAATTTAGTAGAATCGACATATTACGTGACAGTTTTATGACAATTTTAATTACATAGGAATTAATTTAAAACGATTCTAAATAGAGGGTTGTTAACATTTGTTCAAATCTTCGCTAACAAAACGAAACAACATACAATCCTTAAAAAAACATAAAACTCTAATAAATAATGGTATATTCCTTGTAAAAGCATACTCCTATTCACTAAATTCGCAACAGAAATATTGCTTTACTAAAATTTCCGGTATGTTGAACTATGTAATCCTCATTCTGATTTGTCTTCCCTGCATCACGTTTGGTCAAACGACGTGGTGGACAGATGATGCGCCTCCAGCAAATCAGGAACTCATAAAAGAAGGAAAAGTCACCATCAATAAAGACCCTAGAATCTCAAAAATGATTGCGTTCAAGGGGCAAACAATTCCTCCTGCCTTTGGTCCTCAAGTAAATGGCTTTCGTGTTCAGCTCTACTTCGACCAGGATAAGGACAATGTGAATGAGGCACGTACTCGCTTTTTAACCGCGACTCGAGAGGTTCCTTCCTACATCGAATATGCTGCACCGAATTACAATTTATTAATCGGTGATTTTAGAACCCGCCTAGAGGCTGAAAAATGGCGTGCTCAACTTAGTGCTGATTTCCCTGAGGGTATTGTAAAAGAAACGCGGATTTACCTTCCAAAGATTGATTAAACAAAATCAATTCCTGTTATATAAGTGTTCGTTTTGAATTCCACTGAGTGGGGAGAGCGCACGACAAGGTCTACCTCATGTGCTCCATTAATTCGGTGCACTATTCCCCATTGAACTTTATTTTGAACCGCAGAGTATAGTTGATCTTGTTTGTCGACCCACCAAATTGCTAAATTCCTTCCTTCTTCATAAAGCAATCCGCTGAATAGCTCCTCGAGGTAATGAGGGCTACCCTCTTCAGACCAAACTGAGTCTAACACTAAGAACTGATGAGAATTGGGCTTTAACACTTTTCTAAGCCTTGGAATATATGGAACCATCTTGGTCAGCATTTTCCCATTTCTTCCCGGAAGTTGTTCAATCACCCAATCCGCCCGATGAACCTTCGCGAAAGCGACCAATTTTCCAGCCTTAAACAATCCATAAAAAGGCGATGTATTCAACGTGTGAAAATCAAAAAATAATGGCAAATCCCCGAAGTGTTCACGACAAAGACTTTTAATGTATTCTGTATTCTCCAGCTGCTTCAAAGTATCGCTGCTCCTTGGGTTTGTGCGTGAAAAAGTTTGTGTAGCTATTTTTCTAACGGTCTTAAAACCAAAGCCTTTCGATAACAATAGACTTCTTTCATTTCTCGGATCAATATATGCATAAAAAAAAGAAGGTGGAGGTCCCCATTCGCCCCGTTCAACGGATTCAAAAAAGGCGCTAATCTTCTTTTTTAGCCCTCCTTGACCTTTCGAAGCTTTCATGTGATTACTTACTTGAAAGAGTTGATCAAATGCAAAATATCTCACATACCAACCGAACGGTCTTCTGCAACAAGTAATATTCGCTAAAGCTCGCCCATTTCGTTCTAATGTGAGGTATATTGGGTTATACAATTGTTTCAAACGATCTTCTGTATTCAAATGACGATATTTGGCACCATTTGTTCCTAGTGTTACCGACTTCAAGAGTGCCACGATATTTTCTGTAGGTGTTTCTCGTACAACAAAGGGATGCCAGTCTTTCATCTAAATTGCTCTTTCAACAATACTCTTAGCTTCATCCGGAGTTAAATCAGCACGTTCACCCATTGCTAACCAGTTACGATCAATAAACCGTTGTCGAATAATTTCTGGTGCATCCGCACAATCGGAAGTATATGCAGAAATAGAAGTAGGTATGTCCAGAGACTCGAAAAACTCACGGGTCTTTTGAATCGCTTGTTCGGCACAATTACCTTCTAACCCAAGAACACGTTGACCATATTGATTAAGTTTTTCACGTTTGTTTTCAATTTTGACTTCAAATAGGTTAGGTGCAATGATTGCTAAGGTTCGTGCATGATCGATGCCAAACAAGGCGGTTAATTCATGCGCAATCATATGTGTAGACCAATCGTATGACACTCCAACGCGAAGGGTTCCATTGAGCGCCATCGTTGCGCACCACATTAAGTTGCCAGCAGCTTTCTCATCTTTCGGATTGGCCATTGCCTGTCGTGAAATTTCAATGAGCGTTAACAAAATTCCTTCTGCAATCCGCTCTTGTAATAAATTACCTGTAGGATAAGTCAAATATTGCTCCAGCGTATGCATATACGCATCCGTAATTCCATTTGCAATTTGACGCTTAGGCAACGTGGCCACTACTTTCGGATCTAATAAAGAAAATTTTGGGAAAGCAAATGCCCCCCCCATCGTACGCTTTTCTTTTAATTCTGACCGAGAAATTACTGCTCCAGAATTCATTTCAGAACCTGTCGCGGGTAGCGTGAGAACAGTGCCAAAAGGAATTGCTGAAGTAAATACACACCCTTCCTTTCGGACTAAAACATCCCATGGGTCTTCTTGATAACATGCCGCTGAAACAATAAATTTCGTACCATCGATTACTGATCCACCCCCAACTGCTAGCACAAAACCAATTTGTTCTTCACGGACCAACTCCACAGCTCGCATCAGCGTGGTAAACTCAGGATTTGCTTCAATTCCAGAAAATTCTATCACCTCAAAATCCTTGAGAGACGCCATAACTTCCTGGAATATTCCATTTTCCTTAATGCTTCCACCACCAAAGGTTATTAATACTTTACTTCCTACATACTGCTCTTTAATAAGATCAGCTATACGATCGTAAATATCAGTTCCAAAAATGACTTTCGTTGGATTATAGTAGTCAAAATTATTAATCTTCATAGAGTTAAATTATAGGTATTCAATTAATTCAGTTGAGTCTCTCCTCACCTTTGGGAAGCTAGCATATTTGTCTTCCTTGGATCGGAAGCCAATAGGACAAAGAATTACACTTTGTAATCCCTTTTCGGTTAGACCCAACAGCTCATTTACCTTGTCGGGCATAAACCCTTCCATGGGGCATGCATCAATACCCTCCACAGCACAGGCCGTTAATAAATTGCCAAGTGCCAAATACACTTGGTTGTCCATCCATTTGACCTGTTGTTCACGACTCATCTTCAAGGTACTGCGCAACATCGACTCGAACCCGTCTAATTGCCTGCTTGGCACCTTAAGACCTCTTATTATTGCCGTCTGTTCCACATAACTTGTAATGTGTTCTTCGCGTACCTCATCCACCCTGCACAACACAAGAAGATGAGAACAATCCGCAACTTGACGCTGATTGTATGCTAATGGAACGCACGCTTCTTTCAATTTTTCATCCTTGATCACGATAAACTTCATCAGTTGAAGCCCCATCGATGTAGGTGTTAATTGCAATGCCGCAAGTATACTATTCATTTGTTCATGCGACAAATCCTTACCCGAATCGAACTTTTTTACGGCATATCTCCATGTTAAAGCTTCCTCAATCCGGCTTTTAGCAATTCTCTTTTCCATGGCCATAAAAATACTTTTTAACATTCGAAATTTCTCATGGATAGAAAACGAATTTGAATTATATTTGTTCGACTTTTGAAAAATCACTACCTAATACGTAATACAAAAAGTTATGGCAAAAGAAAAAAATCGTTATACAGACGAGGAGTTGAAGGAGTTCAAAGAGCTTATCAACATAAAGTTAGAAGAGGCTAAAGAAGATTTAATGTTGCTGCAAAACTCGTTGTCGCACAATGATGATCACGGAACCGATGATACAGGTAGAAGTTTCAATATGATGGAGGATGGCTCAGAAACATTATCTCGAGAGGAAATGGCGCAACTTGCGGCCCGTCAAGAGAAGTTTATTCAGAGCCTAAAAAATGCATTAATTCGAATTGAAAATAAGACCTATGGTATATGTCGCGAAACAGGAAAGTTGATCCGTAAAGAACGTTTAATGCTTGTTCCTCATGCTACGTTGAGTATTGAAGCTAAAAATGCACAAGGCTAGTTTACTGTGAAAAAAAACTGCCTCATTTCCTTCGGAGTCGTACTGCTCATTCTGATTATTGACCAACTCGTTAAGCTCTGGGTAAAAACTTCCTTTTCCTATGACGATCCGAGTATAGATCTCGTTGGTGGATGGTTTAAGCTGAATTACGTAGAAAATCAAGGAATGGCTTTTGGGGCTACTCTTGGTGGGGGTATTTGGGGAAAACTTATTCTTTCGGTATTCCGTATAATTGCAATTATTGCAATCACTTACTATCTTATTAAGCAGATCAAGCTTGGTGCTAAACGTGAGTTTCTTGTAGTAATTTCATTAATCTTGGCAGGGGCAACAGGAAACTTAATCGACTCCATGTTTTACGACTTATTCTTCAAACTTGACCCTTGCATTTCTTTTAATCAAATGGATGGATCAGGAATTTACATGTCCTGCGAATACTACGGAATTGTAGAAAAAGTTGAGGTAAGAAACACTGGGTTTCTCTTTGGAAACGTGGTGGATATGTTTCAATTCGACGCTAATTGGCCTGAGTGGGTGCCATGGCTAGGCAGTTCACAAGTTTTTCCAGCAATTTGGAACATTGCAGACGCGGCTATTTCTGTTGCTGTAATTCTTGTGTTAATCCGACAAAAAACATACTTCTCAACTCCGAAAAGTATTGAAAAAGCTACTACAGATCAATCCGAGTAATTATGTCCCTTTCTCCTTTCCATCTTGCGATTCCTGTGCACGATCTTGACGCATGTCGTCACTTTTATGGCACCGTACTCGGATTAGAAAGGGGTAGAACGTCAGATCATTGGACTGATTATAATCTATTCGGTCATCAACTGGTTTTACATTTTAAAGAACGCGAAAAAACAATCGGGTGGAGCACCAATGTAGTAGATGGTAAAGACGTGCCTGTCCCGCATTTCGGGGTAGTATTGCCCATGCCTGAATGGGAATCTTTAGCAGGAAAACTTGAACGCGCTAATGTCACCTTTATAATTGAACCCTATGTTCGATTCAAAGGTGAAGTCGGCGAACAGGCTACCATGTTTTTTTTGGACCCTTCTGGGAACGCCTTAGAATTTAAATCCTTCAAGGACCTGAGCTCACTCTTCGCCTATTAAGACTGTTAAGAAGCACCTACTGTTTCAACTGTAAGCGCTGGTGTTTGCTGATAGTGTTACCCAGATCGTCTTTGGCAGTGATAATGTAAAAGTAAATACCGGGCTCTGCAATTATTCCAGAGGTTCGGTCTCTACCATCCCAAGTGAAGTTGATGTCGTTACTTTCAAAAAGAATTCCCCCGCTTTCGTCTAAAATTACAATGCTAAAATCATGCAACCCTTCACTTTGGATAAAGAACTCATCATTTGATCCATCCCCATTTGGTGTGAAAAAAGTTGGAAGTAAAGTTATTTTTCCAACCACGTCAATTGTTACAGTCACAGAAGATGTTTTCGATTGACCGTTTTTAAAAGCTGTGGCAACAACATCAAACGTACCGGATTCCGTAAAAATATGTTCTGCCTCGGTTCCAGTATATGTTAATCCATCCCCGAAATCCCAAACAATTTTTTCAGCATCTGTTGAAAGTGCCTGAAATGAATAGTGTTGGTTGGAATGCTTGGTATATTCAACTGTAACTTCCAAAGGAGAAATAACAATTTCATGTTCCAAGCTCTCCGTCTCATCTGGAATCAACCGTTCTTCGTTAAGATCAAATAAGGGGTCGCTACCAGGTACCATTGGAGCCTGCAGCTCTTCGGGAAGCGCAATCGTTTCGATAATTGTTTCCTGAATTTCAACCTGCATCGTAATGTCAATGAATCGCTCTTCGCTGGTATCGGCCTCATTAGTGGTAATAACCGACTCTTCATCCGATAATTGATTTACCCCATCTTCATGAGTATTTTTTTCAACGATTGAAGCCGTCTTTGACTTCTCATTAACTGATTTCTCAATATCAGAGGATGTTGTAACCACAAAATATGTACCTAAAGCAGCTGCTGTCAAGATCACAGATACTGCTATTTTAATTGAAACAGCAGACTTTACAGCCACAATAGAGCTTCCAGCTGAGCCAGCTGCAGAATTTGCCAATTGGCCTTGGATTCCTTTCCAAAGTTGAGGGTTAACCTGGACTTGATGATTACCAAGTTCACGTTGAAACAACTCTTTTATGTCGTCTTTATCGTTCAATTTTCAATTTTTCTAATGTATCTCGCAACACTGATCGCGCTCTAGAATATTGAGATTTTGAAGTGCTTTCAGTAATATCTAACATGTCAGCAATTTCTTTATGGCTATAACCTTCTATTGCGAACAAATTGAATACCGTTCTGTAACCATCCGGCAAAGCCTTCACAAGCGTCATCAAATAATCTGCTTGAAGCTGTGCTTCGGTATGATTACTTTGTTTCAGTTCAAATGAAACATCATCTAACTCTAGGTCAGTTTGATGCTTTTTATCCTTTCTCAACTGATCCAAAGCAGTATTCACCATTATTCTTCTCACCCAACCTTCCAAAGAACCATCCAATTTGAAGTTATGAATGTTCTTAAAAACCTTGATAAATCCGTCTTGTAAGACATCTTCAGCTCGCTCTTTATCTCGAATGTACCGCATTGCAACAGTCAACATTTTCGGAGCAAAAGCATCAAACAATTGTTGTTGGGCCTTTGCGCTTCCGGAAACACATTCTTTTACGAGCGTTTCTTCATTCATAAATACAAATCGATTCTTAGACCACAAAGTAAGAAAAAAGGTTGCATGTAGATATAATAAAAATTAACTCCTTATTTTTGACGTGTAATTTATACAATGTGAAAAACTTCAATAGTACCTGTACCCTGCTGCTACTCTTGATGTGTCATTTCATTGCTTTTGGACAAAAACCAGCTAAAAAAGGTTTTTGGACAGCAAATCTGGCACTCTCAGAGGGAGTTTACCTGCCATTTTATATGTTATACAACGAGCAAAAAGGTGAAGTCATTGTGATAAATGATGAGGAACAAATTACGCTCGAACTTGTTGAAAAAAATAGTGATAGCACAGTTTATGAATTTACTTCATTCAACACACAAATAGTTTTAAAATCAATCCAAAAGAAAAAGATTTCTGGATATTTCTACAATAAAGACAGAAAAAGTCATCCAATTATCCCTTTAGAAGGAACCTTCGGCGGTAAAAAAGTCAACTGTAAGTCTGTAAAAACAACTCATGACATCAGCGGAAAGTGGAAAACTTCATTTTCTGCATTTACACCCGGTGAATACCCTGCAATTGGATTGTTCAATCAAACCAAAAAAGGACGTGTAACTGGAACTTTTTTAACTGAAACTGGTGATTATCGTTACCTATCTGGGAATATGATCGGGAACGAACTTACCTTGGGTTGCTTCGATGGGTCTCACGCGTTCCTGTTTACCGGAAATTTAATAAATTCAAATTTATCTGGAACCTTTTATTCAGGAAGTCATTGGAAGACAAATTGGATTGCTCAGAGAGACAGCAACTTTACTCTTGCCAATCCAAAAGAAATTACGTTTTTAAAAGATGGAGCGGAAATTAAATTTACAAAACCAGATACTACAGGACAGCTGGTTCATTTTCCTAATCCTCACTATCGGGGAAAAGTCGTTATTATTCAACTAATCGGAACATGGTGCCCCAATTGCTTAGACGAAACGAACTACTTTAAGGCTCTTCACGAAAAATACAACGAAGCAGGACTAGAAATATTAGCCATCGGTTACGAAACACCCGAAAAATATAGTGAACAAGCAGAACGCATTAAAAATTATACTTATAAAAAAGGAGTGCCTTACCCAATTCTCGTTGGAGGTATTGCAAGCAAAGGACTAGCTTCACAAGATTTTAACATGCTTAACTCAATTTCATCCTTTCCAACTTCTATATTCATCAACCGTAAAGGGGAGGTTGTTCAAATACATACCGGATTCAACGGTCCCGGAACTGGAGAAATTTACAGACAGTTCGTGAAGGATACAAACCGCTTGGTGGAGCGGTTACTAAATGAATAAACAATTCGTTTACTTCCAGTAATAGGCCCCGCGTTCTAATTGGTATCCGTTCTCAACTGGAGGACTTTTTAACCAGCTTCCGATTACTAGAGCAGTATTATCTGGATTTACATAGCGTTCTTCCAACGGAATGAGTACTTCGCCATCGTCTACCAGTACATGCAATCCATTCATGTGCCATTTCATAAGAGCTATAGGTTTATTGCGCTTTGTAATTTCAACAAGTTGATTTTCTTCAATGGGAATATAAACTGACGAACCACCATATTTTCGTTCATAAGCCGAAATTATAAAATCCAGCTTCTTAAGCTCATCCTCTGTTTTAACGGTATGTAAGAAATAATTAACCCCTTCATTTTTTACTAGAATTAAGGGTGTTGGCGAATTGAATACGATTGCCTCATGTTTAAATTCGGAGGTGTGCCTGACATAAATAAATTGAAGTGAACAAAGAAAAACCGTTAAGACTGCCAAATACCATAAACGAAGCCGTTGACTTCGGTAAGCGAATAAAAGAATTATTAAACTGCCATAAGCAACCCAAACCTGCCAAAACCCTACAGCAAATCCACGAGCTACAGAAAAAGGAAGATGATCAATCCAGCGGACAAAAGAAGCCATTCCTCCGAAAATATGCTCTAAAGCAAAAGCCATTACATCATTAATTACAGGGATTTTTGAAGTAATAAAAAAAAGTAAGACGCCCCCTAAAGCAACTCCCGAGACCAATAACAAACCAATATTTGTAAGAATAAAATAATTTGGGAACTGATGAAAATAATACAAACTTATTGGTATTGTTCCAATTTGTGCGGCTAATCCAAGGGCTGTTCCTTGCCATAATTTGTCCACCCATTTGTTTCTTACCGACCATAAATTAGCGATTGGTTGAAAGAAAAATAAAATCCCCAGCAAGGCCAGAAAAGATAATTGAAACCCAATATCAAACAACATGTTTGCATCTAACATAAGTAAAAATAGTCCTGAGACCAGAAGAGCATTCAAACTAAAAAATCGACGCCCTAGAAGTTGACCAAAACCTAAAAATGAAAACATTAGTGTTGCCCTGAAGACAGAAGGCGCAAGACCAGTTAACAATGCAAAAAACCACAACATCCCAATTGCACATAGAATATAGACCCGTTTTTTGCGCAAAAGTCCTACTTGATAAAAAATCCATTGTACTATACCTAGTAATATCCCAACATGCAATCCGCTAACGGCTAAAACATGCATGGCTCCAGCGTTCGCAAAATTATCACGGGTTTCCTTTGATAACCCCCCTTTATCACCTAAAGAAAGGGCAATTGCTAAACTACTTAAATCTGGGGGAAGTACCTGCTCCAACTCTCGTTTAAGGTAATTTCTTAATCGATCAAACAATGGCTTGGGGGTGTTATCCAAGACCTTAAACTCTCCCTTACGAAGAAATACCATATCCTCAACACCTTTTGTTTTCCAATAATGTTCTGCATCAAACTCGCCTGGATTCCCCTTGTTTCGTATAGCGTTCAATCGCGGATTACACACAATCACGTCTCCCACATTTAGAGAAATGCCTCCTCTTTGGATATACGCTAAAAGCGTTCCATCTACCTCATACAACAACTTATTAGACACCACTTGTTCTGAGCGGAGTAAAATTTTATCATAATTATTGCTCCCCTCTTTATAATCAATGACTCTAGCAATTAGCTCATCACCAGGCAAAAAACGTTTTGCATAATTCATTTTATAAAATCCAGAAGAAGAGCTCGCTAGGGCAAGCATACCCCCCAAGAAGAAAAGGAACAGAATCTGAATCGAAATAATGCGTTGAAACAAAAATTCTTTGGCCTTCTCAATTCCCGTAAACAATAGAAGAATCAACCCTCCCATCCAGGCTGTAAAAACTAAGTGAGCATTCAGTTGAAAGAAATACTGCACGGCAATTCCCAAAAGGAACAAGCCTAAGATTTGCAACATATAACGAGAAGCCTGCATGCATCAACGCTTGGTAGGTGTAGGAGCCAATATGTGTTACCTTTTCACTACTTTCGAAAACGAATGTTCCCCATTCACCAAGGAAGAAATAATATAGACTCCTTTAGAAACAGAGGTGCCTGACTGATTAGTCCCATCCCAATTCAAGAGAATATCCGAAGAAAACGTGGTTCCTGTAACGAGCTCTTTCACCAATCTTCCGCGATAATCATAGATGCTCACAGAAGCATTATTTGAAGAGGTGTTTCCTAGAATTCTAATCGTGGTTGAAGTCTCAAATGGATTCGGGTAGACTTCAAAAGAATTAGAGGCCGTGATATCATAGGAAGTTAACCCTAAAGAGCTTAGTTCCTCTAAATCATAGTTTTCATCGCCTGGTAAATAGGGAAGATAATGAAAGTAAACCAAGAACATTTCATCCGTTGTATTCAAGCCAGGATAAACAGCAATTGGCGGATTATTGGGGTTATGGACATTCCCCACGGTATTATCATAAACACCTTCACCGCGAATTACAGAATTTGCAGGCAGACGCACAAGGTTTTTGAAGATGTAAAAATCTTGCCAATGGAAATCCCAATCAGGGATATTTATGAGTCTTATCGTATCATTTAACGGGTCCAACGCGTAACTCTTAATTGACTTTCCTAACAAATGCATATGAGGAAAAATACTTAAGAGAGAAATATTCACTGGTATATTTGAATACAACGCATTCACAGCTGTTAACTGCTCGGGTGGTAACGAAAAGCTCCAATTTTGAATGATCGGATCAGCACTGACTTGTCGAATTCCAGACTCCAACTCATCGTAGAAATGAAAAATCACTTTGGTGTCGTCGAACTGGCCATAACTACCTTCCGGGTAATGCATTGCAAACACAATGTTCGAATTGGCTTGTAAGTCCATACCCAGCTTTAGACCATTTCCATTTGGAAAAATCAACGGTGTTGATCCAGGAGTATATCCTCCAACCAATGTTGCATTTGTTGGACCGTTGCACGTTCCACTTGTAGTATCAGTAGGGTAATTCCCCGTTTCATCGATATAAATTAAACAATGGTGCACAATTTCTGGGTTGCCGGGAACTACTTCCATCGCCCGAATTGTTCTGTTTTGAAGCAAATTAGAAGGAAGTGAAAAACACACGTAGTCATCTGATCCAGATATCGCTTTACTCATGTAGGTCGGAATTTGAATCTCCAAATCTCCCGCTCCTAAAAGAGCTCCTGTGTTGAATACCGGAGGGGCCGGTGTATTCGCCGGATTACCTTCTGGCATACCTGATGTCATCCAGTCCAATAGCAACATACGCTCTGTTTCTTCCAATGCACGTGAATGAGAAAACCCCACGTAGTTTTCTTCTGGAGGCCAAGGAGGCATTGTCTTTTGAGCAATTGCATCATATATGATTCCTGCATTAGCAACCACATCAGTATAACTTATTATCGAAAATGGAGCTATTCCATTAGGATTATGACAATTTGCGCAATTGTCATAAAATAATTGCGCAGTGTTGTCTGCGAAAGTTTGTGAAAAACCTCCTGTTGAAGTCAACAAAAAAGAACTTAAAATCGCGTATAGGTGCTTCATATGTAGTAAATTAGTACTGCAAGGTACGACAAATTTTATAAGAAAAAACCTATATCAAAAATGTCTCACAAAGCAGTTCTACTTCGTTTAGAGCAGCCATCACGTATTGTTAATTTATAGGTAATTTTTTTAAAACTGAATAATAATAAGTAGCTTAGGCATCACAAATTCGAGACTATGAAAAAAACATACATTACCATCCTCCTAGCAGGAACATTAAGTTCAACAGCCGCTCTAGGATTTAGCCCCACTGTTGAACCAGTAACAGAGAATAAACAATTTAAAGCAGCGGTGAGTATTGGTGTTCAAGTGAATTATCTTGGGGAGCCTGTAAGTGGTGTTACCGTGAACATTATACAAGATGGCAAAACTTTAGGTTCCGCAAATACTGACAACAGAGGTGAAGCAAAGATCTCGGTTGCTGACTATAATAACCGTCCGGTAATTTTAGAGCTCAAAAAGGACGGTTATCAAACTCAAATAATGAATGGATTGCTTCTTAAAAATGGAAGTAAGTATGATTTTTCTCTTGTGAAGGGAACTGAAACCATTATTACAGAAATTAGCACAGGAATCGAGAAAACAGAGGAAAAAATACAAGGCCAGATTGAAAAATCAGAAGAAAATACAGAAAAATATTTAAGTGAAACGGAAAAAGCTCAAGCGGAAAAGGAAATGCGTGAAAAACAAGCGGAAGAAGCAGCAAAAGACCGTGAAAACTTAGAAAAGCAAGCAGCTGAAGCAGAAAAAAAGACGCAAGAAACGCTTCAAGAGACGGAAAAAATTTCCACAGAAACTGAAAAGGCCGTTGAAGGAACTGTAAAGGAAAAAGAGGCAGAAATGAAACAACGTGAGGCGGAAGAAAAACAGCGTCTTCAACAATTAGAACAATTAGAAAAAGAACAAGCACAGGCGAAAGCAGAAGAGGCTGCAGCAGAAGCCAAGAAGCAAGCCGAAAAAGACGCAAAAAAAGTTGAAAAAGAAGCTGAAAAAGAAGCTGAAAAACTAAAAGAGGAGCAGGAAAATAAAGAAGCTGAAGCTAAAGAAGAGAAAAAAGAAGCAGAGAAGGCCGCGGACGAAGCAAAGAAAAAAGCGAAAGAAGAAGAAAAGGCTAAAAAAGAAGCTGAAGCTAAAGCTAAAGAAGCTGAAAAAGCACAAAAGGAAGCTGAAAAAGCACAAAAAGCGGAGGAGAAATATAAAGCTGAATTGGAAAGTATTAAAAAATCTCAAGAAAAAATTGATAAAAGTCGGGCAAGTTTGAATAAGGATCAAGAAAAGCTGGACAAGAAAATTGAGAAGGGAAAAATTGATGTAACGAAAGCGAAAGAAGAACAGGCGAAATTAAAAACAAAACAGGCAAAACTGGATGAGCAACAAGCAAAACTTGAAAAGAAGCTTAAATCAGCTAAGAAAAAATATAAAAAATAGTCCGCCTTTATTTTTAGAAGTTCAATGATCTAGTATATTTTTTTAGTTGAACTAATTAATTTTAAGAATACATTTATCCCGGCCAAAAAAGGTCGGGATTTTTTATGTGGGAAAAATTAAAATATCAATTGACACTGCACCTCATCATTTTCATTTGGGGGTTTACAGCAATACTTGGAAAGTGGATTGATGCAGATGCCTTTGTCTTAGTTTGGTTTAGGGTGATTATTGCATTCTTCTCATTATTGGTGTTTTTAATCATCTTGAGAAGAAATCTCATTATTCAATCCTGTTCCAATGCTTGGAAGACTCTTGGTGTTGGCGTATTAGTCGCATTGCATTGGCTTACGTTCTACATTTCGATTAAAGAATCGACTGCTTCCTTGGCAATAATTTGCTTAGCCACTACAACTATTCATGTTAGCTGGTTAGAACCTCTGGTCATGAAGAGAAAATTTCTTTGGTCTGAACTTGTTTTAGGCGTCCTAATTATCGGTGGAATCTTGGTGATTACTGGCAACACAGGTGAGCAAAACATGATAGGTATCGCATTTGGACTTCTTTCAGCAATTCTAGCCGCTTCGTTTTCAGTATTCAACGCACATCTTATTCAAGATGTAACTGCTTCTAAAATCACACTATACGAAATGTTTAGTGCTTCTATTGTTATGAGTCTTTTTCTCATATTTAATCCTTCCTTTACACTCAATAATTTACTTATTTCATCTAACGACTTTTATTTACTTCTTTTTCTTGGAATCATTTGTACCTCAATAGCTTTCTTAATCACAGTAGAAATCACGAAATTTTTAGGGGCCTTTACAGTTACTTTAAGTATCAACATGGAGCCCATTTACACCCTGGGTTTAGCAGCTTGGTTCTTGGGAGAACACCAAGATTTGAGTATTTGGTTCTATGTTGGGGCATCCATCATCGTTGGAGCTGTATTCGGCAATGCTATTTTGAAGTATCAACAACGAAAAAGATTAAAAAAAGCATCCACATAACTTATAGCAGAGACTAAAAAATACGAAACCGAGAGGCATAAATATTTTCTCTAAAATCATCGACTATTTCATTTGCGTTTCGCGCCCTAAACTTGCGTGAGAATTTACCGAATCCCTTAGCCATTTTAATATCAAATTCTTGTTCATAAATTGGAACTATGGCTAAAAAATGAATCGTTTTTTCTGAGGTTTGCAGTGGAGATAGATGTTCTTCAAGTTTAATCGGCTCTAGTAATATCAAATGATTTGGCTTCATCATTTGTGAAAACGGTTGAGGAGGGCTCCCGTTGACAAATGTATGACCCGGCCCATACCATGTTTCTTTCTCTATCAAGTGTTTGGTCAATTTGTCCAACCATTTCAATGGCCATTGCATGTTTTCGTTTTCTGTAGCCGATAAGTCCCAATAACTTGGCAAACAAAAACATAACTCTACATGCTCTTGTTCCTTAAATTTTTCAGGAACAGGCATAGAATAATTCCGAAGTCCATTTGTCAAGATTATCGTTACCGGATATGATGTCAACTCTAATTTAATCCTAATCAATTCTATATCAGTATATTTTGATGTGTATTCATCCACCCGATGAGCACCAAAACGTTCTGCTAAAAGTTCTTTAAATTCATCCATATAACGCAGCAAAGGTAATCAATAAATTACGGGACACCTCCCCACATTTTACTAGAAAAATTATTTTTTTCATATCATCGTTCTGCAAGATTTAGTAACTTTGACAGAATTAAAATTAAACTATGGGATGTTCTAGTTGTAGCACCGGTGGTGGAACGCCACGCGGTTGCAAGAATAACGGAACCTGTAGTTCTGGCGGATGTGACAAACTTGGCGTTTTCGATTGGTTAGCTAATATGCAGCTTCCTTCTGGAAAAAGTCAATTTGATATACTTGAAATACGTTTTAAAAACAGTAGAAAGGCATTTTATCGCAATATAAAAGGACTTTCGTTAAATGTTGGGGACGTAGTTGTTGTAGAAAGCTCACCTGGATATGATGTCGGGGTGGTTTCAATAGTTGGGGAATTAGCCAGAATACAGGTGCAAAAGAAAGCGGCGAATTTCAAGCCACATGAAGCGCGACAAATTTTGCGAATAGCTACACAAGAAGACGTGGATAAGTGGGTTGCAGCGCGTGGTAAAGAATATGAAACCATGCACCAATCAAGAGAAATGGCGATACGCTTGAACTTGGAGATGAAAATCTCGGATGTTGAGTTTCAAGGTGATGGATCGAAAGCTACTTTTTATTACACAGCTGATGGACGCGTTGACTTCCGTCAATTAATTAAAGATATGGCGGACACCTTCAGGGTTCGTATAGAAATGAGACAAATTGGTGCCCGTCAGGAATCTTCACGACTTGGAGGAATAGGATCATGTGGAAGAGAGTTATGCTGCTCTACATGGTTAACCGATTTTCGTTCAGTTTCGACCAGCGCAGCTCGCTATCAGCAACTGTCTTTAAATCCGCAAAAACTTGCTGGTCAATGTGGTAAGTTGAAATGCTGTTTGAATTTCGAATTAGATATGTATTTAGAAGCGGTAAAAGGATTCCCCTCTACAAACATAAAGCTCTATACCAAGAAAGGCTCCGCTTTTCACATTAAAACAGACGTTTTCAAACGTCTAATGTGGTACATCTACGAGTCTGATGAGCCTGGAGCGTCTGGTATGATCGCATTAACTCCTGAAAGAGTTGCTGAGGTTATTAAAATGAATAAGGCCAAAGAAAATCCAATTGATTTGAAAGATTTCAAAGAAGAAATTGTGGTTCCCAAAGTGGATGATTACACAAATGTAGTAGGACAAGACGACCTGAGTCGCTTTGATGATGTTTTCAAAAAGAAGCGAAAAAAGAAAAAGAAACCACGACCTCAAAATCAAAATAATAAACCTTAAGTTGAAAAAAAGCCTCAAGCAAATCAGCCCAAGGCAGAAGGAGAAGTGCACACACCCAAGCCAAATAATAGAAACAGGAATAAACGAAGAAAGCCGAGAAATCCTAACAATGCAAATAACAATGATAAAAAAGAATAGCTTCTTCCTGCTTCTTGGAGTGTTCACCGCACTGATTTCAGCTTGTTCTAACGATACGTTGTTTGATCAAGTAGAGGTCTTTGATGGGAACACATGGGAACAAGGGGAACAAGTTGTTTTCGAAGTTGAGGTAGAAGATACGTTGCTTCCTTTCGATTTCGAAATCACGTTGCGCACTACAACCGATTATGGTTACAGCAATTTATGGATTTATATTTATTCAGAGGCACCCGACGGAATAACATCTAAAGTGGCACAACGAATCAACATTGCACGTCCTGACGGCTCGTGGATAGGTAAAGCTTCGGGAACTATAGTTGAAAGTAAATTAATCTATCGCACTCAAGCATTTCCGTTTAAAGGAAAATATACGTTTACACTTGAGCAGGCAACGCAACAAAATGTCATCTCTGACGTGCTTGATATAGGTTTACGTGTTGTCACACACAAAGGGGAGCCCCTAGATACGTGATTTTTTTCCTTTGGTTCGCTCAGGTTTGTAATTGTATTCATGCTCCAGGCTTAGAATATGGAAGCGCTGAGGATCAACGATATTGAACTCATAATCGTAGCGATACTTCAATGTTAAACTGTGTTCGTTCGGAAGTTTAATTTCAACACCTATTCCGAATCGATATTTAGTGAATTGTTTACCCGACGGAGAGTTAGCTGTGTTGTAATACCACTCACTTTCTAAAAGTGGGTCAACCTTGCTTCCTTCAATATTGTATTTTAAGGCTGGCTTCAGTCGAATTGCGTTGTCAAAATCAGCGTCATAAATATTATCTGTCGTCCCAATCGCTACCGTATTAAATTTATACTGAAAGCGCACCCTCATTTTTAAATCGAATCGATTTACTTCGTACTGAGTATTAAAATTTATGTTGATGCGATGACCAGTTGTAATTTCGTGTCCGTTTCGCTGCTGGTTGATCACATATCGATAATCAACACTCGGCTTAAAGTAGTCAGACAAATTATAACGCGCCGAAACCTCAGGAAAAAATTTGTCCCAACGCATATTACTGTACATTCGTGCGGATAAAGATGCCCCCAAACGTACTTTTTTGTCCAGCACATTTGTTTGAATACCCGAAGAACACCATAGCCGGTTTTGTCCCATTACTGAGAAGCTACACAACAAACAAATGGAAATCAGCAGTTTCACTTATTTACGAATAACGATGTCTGGAAGCACAATTGTTGATTTATTTTCGTTGATTACAACCTCTTTTATAACAGGAGCTTCTCCTGAAGGACACGTAGCGCAATCTTCATAAGCAAATATGCGATAGTTTCCTTTGGTTAAGAAATCGAATTGAAAAGACCCATCGAAACTCGTTCTGAAGTCATCATCGTATATATCGTCATCTGATCCATACAAAATAAATACGCGTTCATCAGCGGCATAATACTCTTGAACAATTGTGCCAAAAGCATCATATTCTTCCACATAAATGCGCCCAGAGATTGCAGAAGTACCTCCCTGTCCTTCTACTTTTTTGCAAGCAGTGCCTAGAAAAAATACACCTATCAGGAGTACAATAATTCCTGTTTTCATCATATCATATTTAATCTTATATTACTGTAATATTACGAAAATTAACTCCGCATATTGCAACTTTAAGAGCTATTTTTAGGTCTTCTATTGAAATTTACTTAGTATTACTTAATATATCAGTTAATATTAAAACAGATGATAAAGGTTATATTTTTACTTGCGTTCTTTTTCACGGGGGTATTCTCTTCTTTCTCTCAAGTTGTTATTAATGAAGTTTCCTGCTCGAATAGAGGAACCTACGCTAACTCTTTTGGAGAAAATGAAGATTGGATTGAATTATTAAATGTTGGCGGGGCGGCTGTTGATCTAACAGGGTTCTATCTTACAGACAACCCAAATAACATTACAAAGTACCAAATCGGAACACTTACAGTCAATCCTGGAGAAAGAGTCATGGTGCATTGTTCTGGAAGGAATACGCAGGTTGGAAATGAACTACACACCAACTTCAAACTTACACAAACAATAGGGGAAGTTGTTATGTTAAGCGGTCCCTCAGGGGTATTTGCGGACAGCGTTCACTTAGCAAATAAAATTACCCGAGAAGGACATTCCATCGGACGTTCCACTGATGGTGCTTCAGATTGGAAACTCTTCACAACTCCGACACCAAATGCACAAAATACAGGAGCACAGGACTTTTATATGCCTTCGTGTACTTTTTCGCTTGCACCAGGGTTCTACACGGGACCTCAATCCGTTGAGATAGCAGTGCCGTCTGGTGGCACTGTTCGATACACCTTAAACGGGGATGAACCAACAGCGGGTTCCACGCTTTATTCAGGTCCAATCAACATAACAAATACAACCGTTTTACGCGCCAAAAATTTCGGAGCAACAATAGAAAGTCATATTACTACGCACACTTACTTCATTGATGAATCTCATACGGTTCCTGTTGTCTCCGTTGCAGGAGCAGGTTTAACGGACCTTTTAGTAAATGGAAATGGTGGAGCATTTGAACCCAATGGCTCCTTCGAACTCTTTGAAGAAGACGGATCCTTCATTGATGCAGCCTATGGCTCTTTCAATAAGCATGGTAATGACTCTTGGGCATATGATCAGCGTGGCTTCGACTATATTGCACGCGACGAATTCGGTGATGGAAATGCGATTCGTCATCAAATTTTTCCTAATGAAGCGCGAACACGTTTCAAGCGGCTGATATTAAAACCTGGAGCCAATGATAATTACCCTTTCGCAAATGGTGCATACATCAGAGATGCTTTTGTCCAAACACTTTCACAAAAAGCTGACCTTTTGCTAGACGAAAGAACATGGCGTCCATGTGTATTGTATCTTAATGGAGTTTATCACGGAGTATACGAAATTCGAGAAAAATATGACGACCATCAATTCACGGAACATTATTACAATCAAAGTGAATATTTTGGAAACAACCAAACGGGTTTACAGTTCCTAAAAACTTGGGGAGCAACTTGGGAAGAATACGGACAAGGAGAAGCACAAATTGCTTGGGATGATTTGCGCAATTTTATCATGACCAACAATATGGGTGACCCGGCGAACTTCAACTATGTAGATAGTTTATACAATTGGAGGTCATTAGCAGATTATTTTATGTTGAACTCATACATCGTCTCCAAAGACTGGTTAAACTGGAATACCGCTTGGTGGCGGGGACGAAACCCTGCTGAAACGAAGAAAAAATGGCGGTATACGCTTTGGGATATGGATGCCTCCTTTGGGCACTACGTTAACTATACGAGTATTCCAGACGAATCTCCTAACGCAGACCCTTGTAATGCTGAGAACTTACCGAATCCAGGAGGGCAAGGTCACACAGACATATTGATCAAATTAATTGATGAGCAGCCTATTGTCAACCAATATTATGTAACACGATACATTGATTTAAATAATACGTATTTCTCTTGTGATTACTCGATTCCGTTGTTGGACTCTATGCTCAACACCTTCGCTTCAGAAATGCCCCGACAAATTGCTCTTTGGGGCGGTACGGAGGCGGGTTACGCAACTGCTGTTCAGGAACTGCGTGATTTTATCTTAGAACGGTGTCAACAAATCAATATCGGTCTTGTGGATTGCTACGACCTAGTTGGACCCTATGATTTAATTATTGATGTAGAGCCTCCAGGAGCAGGAGAGGTGATGGTCAACTCCATTTGGGCGCCAACATACCCGTGGACATCCTCTTATTTTGGAAACATTGAAACACTTTTAAAGGCAAGTGCGAACTTAGGATTCGAATTCGATCATTGGGAATATGATTTAGGGCCTTTACTTGCTCCTATCGAAAATGACACCAATGCCATTGACCTTCAAGGGAACGATCGCGTGGTGGCTGTATTTCAACCACTTGAAGTCGGATATGCAAGCAATTCTGTGCATCTTCCAAATGCATTTTCTCCCAATGCCGATGGGAACAACGACTTCTTAAAACCTTTCGTTGGAGAAGACGTACTTACTTTCACACTTACCATTTATGACCGCTGGGGAAATTTGGTATTACAAAGTAGCGATCCAGAAATGAAATGGGATGGAACATTTAACAATAAGCCCCTAAACACAGGTGTTTTTGCTTATGCTATTGACATCACTTACCTAAACGGACTGAAAGATATTAAATCAGGCAACATCACTTTAATTCGGTAATCATGAAACACCATTTTCTTCTTCTCGTTGCATTTGTTTACAGTTCCTTTTCTATCGGGCAAGACATTCATTTTACCCAGTCTGCACAAACACCCCTTTGGATCAACCCTGCGATTACAGGGGTGTATGAAGGATGGGAACGTGTGATTATCAATCATCGCAACCAATGGCTAGGATCAAATACCCAGTTTATGACGACTGCAGTTGGCGCAGACATCAACCTCTTTAAACCCAGAGCAAATGACAAAGCTCATTTAGGAGTAGGCATTTTCTTATGGAATGATGTAGGGGGAGATGCTAAATTTGGAACGCGACAAGGACAATTAAGTGTTTCAGGAATACTCCCAGTGGGGAATGGACACCAATTATCTACCGGAATTCAAGGAGGAATCGGAAACCGAGGAGGTAACATGTCTGCATTATATTTCGAAAACCAATGGACCGGTAGTGAGTTTAATCAAGATTTACCTTCATTAGAAGCGAATCGCTTACAATCGGACACGTACTTCAACATTTCTGCTGGAATCAACTACCAATACGATAACAAGCAAACCAAATTTGGGCATGACGAGAAATTTCGCTTCCAATTAGGTGCTGCAGTCTATCACGCCAATCAGCCCGACATAAAATACTTTGGGTTAGTCAATGAGTCATTACTCCGAAAATTTGTAATTCATGCGGGGATCTTAAAGGACTTAGCGGGTTCACAATGGACAATTGATGGAAACTTTGTTCAGTTTATACAAGGGCCCCACTATCAATCGTTACTCGGGCTGATGATGCGCTATCGGATGAACACTGGCGGCAAAATAACCACCTTCAAGCAAGATGCTTATGTTGGCTTTGGACTGTATGCGCGATTCGGAGACGCTGTAGCTCCAGCATTTATGTTAGAATTAAAAGGTTTTCAGTTTGGAGTGTCCTACGACTTTACAACTTCCCCTTTACGGAATACACACAGCGGTGGTTCACTCGAATTCTCTCTTGCTTACCGAAACTTGTACCACGCGCTGTTTAAAAAACGTAGAAAGTAATCTTTTAATGGGTGAACTTATATTTGAAGATGCACCATATTGCGCGAAAACCATCCTTCCACCCGATTTTTTTTCCTTCCTCATACGTTCTACCATAATAAGAAATTCCTACTTCATAGATTCGAATCCCTTTTACTTTTGCCAACTTAGCCGTAATTTCTGGCTCTATACCAAAACGATTTTCCTTAATATTTATTTTTTTCGCAATTGACGTTCGGATAAGTTTATAACATGTTTCCATATCCGTCAAGTTCAGATTGGTCATCATGTTACTTAGATTCGTCAAAAACTTGTTTCCTAGAGAATGCCAATAAAACAAAATACGGTGAGGATGGTGGCCCATAAAACGAGAACCGTAAACAACGTCTGCATTATCCTTGTAAACCGGCTTAATCAATAAATTATATTCTTCTGGGTCATACTCTAGATCGGCGTCTTGCACAATTAAATAATCTCCAGAACATTCTTGAATAGCGCGATTAATGGCAGCTCCTTTTCCTTTGTTCTTCTCTTGTGAAAACAATTGAATATAAAGTTCAGGATGAGCTTGCATGAACGCGTTTACTCTTTCTACGGTGTTGTCAGTGGAACAATCATTCACAATAATAATCTCCTTTTGGATTCCATGATCAAGCACGAGCTCACTCACTTTTTCCAGGATTACGTGTATAGTTGGTCCTTCATTGTATGCGGGAATAAGTATCGATAATTTTTTAAACATGGCTAGATATTCATTTCAGGCACAACCGCAGGTACGACGAGGTCACCTTCTGTCAAGGCAATAATTTCTTCTACCGTTACACCTGGAGCCCTTTCGATTAAATGAAAGGAGTTATCTTTTATTTCCAAAACGGCCAAATCGGTTACTACTTTTTTAACGCAACCTACACCTGTTAGTGGTAGCGAACATGTCTTTAAGATTTTCGATTCTCCCTTTTTATTGGCATGCATCATCGCAACAATGATGTTTTCGGCAGACGCTACTAAGTCCATCGCACCGCCCATCCCTTTAACCATTTTACCAGGAATCTTCCAATTTGCGATATCTCCATTTTGAGCAACTTCCATTGCGCCGAGCACTGTTAGTTGCACGTGTTGTCCTCGAATCATAGCAAACGACATAGCAGAATCGAAAAAGACCGCTCCTGGAAGTGCAGTAATGGTTTGTTTTCCGGCGTTAATCAAATCGGCATCTTCTTCTCCTTCAAAAGGAAATGGTCCCATTCCTAAAATTCCATTTTCTGATTGGAACTCTACTTCAATTCCATCTGGAATATGATTAGCAACCAACGTAGGAATACCAATTCCTAGGTTTACATACCATCCATCTTGTAGTTCCTGTGCAATTCGCTTTGCGATTCCGTTTTTATCTAAAGCCATAATTTTTCAATTCAGCAAGTAATCATTATTGGTGCGAATATACTAAATAGAGACGCCAATTAAACATATGTCGTCAACTTGTTCATTGTCTCCTTTCCAATTTTCAAAACGTTCTATCATCCTTTTTCTTCAATATCCACAATTCTGATCAACCCACGGCCTTCCAAGGAATCCTTAATGATGTCGTATTCATACCCCTGATCATCAGCAATACCCATAGAGGATAAGTGAGGGAAATATTGAATGACAAGAATAAATAGTTGATCAAAGTCGGAGGTATCCATCATGTGATAACCTTGAATCTTTGTTTGTACCGCTGCTGTTACTAACAGATTTTGCACTGGAACAAAGAAGTCTTTGAGCTCATGGTGCGTATGGTCGACTACCTTGTTCACCAGAGATGTCCCGATTGATTCCTTGGTAAGTGATAGCTCGTACATTATGTACGACATAATTAATCCAGATGCAATAACGATGGCTAAAGCAATATGCTTAATAAATTGCTCTAAGGTGTGTTTCATGTCCAATTGAATTCATGATTAAAAGTAATAAAATTTCCAAATCATCGCATGGATGACATTCCCCTCAAGCACAATATTAGATGCCAACTGTTTAAGCACTATGAAAAATGTAGTTTGGTTTAAAAGGGATTTGAGACTCTCAGACCATGCCCCCTTGAGGGAGGCCATCAACAATGGTCGGCCAACCATACTGCTATTTGTCATAGAACCGGAATTAATCAATTCTGAACACTATTCAAATCGTCATTGGAAATTTATGCTTGAAAGTATTGCAGAGATGCAGCAAAAACTTCTTCCTTATAATGCAGAAATCAGTGTCCTCCAAGGAGAGATAAGAAGCATATTACAAATGCTATATGAGGAGCACGGAGCCTTTCGGTTATTCTCTCACCTTGAAATAGGAATTCACACTACATTCGTCCGGGACAAAGCGGTTAGAGTTTGGATAAAAAAACAAGGTCTTTCCTGGGCTGAATACCCTCAAAATGCCATCACTCGTGGAAGGAGAAACAGAAACGGATGGAATAAAGATTGGGAACGATTTATGAATTCCCCCCTTATACATGTGCCAATTTCAGAGCTTACCTTCCAAAAAACAAGCAATAAACTAATTAATTCGTTTAACCCCTCTTTAGCGATTTCTGAGGAAGATGACTCCATACAGCGAGGTGGAAGGTTAAACGGAGAAAAGCTGTTACGCAGTTTTTTATCTAAGCGATATACAAATTATAGTAAGAACATATCCAAGCCGCTGACGAGTCGTTCCTACTGTAGTCGTTTATCGCCCTATCTTGCATGGGGTGTCCTTTCAATTAGAGAGGTTACTCAATCAACAGCTCTCCGGATGCGTGAGTTACCTCGAAATCGAAGCCTCCAAAACTTTATGTCTCGTCTACATTGGCACTGCCATTTTATCCAAAAATTTGAGTCAGAATGTGACATGGAGTTTAAAAATCAAAACCCAGCATATAACATCATAAGAACAACCGTAAATGACCATTATTTGGAGGCTTGGACAGCAGGTCAAACTGGAATCCCACTTATTGACGCGTGTATGCGCTGTGTAAATACAACCGGTTATTTGAACTTTCGAATGCGCGCTATGCTTGTCTCGTTCTGGACCCACAATTTGCAACAACCTTGGCAGCCAGCTGCAGATCACTTATCCAAACAGTTTTTGGATTTTGAACCCGGAATTCATTTCCCGCAGATTCAAATGCAAGCGGGAACTGTTGGTTACCACACCTTACGTATTTACAATCCCATCAAACAAGCTGAAGACCATGATCCAGATGCTGAGTTCATAAAAAAATGGGTGCCTGAATTAGCCCGATTACCTGCTATTTTTGCTCGAGAACCTTGGAAAATGACTCCAATTGAATGCATCATGGAGGATTTTCACCTTGGACAACATTACCCTGAGGCCATTTGTGATGTTGAGGCCAGTGGTAGATTTGCCACGGAGACAATCCATCGCATCAAAAAATCGTCCGAATCTCGTCGGTTTGCAGAACAAATACGCCAAACTCATGTCAACTAGCACCACACATATTCATTGGTTCAGAAATGATCTTAGGGTGAGTGATCAGCCATTCATCAGTGAACTGAACGTCCAACACCATTTTGGTGTGTATCTTATAGACCCAAGCTTGTTTGCGCAACTCCCATGGGGGTTTCGAAAAACGGGTATTCATCGTGCAGCTTTTCTAAGATCCCAGTTATCTGCATTACAAACTACATATAGAAAGTTAGGGAGCGATTTACTAGTTCTTTATGGGAAACCTGAAGAAGTGTTACCTGAATTGGTCGCTAAATACAATGCCACTCTCAGCTTCCAACAGGAATACGCAACTGAAGAACGAACAGTTCAGACTCGTATTCTGCAGAAAATCCCAAAAAATCGAGTGTTCACTTATCACGGAAATTTCCTAGTACATCCCAAGATGTTCTCCTTCCATGAATTTCCAAAAAGCTTTTCTGGATTTAGGAAAAAAGTGGAGAAGCTACTTCCAAATGTTCAAAGATACCCTGAAATCATTAATTCACTTCCCGCCTCTACTGAAGTATTTCAAACAATACGACCAAATTGTGTATCCCTTCACCCAAAAACCGTGTTTCCCTTTAATGGTGGTGAATTAGCCGCACATACGCGACTGCAGCATTATCTTAGTCAAACACGAAAAATCGATCACTACAAACGAACAAGAAACGGACTCCTCGGAACAGATTACTCTTCAAAAATGAGTCCTTGGCTATCCACTGGAGCCTTATCTGTTTCCAATGTATACGCTGAATTATATCAATACGAACAACAAAATGGAGCAAATGAAGGAACAAATTGGTTCGTCTTTGAATTACTCTGGCGAGACTATTTTAGGCATGCCGGTAAATACTACCAAGACAAACTCTTTCGTGCTTCAGGATTAACAAATGCTCCATCTCCCGGAAAAATGGATAAGGCGTTATTCCATAAATGGGCATCGGGTGAAACGGGAAATAGCTTTATTGATGCGAACATGCGAGAACTATTCCATACGGGATATATATCCAACCGCGGAAGGCAAAATACCGCTAGCTATTTGGTACATGAGCTGGGGTTGGACTGGCGTTGGGGAGCGGCTTGGTTTGAACATCACCTATTGGATTATGATGTTTATTCCAACCAAGGAAATTGGATGTACATCGCTGGATTAGGGTTCAACCCTAAAGGAAAATCTGTCTTCGACACCCACTTTCAGTCCCAACATTACGACCCAAAGGGAGCTTATAGTAAACAATGGGAGGTTGAACGAATAAATTAGTTGATTATGACCCCCACAGTAAGCATCATATTCCCAAACCAGTTGTTTCAAGACAACCCTTGCTTGGACAAACACCGACGTGTTTTTCTTGTTGAAGACGACTTATTCTTCAGTTATCAAAAATTTCACAAAATGAAGCTGGTGTTGCACAGGGCAAGCATGAAATTCTATGCAGACTTTCTGGTACACCAAGGCTATCGCGTCACATACATCGACCACCGCGATTACGGTACGCTTGAGACTTTTTTCAAACGCGATTTGGGCGACGAATCTGTTGAGGAAGTACACCTCTGTGAACCCGTAGACTTCCTCCTTTCAAAGCGGATTCAGAGGGCAGCTTCCTCCAACAACTTAAAAGTAGTTGAATATACAACTCCTGCTTTTATGAATGACGTCAGCACGAACGAAGATCACTTGGGTAAATTAAAAAACCATTATCGCTTGGGTGATTTCTATAAAAAACAACGCATACTCCATGGTATTCTCGTCGAAAATGGTAAACCAATCGGTAGTTCATGGAGTTTTGATCAGGAAAACAGAAAATCCCTTCCCAAAAACTATTCAGCACCCATTCCAAGTTTTCCTGAAGAGAACCAATACGTTAAAAAAGCCATTGCCTATGTGCAAGAGTGCTTTTCAGATCACCCAGGAGCCGTCCAGCCATTTCTGTACCCTGTTACCTTTGATGAGGCTGAACGCTTGATGTACAATTTTTTTGAATACCGCTTCAACGACTTTGGGCCGTATCAAGACGCTCTCTCCTCCACGCAGCCTTTTCTGAACCACAGCATGCTTTCGTCATCCATTAATTGTGGCTTACTGACTCCCAAATTTGTAGTGACTGAAGCGCTTGCCTATTGCGCTGAAAATACAATTCGATTATCAAGTCTAGAAGGTTTTATTCGTCAAATCATAGGGTGGAGAGAATTTATTCGAGCCATCTATGAACGTCATGGAACTCGACAACGCACCTCGAATCAATGGAACTCAAATTATCAATTATCCGGTGAGCTCCTCAACCAGCTAAAGCCACTTCGAGAAGTACAGCAAAAAGTTGAAAAATGTGGTTATGCCCATCATATTGAGCGGCTCATGGTGCTCGGTAATTTTTTCACACTCGCTGAAATCCACCCTGATGCGGTCTATAATTATTTCATGCAATATTATATCGACGCATATGACTGGGTTATGGTTCCAAATGTGTATGGAATGAGTCTTCACGCTGATGGCGGAATAATGTCCACCAAGCCTTACATTAGCTCTTCTAATTACCTTATAAAAATGGGCGCAAAAAAAGAAAATGAATGGACAGGACTTTGGGATGCCTTATATTGGAGATTTGTGTATAAACATCAAGAGTTTTTCAAAGCTAACCCACGGACAACACCAATGACCTTTCATTTGACAAGAATGTCATCCGAAAAACTAGAAGAACACCTTAGAAAGGCTTCAGAGTTCATCGATCGGCAGATGCTCTACGAAAAAAGCGCTGGACAATTTTAAACTATCTAGTTAGTTCAACAAAGTCCTAACACAACTTTAAAAACAACTTCAATTCTACTATCTTCGCAGACCATTAGAAGCTCGAGAACGATGAAAGAAAAAAATCCATTAGAATTTGTGCGCACAGTAATAAATCAATTACCCAATGATTGGTTAACACTCACAACACACAGACTAGATATATATAATGAAAAAAAAGCGAAAACTGAGTTTGTCTTAAGTCTTGATGGTCTATATAAAACAGGCCGCTTTACAAGTGAACAACTTTTAGAGTTACCTACAGCTTATGATTATATTCGTTTAGGTCATCCTCTCTCTACCGTTTTAGAATGGGCAATTGCTAAAGATAATGACCTTCCATCAGAACATGTTATCAGTTTCTCTTCGAAAACGACTCCTATACTTGCGATCTTGCGCAAAAACTTAATCTCTAAACGTAATACACGAATTGCTTACAATAAAACTTTACCGAGCTGTTTCGACGCAGAAACAATACGGAAAGTATACGGCTACCGTTTTGAGGTTGTTGAAATTAGTGATTCACATAAACTTCCTTCATTTGATGGAACTACGGTATTTGTTTCTTCACCCCCAGAAATGGGTGCTATCGACCGTGCTCCTGAAGTTGATTTTCACGTTGCATTATATGAATCCTTGGGAAGCATACTTACCGTTAATAAAACTGATTATGCTGCCTACATTTCTGAGATTCAGCATGTGAGGAGAAGAGAAACAATTGCAATGACGCCCGCCAATTGCTTGAAAGCCCTAGAGCAACTTGTAAATAACACCTCGCTCCCCGAATTTAAAGAAACGACGAGTATACTTAAAGAAACCGTTCTCGGGTTGATACATGAAATAACAGGAGCACACACAAAAGCAGTCATTGGTTCTTCTGGATTATCAATACAATATGCAATTATGATGGGACTAATCGATGAGGCCATGCAACATCGACCTGGTAAACCTATAAAAATTATCGTGCCCCCGAATTGTTATGGAGGCACAAATGACCAAGCTCGACGTGTAGCAGAATGCATTGCAAACGTAGAGATTCTGGACTTACCCGTAGACGGGCAACATAATATGGTACAAAGCATTGACCTAGTATTAGACCGCGTGGCTCTCGAGGACGGCATTCCCTACATTATTGCAGAAATACCTACGAACCCAAGGGTAGAAGTTCCCAACCTTAATGATTTACATTCTGTACTAGCTAGAAAAAGATACACTTCAACAGGGATACAAGCCATAGATCCTGTTTTTATTCTAGACCAAACTTTTTGTCCAAATGTTCAATTTTTACCTCCAACAAGTCCACTATCAGGTATTCAAATTATCTCGTACGTCAGTGGTTCTAAATTCCCAAGTGGTGGAAAATGTACTGCAGGATATTGCTCAGCAAATGCTGAGGCTGAACATCTAATGAACAACATTGAAAAACACTTGTTTTTGTGCGACAACGAAGCCACAGACCTACAAGTGGAATTTCTCGCAGGACAAATGCCTTCTATGAATGCGCGCATACAAAAAGCATATGTTAACACCCGTTCTTTTGTTCATTATATAATGGAAACATTACCCAATGCTAAAATCAATTTTGTATCTGACGAGTTAGCGCAGCAGGGGTTTACTCCTTCTGTTTTCTCATTGGACCTACCCACCAAGGGAGACAATCCGGAAGATCAAGAAGCCTACAAGCGACAACTGAACCAACGGCTCATTGACTTAATGATTACCCGAATCCCTAACGAAAGTAAGTACTGCGTTAGCTACGGTCAATTAAAGGGTTGTTACTGGACCATCCCAGCCACTTCGACGCAAGGAACAACGAAGGAGGGTGATAAAGATTACATCGTTCGCGTCGCATTATCGCATGACATGGATTTACAAAAACACAAAGAGGTCTTTGCAGAATTCGTTGCAACCTTATAATTTCAAATACATATTCCCAAAGAAAATGAATCAACCAATTCTCATAAAAAACGCTACTATCGTCAATGAAAGGAAGTGCATGCAAACAGATGTACTTATTGATGGTGAACGAATCGAGAAAATAGGCAGCATAGACTTATCACCCAATTTCCAAGAGGTTGACGGCACTGGAAAACACCTTCTTCCTGGGGTAATTGATGGTCAAGTCTGGTTGACTGCTCCGGTCTTTTTTTTGTCTAAACTTCAAACGCTTGCGCGTGAATAGGTTCCTCATCGATAAATACCTTCACTTGGTAAATTCCATTTTTCCACCCTTTCACTGTTAAATTGAAAAAGAACGAATAATCCCCCGATCTTGGAAGTTGCATTCCCTCACCAAGCGAAAATAATTTTGTTCCATCCTCCTTATAAACTGCCGCATTCATTTTACCTGGACGTGTAACATGATAATCAATGTCGCCAGAAACTTTCACCGGGGTAGCGGCTATAGTTCTGTCTTCACGAATTTCTACGTTGCGCTCAGTAGAATACCATACGTTAGGTTGTCCTGTAAGCGCACTAATAAACGTTCTTAACTCATTCACTTGTTCCTGGTTGCCCTCTTGATATATGTGCGATATCGGTTTGTGATCTGAAACCGCCCACACCGCGGATTGCGTTACATCAGTCGAGAAGTTTTTGCTTCTCATATATTCTGCCAACTTAATTAGTTTCTGTTCCTCAGAATGAATGATTTTAAATCCGGACCCAATACTGGGGGATCGATCACTTGATTCAGAACAAAATCCCTCGACCTTTATTCTCCTAGTAGATGAAGCAATCATTTCTTCTTGATCATTCACCACAAAAATATTTTGGTCTCCCTCATCACCTGGGATAAAGTGAGTTCCCGCTGGAATAAATAAGATAAATGGCTTTTTAGCTAGTGGAATAACAGCAACATCTATTACCTCACCACTATGTCCCCCTAGCGAAGTAGCCTCCACCTGAATCAGTCCATTTTTTATAGCATTTTTAATTGATATACGTTCATTGTTCTGTGGGCGCGCAGCTAAAATAAACAGCGCCATTACAAATAATCCTACTCGTTTCATAAGCCTTATTTTACGATATAAGATCTATCGAATGAGATGGTTACAGGGCTTAAAGCATTTCGACTACCCGTCCTACCTCAATCAAGGAAATATCTGTCTCGTTTGGTTCTTTCGTGTCAGCGAACAAATTACTCGTATTCTCTCCTAAGGCACCCCACCTTCCAGGATGCATTGGTCGTTTATTGATGTAAAGGCCTACAGCTCGTTTATTCAATGCAGAAGCGATGTGTAATGGCCCCGTGCTGCATGCCACCAAACCATCAACGTTATCTATAAATGCAATGAATTCACGTAAGGTAAATCGACCAGTTACATCAATAATATCCTCATGCTTAGGAATCACTTCCTTAAAAGACTTCCCTTCTATTTCTGTCCCTGTAAAAAATACTTTATGACCTAATTCCACAAGTTGAAGCGCTAAGGACACATAATTCTCAATCGGCCATTCAACAGCACTTCCTTGCGATTTTGGATGTAATAAAATTTTCTTTTTATTCGAAGCTAAAAGACTGTTTTGAGGCTCTTCTAACTTATGCCTTACTTGAAAGCATCTCATTTTCTGTTTGACCACATGTAAAGAAGGTAACGATTCTAAACCAAACGGTTTTAGTAGTTCAAAATTCAGTTGCGCCTCATGTTCATCCGCTTTTTTACGGGTAAAATTGAGTCGAATATCGCATGTCAATAAATGGAAGGAGCGATGCGACGTGCCAATTCTATGTTTTACTTTGGCCTTTTTAGCAATCTTCGCAATTTCTTTATGAGGGAATACATGAATAAATACATCCGCTTTCCAAGCTCTAATGGCTTCAACTCGACCTTGAACGGGTAACAGTTCGAGTTCATCATAACTGTGAATTTCATCGACCATTGGAAAGCACTCTACTATTGGGAGTGTATAGTTCCGACATAAGAAAATAAGTTTGCTTGAAGGGAAGCTCTCATTAATCCAAGCGCAAATAGGGAGGGTTAACATCACATCTCCTATACTGTCCGTTCTACTAATTACAACGGTTTTATTATTCAAATCAATTGTTTTGCTCACGATTCAATCGGATTAATTCTTTGTACTTTAAAATATTTGACTGAGCAGATATGTAGGCAATTTTAAATCCCATTTTACCATCTAAAAACCCCTTTTTAATGATGAACATTGAGACAAAACGTCCAAAGGCACTTATGTATGGCTTGAGAATACCAGCGCGCTTTCCTTGTGCATGAAATTTTTGCGCAGTAAGCAAGGAATACCTATCGGCGCGGGCGCTATGTTCTGTAAAACTGTAGTATGAATAGTGCAATAAATGTCCTTTCAATAATTGAGGCGTTGGATTACCTGTAACGACTAATTCTTCATGCACGTATTCTCCCTCCCAGACAGAACATTCTTTAGGAAAAATGCGTGTCTTTAAATCTGGATACCAACCAGAATGTTTAATCCATTTTCCACAGTAATTGGTAAGCCGATTTATGGAGTAAACGCCTTTAAATCCTCGTTCCTTTTCGTATACTATGGCGCTTATCAATTCATCATCGGGGGCTTCGTCTGCATCTACTGAGAAAATATACGAGTGAGATGCCAAGCCGTTTAGAAAATTCTTAGATGCTGAATATCCTTCCCAAACTCGCTGTTCAACTCGCACGCCTTTAGCCCGACAAATTTCGACTGTTCTATCCGTTGAAAAAGAATCGAGCACAACAATTTCATCTGCAACAGGCATCAATGCATCAATACATCGACCAATATTTCGCTCCTCATTTAATGTAATGATCGTTGCAGATAGTTTATGCATTGTTTCATCGTGTATTGAGTGTACAAAGATAATAGGATTTACAACTGCGTAAAATTATGAACTCATGACTCCTTCCCAAAAAAGGAATAAAAAAAGGCCCAAATTAAATTTGGTCCTTCCTTGCCGCCATAAAATTCACAAGATAGCCTCCCAAAATACTTACCACTTCGTTTTGAACCCTGCAACTTTTTGCGATAAATAAAAATAAAGATAATGTCTACTTTTCAATTCGTCTATGTCTGAATAGTTTTATTTTTGCTGGAAAATTCATGTTATGTTGGAAATTACACGTATTCGCGCTGAAAAAGATGCTATTATTGAAGGTCTTAAAAAGCGTGCCGTAGATTATTCTAAAGAAATCGAAGCGATCATCGCTGCTGATGAACAATGGAGAGTCGTGAAAACAGAGCTTGAATCTATTCAGGCTGAAAGCAATCAAATTTCCAAAGAAATCGGTTTACTTTTCAAGCAAGGCAAAGTTGCTGAAGCAAATAAAGCAAAAGAACGAACAACCGTATTAAAAGAAAAAGAGCAGGTGCTGCGCGAATCCGTTGCTGAATGGGAACATAAGATTACCGATTTTTTATACCAAGTACCCAACGTACCAATCTCAATTGTGCCAGCAGGAAAATCAGAAGCAGACAATGAAGTCGTAGAAGAGGTCGGATTCAAGGTCACTTTTACCGGAGAAGCATTGCCACATTGGGAGTTGGCCGATAAATACAACTTGATCGATTTTGAAATGGGTGTAAAAGTTACTGGTGCGGGATTCCCATTTTATACCGGAAAAGGGGCCAAATTACAGCGCGCACTGATCAATTATTTCTTAAATGAAGCTGAAAAAGCGGGGTATGAAGAGTTCATGCCACCACTTTTAGTGAACGAAGATTCGGGGATTGGAACAGGTCAGTTGCCTGATAAAGAAGGACAAATGTACCACGCTACGGTAGACAATCTCTATTTAATTCCAACTGCTGAAGTACCGCTCACCAACATGTATCGAGATGTGATTTTGCCGAACGAAGATTTTTCGATAAAAATTACCGGCTATACACCGTGTTTCAGAAGAGAGGCCGGTTCTTATGGTAAAGATGTACGTGGTCTTAACCGGCTACACCAATTTGATAAAGTGGAAATAGTACGTGTGGAACATCCAAAAAATTCCATAGCGGCATTGGACGAAATGGTTCAACATGTAAAAAACCTACTCGAAAGTTTGGGGCTTCATTACCGTATTTTACGCTTATGCGGTGGGGATATGGGATTCACCTCAGCGATTACCTATGATTTCGAAGTTTACTCTGCTGCTCAAGAACGTTGGCTAGAAGTGAGTTCCGTTTCACTCTTTGAAACATTCCAAGCAAACAGACTCAAGCTACGATTCAAGACTGAAAGCAGGAAAACCCAGTTGTGCCACACTTTAAATGGAAGTGCTTTGGCATTACCAAGAATAGTTGCGGCGTTGCTGGAGAATCACCAAACACCAGAAGGGATTAAAATTCCAGCGTGCTTAGTTCCATATACAGGATTTGAATGGATTAAATAGATTATTTATTTATAAGACAAGGAAAACGATACCTTCGACTTCGATTGGTGGCGTTTTTGCTTTTGTTATTCGCAGAAATGCAATGATTGGATCCCTAAAAGCAAACTACAAACCAAATTACTGATTGGAAATTATCTTAAACAATTCGTCCAAATTTGGCGCGATTATCACCTCTATTCTTCGATTTTTAGACTTGTCAAATTCATCTATCGGATGGTATTCTGAACGTCCAGCAGCTGTCAAAATCATTGGGTTAATGGAACTATTAGCGGTCATGATATTAACAACCGAAGTCGCTCTCAATACAGATAACTCCCAGTTGTCTTTTGGATGAGACTTACTATTTAAAGCATCCGTATCGGTATGTCCTTCGACGATAATTTCTAGGTCAGTTTCTCCCTCAATCGCTTTAGCTAACTGAACCACGGCTGATCTCCCCTCCGGCTCTACAACCGTGCTGCCTGAGGCAAATAGAAGCTTCGCCTCTAAACTTACGTAAATTTTTCCATCGCGCTCTTCAACTGTTAGACCTTTATCCACAAATCCTCGCAACGATTGAGCGATTCTTTGTTTTAATTCCTTGACTGTTTGATCTTTACGAGCAATCAACTCTTCGAGCTCGCGAACACGCGCCTCACGGTCCTCCAACAAGCGTTGTTTGTTCAATAATTCTTTTTCTAGTGCCATCAATGCATCTTCTTTACGCTGGTTTTCAATAATTTGAGCTTCCAAATCTGCCTGCATACGTGCAACCTCTCGTGCATCTCTGTTCTTAATTTTATCCAACTGATCTTCCAAAGCATCGCAAGAACTTTTGATTTTAGAACATTCTGCTTGTAGTGAACGATATTCGTGGCCCATGTCGAGCGTGTCCTTTTTTAACGCTGTGAGTTCCTTATTCATAGTTTCCACACGGGCCTCTAGGGTCCTTGCCTTTGCTTCAAAATCTAATGATGAAGACTTGTATTTGACTAATTCCTCTGAGCACATTTTTTCTTTTTCCAGCAATTCGTTGTATTTCTTAGCAGGAACACAAGCCGCGGCCAATATCGCTATCAATGTAAAAAAAAACAGTGTTTTCATCTTTGTTCGTTTTAAGTGTACTCCAACAACAAAGTTCAGCATACTTATCCCTCTTAGGGAAAAGGATTCACGAAATTTTAAACAATGGGTTATGGAAAAGATGATGGCAATTCAAAGAATCAGCTTAAGATTGAGAAAGTTGATGTTGAATCTAAAGGAAGAGAAATCAGAATGAGAAATTATATTCCGAAAATGAGCATTCCCATTGAAAAGTAAATAAACAAACCCACAACATCATTCATTGTAGTAATAAAAGGGCCGGTTGCTAGGGCTGGATCCACCCCATATTTATCCAATACTAAAGGAATAAGGGTGCCCAAAATGGCCGCAATAATGATGACTGTAAATAACGCTAAAGAAACAGTTAATCCGAGTAACGGAGTTTCTAAAAGCCATGTTATTATAAATATAACTACACTACATATGAATGCGTTCAACAAACCTAATAGCGCTTCCTTTTTAACTCGGGCGAGGATACTACTGAATTGATTCGAGCCGTTTGCTAACGATTGCACAACTACCGCGCTCGATTGAACACCGACATTTCCCCCCATTGCTGCCACCAGAGGAATAAAAAATGCAAGCGCTGGGATTTGTCCTATTTGTAATTCAAAATTTCCAATGACTTGTGCCCCCAAAATCCCCCCAAACATACCGATGAACAACCACGGCAGTCTGGCGCGAGATAGGCGCCAAATGCTTGCTCCGGCTTCCACACTTTCGGAAATACCTGAGGCCATTTGAAAGTCCTTTTCTGCCTCTTCACGGATGACATCAACTATATCATCGATGGTAATTCTCCCTACTAATTTTTTTTGTAAGTCTACTACAGGAATAGAAACCAAGTCATACTTGTCCATGATACGCGCTACCTCTTCACCCGCCATGCTAGTGGTTACGGAAATGATATTCTCTTCTTGACATAAATCTCGAATTCTGGTCTTTGGACTCGAAAACAACAACGATTTTAAGGATAAAACACCCACTAAATGGTCTTGGCTGTCCACTACATAAATTGTGTAAACCTTTTCCACCTCTTCCGCTTGGCGACGGAGCTCAATTACGCAACGATTCACCGGCCAATCTTCACGTGCCTTGATGAATTCTTTTTGCATCAATCCCCCAGCGGAGTCCTCATCATAGTTTAAGAGGTCGACAATCGAAGCGGCATCCTCTTCATCCATCTCCCCAATAATCTCTAATTGGCGAGCGAGCGATAATTCACCTAAAATATCTGCCGCATCATCTGAATCGAGATTCTCTAGTTGATTTGCAATTTCTTTAGCGGTGAGGGATTCTACAAAACGTTCCCGAACGTCTTCTTCCAATTCTAGAAGCACATCCGCCTGCTGATCTTCGTCAAGATATGAATAAATGAACTTCGCTTCCTCTAACTCTAACTCATCAATGATCTCTGCGATGTCAGCCGCGTGCAGTAAAATTACTCGTTGGTCGATATATGCAGTATTGCTTAACGCAATCGCCTCGCGAATTTCTTCCAAGAACTCTTTGGTTAATTCATACCGCATGAGGAAAAGTTTTCGGCAAAGTTACGAAAGAAATGTTGGAAGGGAAATTATTTTAATGTGCCAATACGCCCTTGATTGCATTCTACTCACATTAAATGTGTAAATTGTTAAATAAAAAGAAACACAACTTCTATCAAAAAAACGGTAAATATCGAATTATTTCTCCTTCTCTAAATAGCACGTTAGCTCAATAAAATCATCTACCGATAGTCTTTCTGCACGTAACTCAAAAAATGGATGGTTAAGCTGAGCTACATCAACAAGACCCTTTAACCCGTTGCGAATTGTTTTTCGACGCTGATTAAACGTTGCCTTAACTACTTGGATGAAAAACGTTTCATCACACGGCAAAGATGTCCGCTCATTTCGAGTACAACGAATAACTCCGGACTTCACTTTTGGCGGAGGGTTAAACACCTGTTCATCTACCGTAAAACAATATTCAATGTCGTAATACGTTTGCAACAACACACTTAAAATTCCGTACGCTTTCGAGCCGGGTTTCTCGGCTACACGCACCCCCACTTCTTTTTGAAACATCCCCATTATTTCAGGGATTTGATTTCGATATTCAATGCATTTGAACAGAATTTGGGAAGAAATATTATACGGAAAATTTCCAACAACTCCGAAGCTACCTTTACCCATCAGTGCGGTCAAATCCGTCTTGAGAAAATCAGTAGCATAAATTTTATTCTTCAATCCTGAAAAGTGCTCTTTCAAATATGCGACAGAATCTCTGTCTATTTCCATCACGTGAATGTCTAGCTCCTCACGTTGTAGCAAAAATTCAGTCAGTGCACCCATTCCAGGACCAATTTCTAGGACTTTTGTACACCCTTCATACCCCAGGTACCGATCCGCGATTTTCTTGCAGATATTTTTATCCGTTAAAAAGTGCTGGCCGAGGTGCTTCTTTGCTCTTACACTCATTCGTGATTGAATTCCTCAATAACCGAAAGTAGCGTTCTAAACGCAGCGAATTTACCAGCGAATCTTTCTGAGTGGTCTTGTTGAAGTCGAGGGGCGTGCTCCCTTTGATATTCATCATATTTTGCTTGAGAATAACAAAGGTAAGTAATTGCAAATGTCAATCCTCCTTCTTCTTCCCCGTGCACACGAGACAAGCGACTTTCTTTAAAATGGCCCGTTGCCATAACTTCCGGAATGTGTGTAGTCCGCATCCAGTTGAGCCATTCATCTTGAACAACAGGGTCAATTGAAACAGTAACGTTGTAAAGAATCATACCACAAATTTATGAATTCTTCAATCAATAGTAGCTAGAATTTTTTGTTTCTATCTTTTCAGTTATCTTATTAATTTTGTAATGCTCGAAAACTAGGGATTGTATTTATAGGAATGAGCAAATTTAAGAAAAATGGATAGACGTAAACATAGAGAGATTGTAAAATCGGAGAGAGAACCTATACGTGTAGGGATTTCGATGGGTGATATTAATGGAATTGGTCCAGAAATAATCATTAAAGCGTTTTCCGATGTAAACATGTTGGCAGAGTGCACCCCGATTATTTATGGATCGACGAAAACCATCGCTTTCCACAAAAAAACAATCAACGATGAAGAGTTCAACTACCATCGTATTGAGGATGCTTCGAAAGCACAACAAGGCAAAGTGAACATCGTAGCAGTATGGCAAGAAATAGTCGACATTAAACTTGGTGAGGCCAACGCTAATGGAGGAACTTATGCATTAAAATCACTCGAAGCGGCTACAAAAGATTTAGCCAGCGGTAAAATTGATGTGCTCGTTACCGCACCGATATCCAAAGACACGATTCAACAGGCTGGATTTGAGTTCCCGGGTCACACAGAATACTTAGCAGACATGTCTGGAGTTGATGACGCGCTGATGATGATGGTTGCTGGAAATCTCCGTGTTGCGCTGGTTACCAGCCACATCCCTCTTAACGAAGTGGCTGCGGCCATAACGAAAGATAAAATCATTGCAAAGCTTAATCAGTTTGACGCAAGTTTAAGGAAAGACTTTGGCATTATTAAGCCGCGCATTGCCGTACTCGGACTTAATCCACACGCTGGAGAGCATGGAAAATTAGGTACAGAAGAATCAGACGTAATTATTCCTGCCATTCAACTTGCTAATAAAGACGGTGTATTAACATTTGGACCATATCCGGCAGATGGCTTTTTTGGGTCTCGAATGATTGCAGAATTTGATGGTATTCTCTCCATGTACCACGATCAAGGCCTTACCGGATTCAAAACGATAGCATTCGAAGATGGTGTTAACTATACGGCGGGGCTGCCGATTGTGCGGACTTCTCCTGACCACGGTACCGCATTCGATATTGCTGGGAAAGGCATTGCTTCAGAACAATCGATACGCAGTGCGATATACCTAGCCATGGACATCTACCGAATGCGTCAATTTGTGAAAGAAATTACAGCAAACCCACTACAAAACATGTCGGAAAGACGGGCCGATTCGGGAGAAAGAGAGCGTTAAGGAGAACTAACCACTCCTAAATTATAATTGAAGTTAAAAAAAAGTGGTGGTTACTATTTATTTTTATAACTTTGCATCCCATTTTTGAACACTATGCGTTCGATAAAAGATTTTACTGTTCCGTATGAGGGATTAAAACTCGGAAAACACGAGTTTGAATTTCAAATTACGAAACCGTTCTTTGAAGAGTTAGAATATTCGTTAATTGAAGAAGGAGGTGTTTACGTCACAATGCTTCTTGAAAAACGAGAGACAATGATGGTGGCTGACATTACATTTGAAGGCTGGGTTGAAAAATCCTGTGACCGATGCAATGATCCGCTGCTGGTTAAAGTAAAATCCTCGAGTCAACTTATTTTTAAGTTTGACACTGAGGCAAGTGAAGACGAAAACCTCATTGTTTTATTGCCAAGTGAGTATCAACTGCATTTAGCGCCCATTTTTTATGAATTAATGGTGGTTGCCTTACCTTCACGCACGGTTCATCCAGAGGATGAGTGTAATGAAGAAATGCTTGACTTACTCGACGAATATTCTGGTTACTATGAAGATGAATCTGACGAGGAAAACGATGACGACATCGATCCGCGTTGGGAAGCTTTAAAAAAATTGAATTAAATTTAGATTAAAATAAGTACAAATGGCACATCCTAAGAGAAGAACGTCGACAACAAGACGTGATAAAAGAAGAACTCACGTGAAGGCGGTTGCAGGAAATATCGCAACTTGTCCTACTACGGGGCAACCACATTTATTCCACCGTGCGCACTGGCATGAAGGAAAATTGTATTACAAAGGGCAGGTTATCGCAGAAAAAGAAGTTGCGGTTTAATCATTCCGTAGTAGTGAATTAATAATTTTTCACTCCTAATGAGAATAGCTATAGATATTAGTGGCGGAGATTTTGCTCCTAGTGCGAACGTGCTAGGAGCAATTCTTGCTCAAAAGGAGCTTCCTTCTGATGTAAGGCTCGCATTAATTGGACGCGAAGAAGAAATTCTTGAAACGCTTGCCCAAGAGGAAGTTAATCCGGAGCTTTTCGACATCGTTCATGCCCCAGATATCATCACCATGCACGATCACCCGACTCGTGCAATTCCTCAAAAACCGCAGAGTTCTATTTCTGTAGGCTTTCAGTTATTAGCCAATAAACAAATTCAATCCTTCGCTAGCACCGGAAACACGGGCGCTATGCTGGTGGGGTCCATTTATAAAGTTAATTCCATTCCAGGAGTTATCCGGCCATGTATCACTTCTTTGCTACCAAATATAGACGGGGGAAGTTCACTTATCCTTGACGTTGGTTCAAATGCAGACTGTAAGCCCGATGTACTTTACCAATTTGCCATTTTAGGTTCTTTGTATGCAAAAAACGTGTTGCAAATTGAGGCTCCAAAGGTAGCATTGTTAAACATAGGGGAAGAAGAGTCGAAGGGGAACTTATTGACGCAATCTACCTATAAACTTATGGATGGCTCAGATGATTTTAACTTCATTGGAAACATTGAGGGAAGAGATATCTTTACCGGCAAGGCGGATGTAGTGGTTTGCGACGGGTTTACCGGTAACGTAGTCTTAAAAGAAGCTGAAGGGCTATATACTCTCATGAAAAAGCGAGGAATCCATGATGAATATTTCGACCGGTTCAATTATGAGAACTACGGAGGAACACCCATTCTTGGTGTGAACTCTGATGTCATCATTGGACATGGAATCTCAAATGACATTGCCGTTAAAAACATGCTGATTCATGCATATGATGTTGCAAGTTCAGAGTTGACAAAAAAAATTAAAGAAGCATTTAAATAATATGACGAAAATTACTGCAGCAATTACAGGTGTTCAAGGTTACGTACCCGAAAAAGTAATGACAAATTTCGATTTAGAAAAAATAATCGACACTACGGACGAGTGGATAACTACGCGCACAGGAATAAAAGAACGTCATATTCTAGAAAACGGGGCCACCTCTGATATGGGGGCTGCTGCTGTTCAGCAATTACTAGAAAAAAAAGGTGTTGATCCGTTGGAAATCGACCTGGTCATTTGTGGTACTGTAACCCCAGATCATCCATTTCCTTCCACAGCAAATATTATTTCCGATAAAACGGGGATGAAAAATGCTTGGAGCTTTGATGTGAATGCTGCATGTTCAGGGTTTTTATATGCACTGACTACAGGGTCTCAATTCATCGAAACCGGCAAGTACAAAAAAGTGATTGTTATTGGGGCTGATAAGATGAGCTCAATCATAGATTACGAAGACCGAGCAACGTGCGTTATATTTGGTGATGGGGGGGGGGCTGTTTTATTAGAGCCAAACACTGAGGGCCTCGGAGTTATTGACTCTATTCTTCATAGTGACGGTAGTGGACGTAAATATTTGGTTCAACCAGCAGGAGGAAGTTTAAACCCTCCGACACACGAAACAGTGGAAAAAAGAATGCACTATGTGCATCAAGAAGGCCAGGCTGTATTCAAATTTGCTGTTACCAACATGGCAGACGTATCCGCAGCCATTATGGCAAAGAATAACCTATCGAGTGATGATGTGAATTGGCTCGTTCCTCACCAAGCGAACTTAAGAATTATTGATGCAACCGCCAACCGCATGGGGCTTACAAAAGAAAAGGTGATGATTAATATTCAAAAATACGGCAATACAACAGCCGGAACCCTGCCTCTTTGCCTTTGGGATTGGGAAAAACAATTGAAAAAAGGAGACAACATCATTCTCTCAGCTTTTGGAGGAGGCTTCACTTGGGGAGCCATCTATTTGAAGTGGGCGTATAATTCATAAACTTTAGTATATTTACCCTCAACAAAATTTCATAATTATGAATCTAAATGAAATTCAAGATCTTATAAAGTTCGTATCAAAATCAGGAGTAACTGAAGTTGAAATCGAAGAAAAAGATTTTAAGATTACGATTAAAACAGAAAACAAAAAAGCCAAAAAAGAGGAACAAACGATTTATGTTCAACAGCCAATGATGCAGCAAATGCCTCAGGTTCAACAGGCCGCGCCTACTCCTGCACCAGCAGAAGCTGCGCCAGCGCCTGCACCAGAAGCTAGTGACAACTACATCACTGTGAAATCTCCAATGATTGGTACTTTTTACCGTTCACCTTCTCCGGACAAACCTGCTTTCTTTGAAGTAGGTGATACTATTAAGCCAGGAGATACAGTATGTATTATCGAGGCAATGAAATTGTTCAACGAAATCGAATCAGAAGTAGCTGGTAAAATTGTAAAAGTGTTAGTAGATGATGCTTCTCCAGTAGAATATGATCAACCATTATTTTTGGTTGAACCAGCTTAAGTAATTAAACGTCTAACAAATTAACCCAACAGGCATGTTCAAAAAAATATTGATTGCCAATAGGGGCGAAATAGCTTTGCGTGTTATTAGAACATGTAAGGAAATGGGCATTAAAACCGTCGCTGTTTATAGTACAGCAGATAAAGACAGTTTACATGTTCGATTCGCCGATGAGGCTGTATGTATTGGTCCACCACCCAGTTCCAAGTCGTACTTGCAAATACCAAATATAATTGCTGCGGCAGAAATCACTAATGCTGACGCTATACACCCAGGTTATGGGTTCTTATCCGAGAATGCTAAATTCTCAAAAGTATGTCAAGAACACAACATCAAGTTCATTGGGGCTACCCCAGAGCAAATTGATGGAATGGGAGATAAAGCGACCGCAAAAGCGACAATGATTGCGGCAGGGGTACCTTGTATACCTGGTTCAAAAGGACTTATTAAGGATATTCCTGATGCAAAAGCTCAAGCTGCGAAAATCAAATATCCGGTTATCATCAAAGCAACCGCTGGTGGTGGTGGAAAAGGGATGCGCATTGTTTGGAAAGAAGAAGACATGCAAAAGAACTGGGATTCTGCTAAACAAGAAGCGGCGGCAGCATTTGGAAATGATGGTATTTATATGGAAAAATACATTGAAGAGCCACGTCACATTGAAATTCAAATTGCTGGTGATCAATTCGGAACAGTATGTCACCTTTCCGAGCGCGATTGCTCCATTCAACGACGTCATCAAAAACTGGTAGAAGAAACGCCATCCCCTTTCATGACAGACGCTCTTCGTAAAAATATGGGAGAAGCAGCTAAAAAAGCGGCTGCTGCTGTGAAGTATGAAGGAGTTGGAACTGTAGAATTCTTAGTGGATAAAAACCGTGATTTCTATTTCATGGAAATGAACACGCGTATCCAGGTAGAACACACGATTACAGAAGAAGTAATCAACTACGACCTTATCAAGGAACAAATCTTCATTGCTGCTGGTAAAAAAATTAGTGGTAAGGATTACTTCCCAACAATGCACGCCATCCAGTGTCGTATCAATGCGGAAGACCCGTACAATGATTTCCGACCATCACCAGGAAAAATTACAGAATACCACGAGCCAGGTGGCCACGGATTACGTATTGACACTCATGTGTACGCTGGATATGCCATCCCTCCACACTATGATTCCATGATTGCGAAACTTATTACTGTAGCACAAACACGTGAAGAAGCCATTCTTAAAATGCGTCGTGCGCTGGATGAATATATTATTGAAGGTGTGAAAAGCACCATTCCTTTCCATAGAAAATTAATGATAAATGAAGATTTCAATAACGGAAACTTCACCACTAAATTCATGGATAGCTTTGACTTTTAATCCAATAAAAAGCCCCGAAAGTATTTATGTTCGGGGCTTTTTTATTCAATACTTTCTGCACGGTGTCTAACGCACGGTGCTTCCTGGTTCTATTGCTGACTCAGGAGACACAAAGCATAATTTACCCTCACGGTTCTCCGCCATTAAAATCATCCCTTGAGATTCTACACCGCGAATTTTGCGTGGTGCGAGATTCAGTAACACCGCTACCCGTTTACCAATGATGTCTTCTGGGGCATAGTGTTCTGCGATTCCTGAAATAATAGTCCGTTGATCAACACCTGTATCTACAATAAGCTGCAACAGTTTGTCTGCCTTTTTCACTTTGTCTGCATGAAGAATAGTTCCTATACGAATATCCATCTTTGTAAAGTCATCAAAATCAATGATTTCCTTTTGAGGAGCGACTGTTTGGGCTTCAGACGACTCTTTTGTGGCAAAAAGTAATTCCTGCTCATGCTGAACCATTTCGTCATCAATCTTCTCAAATAAAATAGTCGGAGAATTGATCTTTGTTCCAGGTTTTATCAGAGAATCAACAGTTAGGCTTTCCCAATCACAACCATTCATTGCTAAAAACTTTCTTAACTTTCGCGCTGTATCTGGTAAGAAGGGCTCCAATAATACACTTAATCCTCCCGTTATTTGCAATGCCACATACATTATGGTTTTAACACGGTCTGGATTCGTCTTTTGCAACTTCCACGGCTCCATATCGGCTAAGTACTTATTTCCTAGACGGGCCAAATTCATCGCCTCACTCTGTGCTTCACGAATCTTATAGTTGTACAATAGATGTTCTATCTTCCCAGGAAATGCTTTCATCGTATCTAGTACCAAAAGATCTTCCGTCGTAAACGCGCCGTGCTCAGGAATTATTCCTTCATAATATTTATGCGTCAACACAAATGCTCTGTTTACAAAATTACCCAACACATCTGCGAGCTCATTATTCACTCTGTTTTGGTATTCTACCCATGTAAACTCACTGTCCTTACTCTCAGGAGCGATTGCCGTTAATGTATATTTCAGTTCGTCAATTTTTGCAGGGTAACGCTCCAAGTACTTATGCAGCCATACCGCCCAATTACGAGAAGTAGAAAACTTATCCCCCTCCAAGTTTAAAAACTCCGATGCTGGCACATTGTCTGGAAGTATGAAGCCCCCGTGTTCTTTCAAAATAATGGGAAAAATAATTGCGTGGAAAACAATGTTATCCTTACCGATAAAATGAACGAGTTTGCTGTCACCCTTCCAATAGTCTTCCCAATTTTTATTATTATCGAGCGCCCATTGTTTCGTTGCTGAAATATATCCAATCGGTGCATCCAGCCATACATATAGCACCTTTCCATCTGCGCCGTCTATCGGAACTGGAACTCCCCAATCTAGGTCTCTTGTCATCGCACGCGGTTTGAGCCCGCCATCGATCCAACTCATGCACTGTCCCACAACCTGATTTCTCCATTTCTTTGGGTCGTGTTGTTGCTTCCCATCTAAAACACCTTCTTTAATCCATGGTCTTAACCAGCCTTCATGCTTTTCCATCGGCAAATACCAATGTGAAGTATCCCGCATTTTTGGGGGCTTACCACTCAACGTTGATAACGGATTTATTAAGTCTGCTGGACTCAAGGAAGATCCACATTTCTCACACTGGTCGCCGTAAGCTGAGGCATAGTGACAATTTGGGCACTCACCCGTAATATATCGATCCGCTAAAAACTGGTCGAACTCTTCGTCATAAAACTGCTCACTTTTGAGTTGTGTTAATTTTCCTTCAGCATTCAATTTGGTGAAAAACTCTTGGGCGGTTTTCTTGTGCAGCTCCGAAGAGGTTCTATGAAAGATATCGAATTTGATGTTGAATTTTTTGAAGGAGTCCGCCAAAACGGAGTGATACTTATCGACAATCTCCTGCGGAGTAATCGCCTCTTTTTTTGCGCGCAAAGTAATCGCAGCACCATGCTCATCGCTACCGCAAATAAACGCGACATCATGTCCTTTTAATCGCAAAAAGCGAACAAAGATATCAGCAGGAAGATAAACGCCTGCAACGTGACCCAAATGCAGAGGTCCATTCGAATAAGGAAGTGCGGCTGTAACTGTATAGCGAGCTTTCGTCATGAATATCAACTTTTAATCCCACAAAGATAGTTGAATGATTCTATTCTTAAACCATCGGCTACTCAGAAAGCTCCAATCGGTAATTAATTCCCTTTTCAACTGCCGGCAATCCTTCTTTTAACCAAATAGGAGCCGGCTCATTTAATAAATAATGATCGAAAAATTGCCGCATTCGTATGCTTAAGTCACGGCGATTAGCATCCTTCATTAAGTTGTGATCATCCCCATTGTAATTTAGCATCCAAACTGGTTTACCCAAACGCTTCATTCCTACGAATAACTCTATTCCCTGATACCACGGTACCGCACCATCCCCATCGTTGTGCATTATAAGCAATGGCGTTTGGACATTTGGTAGGTGGAATAACGGCGAGTTTTCTACATAAAGCTCCGGTGCTTCCCAGATGGTTTTACCAATTCTACTTTGCGACTTCTCGTATTGAAACTGCCGATTTAAACCACTTCCCCATCGAATCCCTCCATAAGCCGAAAACATATTACTCACCGGAGCCCCCGCCATTGCGGCCTTATACCTTGTCGTCATGGTAATCAATTGAGCAGTTTGATATCCTCCCCATGATTGACCTTGCAATCCCATTCTCGTAGAGTCGATGTTAGGATACTTTTTTAGTACCTCATCCGTACCACTCATTATACAATCGTATGCCCCACGTGCTGGATATCCGGCATCATATCGGATGTCTGGCATAAACACAATGTAACCTGCAGACGTGTATTCTGTTGCATAAATAATTGAGGCCGTAGGCTTTGGTATGTAGTGAACATTTTTACGGTCGGCATACAATTCATAAAAATAAACGATCATTGGATAGTCTTTATTCGGGTCAAAATCATCTGGTTTATACACAAGTCCCTCCAAGTCCTTTCCTGCGTATGACTTCCATGAGATCAATTCTACCGTCGGCCAGCGGTATTCTGATTGTTGGGGGTTTGCTGAAGATATCTTTTGCTCAGATTCGAATGTTGGAGTGGTTACATACACATCAGGGTAATCCGTTACGTTCATTTTTTGATACATCACAGTTGATCCATCTTCAGATTGCTTAATGTTCAATAATTTATGCGGGATATCCAACAATTGGGTCAGATCATTCATCCGTTCATTCTGCTCTAAATGATAAATACGCTCATCTTTTGTTCCTTTGTCAAACCCTTTAATGTAGGTTCTTTCCTTATCAACAAAAACACTATCACCGTCCCAACTAACCATGCGAAGTTCTGTATTCATATATTTGCCACGACCTACAGTTAAACATTTAAGGTTCTTTGCTTCCAAATCATACTCCCATACATCAAATTCTGAATGTAAAATAAATAACTTTTCGTGTTGTGTATAGCCTGCCGGACGAATAGGAGTCGGATCGTGCGGCATTCCATTCACGTCTTCTTCCCACACCTCTTTGTTTTCTGTAAAACAAGTAATACAATGCTCTTGACCAGTTTTTAAATCTATCAAACGAAAGCTTTTCGTTGAGTTATCATAATACACGAAATAATTCCCCAAGGGAGATAATCCATCTGCGTAACCCACTTTCTCCTTGATTAACTCTGTTTTTCCAGAGGCCACATCGACACGATAATAATCTCTCGGCCATGGATAATTCCAATTGTATGTTTTCTCGTAACGTATTTTGCTGGTTCCTTGCGCGTAATTTGAATTTCCCTTATTTAACATCGAAACAGAAAGCGTATCGTCTTCAAGTACTACCAAAACATTGGTCATAAGATTGATCGCCGCCAAAAACGTCTTATTTTCTTCGCGTCTTCGTCCTAGCAACTGCTGGGGCTGCAGCTGATGATCCTCATAATGCCAGATGTCAAGTTTTGCTTTTTCAGAATCTAATAAGCTATCCTTTTCCTCTTGTTTCGGCGGTTCTTTTAATCCGAGAAATAGTCGTTTTCCGTTTTGCGAAAAATAGGGCGTAGTAAAGTTACTTGCTGATAAACCCTCTGGTAAATCTGCACGATTCGTGTCCACATAAAGCTGTGGAGAATCTGTTGTTAAATCCCATAAATAAAGGTCATATAACTTATTTTTACTTGTATCTTGAGAGGCTAAAAACACCATTTTAGTCCCCTTTTCGTAAAAGCTATATTTTCCAAAAGCATAAAAAGACGGTGAGGTATTCTGTTGCTGGTTCTTCATGTCCAAAGTGTGTAAAAGCACGCTGTCTCCTTGCTTCCGCTTGAATATTGTTGTAAACATCAAGAATTCTCCGGTTTCATCAAATGAATATTCGGCTACGTTTTTAAACTCTCGTGTACTCCCTTCAGACGTATTCAACAACGTTAGCAGTGTACCATCTGATTTTACAGGGGAAATAATCGGTTTTTTCTTCTTGAATAAGCACTTCTTTGCGTTTTTCGAAACACTTGCTTCTTTACCGTTCTCATGCGACAAATATGCTAACCAACTGCCGCTTTTCGACAATGTGAATGACTTTATTTTGGGAATTTTAACCAGACTATCGTTCGATAAATATAAAATACCCAAAGAATCTTTAACCCATTTATCTTTCTTCACCTTCTCCAGCTCTAGCGTTCGTAAAGTATCATAGCCGGGGTCTATCAAAAACACAAAAACGTCCTCCGAAGGACTTACTTCACCTCTTTTTCCACGTGGAATCGAATCCAGTTCGCTTTCCAGTCGATCATAGATATACAAAAATCCATCTCCTCGATGAGGATTCAACTCATAATGTACAAAGTTTCCATGGGCAGAAGGAGTTGCTTTCGCAATAGACTTCCATTGACTGTAAACAGTCTGATCGATTGTTTTTTTCTGCCCAAAGACGAATGAAATTGAAACTATCAGGAAACAAGAAAATACATATTTCATAGACGAACTGATTTGATTTTTCGATGATAAGAATACAAAAGATTTTTTAATCTATCTCCATGCCAACCATTTGTGATTGCCTTACGTTCCTCACAATTAAATAAAGAATCTTTTAAAAGTAACAGGATAGTTCTGGAATAACTTTTCGTTATCCAAGGATTGTTTATATTTGTTAACAAATAATTAATTAAGCTATGAAAAAAATTTATTTAAGCGCTTTAGCCCTTGGTCTTGGGACTTTAGCATTTGGGCAGGTAAAACAACCAGCTTTAAATTCTGCCGTTAGCAAGGCAAAGCCTGTTAACGCAACAACTCAAGCCCCAGGTGAAAAAGCCTTAGGTGTAGTAATTTGGTCGGATGATTTCGCTTCTGCTGCGGGTTGGACAATCGACAACAACGGTATTACCGGCGCTGCTTACGGATGGAACATCGATGCTGTGAACAGTGGGTGGTACAATGATCCAATCGCTTCTCCTACTGGAGCAAATGGTTACGCAGAGCTGAACAACGGTGCTACGCCTAACAGTTCAGAAGAAATTAACGTGGTTTACACAATGACGTCTGCCGCTCCTGTAAACATCACTGCATTGGGTGGTAACGAATTCGTAAACCTTGAGTTTTACCAAAACGGAGCACGTTTTAACGACGACCAATACGTAGAAATCAGTACTGATGGAACGAACTTCGTACGTGTATATGACAACTCAGGAAAAGAAGTATTATCTGCTTCAGGAGGTTCTGCATATCCAAACCCAGACTTTATCCAAGTGAATTTAACTCCATACTTGAGTGCAAACCCTGGCGACATTTGGTTTCGTTTTGGATGGACGTCTGCGTTCCCAACTAACCAAACTCTTCCCGCTTGGATTACTTATGGATGGCAAATTGATGATATCGCTTTAAGAACATTATCTGATAATGATATCGAGTTGTCAGGATTGTACTACGGATCTGAAGGGTTATACTACCACCAAATTCCTGTAGCGCAAATTGCACCAATTGATTTTTCTATCGTGGCTTTCAATAAAGGATCACAAACTCAAACTGGTGTTACATTAACGGCTAATGAAACTGGAGGGTCTGGTTTTTCATCTACTTCTACTCCTGCAGCGCTTGCATCATTAGACACTGCTACATTAATTGCAGGTCCATTTACTCCTTCAGGAGTTGGAACTTACTCTTTTGAGTTTGCTTATGCTGCTGATGCAACAGATGATGTTCCTGCGAACAACGATATCAACGCTGCTGGTTACGATTTCGAAGTAGGTCAAAACATCTATGCTCGTGACAACGGAACTCCATCTGGTTCATACAACTTTGGAGGGACAGATCCTTTCGAACTCGGTAACCTCTATGATATCTTCACAACCGCTGATTTGACAGCTATCAATGTTCGTTTAGCGACTACAAGTCCTGTTGGAATGGAAATCGTTGGTAAAGTTTATGACTTGTCTACAGGAGATTTCGTATTCTTTGGTGAAACTGATCCATACATCGTAGAGGCTGGTGATCCAGGTACAGAATTAGTATTGCCTTTCAGTGCTCCACTTATGTTAACTGCTGCTGCTCCATACACTACTTACTTAGTAGTTGTTGGTTCTTTTGAGCCAGGTTTAGCGATTGGTACTGCTGGTTCTTCTGAACCACAAACAACGTTTGCATATGATACCAATGCAGATATCTGGTACTACTCTACTACAACTCCTCATGTACGTATGAACTTTGACCCAACAGTTTCTTTGTCTGAAACTGCTGCAAATGAGTTGAATGTTTCTACTTACCCTAACCCAACGGCAACTTCAACTACTGTTGAATACACATTGCAAAATGCAAGTGATGTATCTTACAAGTTAGTAGATGCTGCTGGACAAACGGTAATGTCTGTAACAGAAAACAATGTACAAGCTGGGTCAAACCAAATCAATGTTGATGCTGCTGCATTAGCTAATGGTATTTACCACTTTACAATCTCAACTAATGACGCAACAGTTACGCGTAAAATTGTTGTAAGCAAATAAGCTTTATATTAGTTAACAAAAAAGGGGGTGAATAATTCACCCCCTTTTTTGTTTCTGTATGTTTTTATCTTATGTTGTCTAACGCGTTCCACGTTACCATTACTTTTCCTGTAGATTCTCCCGACTCTAATAAATGATGCGCATGGGCTAATTCATCAGAAGAAAAACAAGCTCCAACCTTAGGAGATATTTCATTGTTCTTTGCTAGTGCTACAACAGCATTTAAACACCGATGTAAAACCATAGGTTTCTTATCCGCTACTTTCAACATATTTACCCCCAATATATTCTTTGAACGCATCATTAAACCTATTGGAATGATAATCCCCATTTTTCGAACGAAATTCAAGTTAGATAATATCCCCCATTTCTTTCCTGAACGTTCGCTCCCTCCAAATAACATGACTCTTCCACCAGAACCCGTAAGTTTCCAATCTGTCTTAAACGTGCTTCCTGCAACAGGATTGAACGATACATCTATTCGATCATTTTCGATATGTTCTAGAATGGAAGAACTATAATCACTAGTTCTATAGTTCACGACAAAATCCGATCCTAACTCCTTCAGGTAATCTATTTTAGCATCACTACCGGTTTTGGCAATTACATAGGCTTTATTCGCTTTAAGCAATTGAATCAATGCCGTTCCTACTCCTCCTGCCGCAGCGTGGACTAATACTTTTTCTCCCTCGTGGATGTTCAGTAAATAGCGGGACATGTAATAAGCCGTCACGTATTGAGTAGCCAAGCACAAAGCCTCTCCTGCGTCCATTTCACCAATGTCAGCAACAGCGAGAATGTTTGTATTCACCGCTCGTGCATAGCCCCCAAACCGTGTAAACGCAACTACACGTTTACCAAACCAATAGGTATCTACATTTTTTCCAGTCTTCGTGATTGTTCCTACCACTTCATACCCAATCACTGCTGGCAATGGAGGGGCCTCTCGATATAAACCTCTTCGAGCCATAACATCGGCATAATTCAATCCAAAACTCTCAACCGATATTTGTACCTCATCTTCTGCAGGATTATGAAGTTCGATGACAGCCAATTGAAATGAGTTGAACGCATCACCTTGCTTCACTAACTGAAATGCTTCTGTCTTCATGTTTATTTATTTATTAGCGTCAATAACAACTACAATTTCTCCCTTTGGTGGATGCTTATCAAAATGAGCTATGATTTCACCGGCTGTTCCCCTTAAAAATTCCTCATGGATTTTAGAAAGTTCTCGGGCAACACACACCTGACGTAACTCACCTAAAAATTCCTGAATTTCTTTTAAACATTTTACAATGCGGTGTGGCGATTCATATAAAACAATTGTTCGTTGCTCATCAGCCAATTGTTTCCACTTTGTCTGTCTTCCTTTTTTGTGAGGTAGAAACCCTTCGAAAACGAAACTAGCCACAGGAAATCCGCTCCCTACAATTGCTGGAATTATCGCTGTGGCACCGGGCAAACATACGACGTCAATGCCTTGTATATAACACTCCCGCACCAATAAAAACCCAGGGTCGGATATCGCAGGAGTACCCGCGTCGCTTACTAAGGCAACCGCTCGAGCAGCTTTAATTCGATCTATATGTCCTTGTAACGCCTTATGTTCATTATGTATATGATTGGCTATCAGTTGATTTTGAATCTCATAATGATTTAATAACTTCTTAGTTGTGCGTGTGTCTTCAGCTAAGATAAAATCGACCTCTTTTAACAGGCGGAGCGCGCGGAGCGTAATATCCTCCAAGTTACCTATGGGGGTAGGAATAATATATAATGTGCTCATTTAATTACTCTGTGTTTACGACTATCGTGTTAAGACCACGTAATCGTCTAAAACGGTTTTTAAAAACGTGAGTTTCTTTCGTGGTGTTTCCTGTAGACCCAACTCAACGGCTGTTTTGTCAGCTAGCGCTACAGCAAAGACCTTCGTTTCTTCATTTTGGTATTTCTCTACTCGGCCAATCGTCCGTTTGATCAACATCATATCCTCATCCGTGAATTTGGTTACCCCAGGATAGGTGGCTACATGGTTTTCATTTGTCTTAATGCTCAAAACGTCTTGTATGGAATAGTCTCTAAGCGGATGCTTTCGAACCACAATCGTATTCGACATGAATCCACCAATCCGCTGAGATCGGTTTGAAATTAGGACAAACAGCCCATCTACAAAAATATTGAACAACGCTATGAAGAACCCAATCCCGAAGAAATTGAGAATATAGAACTCTACCGGACGAAACAACCAACGTGTGAAATAATCCTTAAAGGTAGCGTTATCCCCTGTCGCCTGAACAACACGAATACCTAATGCCAGCTTTCCAATTGTTTGTCCCTTCGTTAGATACTCCATCAAAGGTGTATATAATAGAAAAGGAAGATAGACAATCACGTAAAACATAGCCATCCAAAAATCGTACGAATTCCCTTCCATATCATAGAAATTATACGAATTAATGAAAACCATAGCAATGATAAACGACATTAAGCCAAAATACACCACCAATACCACCACATCCAACACCACTGCTGCCAGGCGCTGAGCGAGAGAAGCTAATTCGAGCTCAATCTCAATATTTTGGTCTGTTTTTACCGTTATTGTTTTCACACCTTACACGTTACGTACTCTCAAAAGTAATTAAATTTTGGGCTTTCAAACAAGTGATCAAGTTCTTATTTCGGGAGCTGATTGGTAAGTAGTTCCCGCTTCACATAATTTAATGCTTGTCAATCGTCCATTTTACTAAAAAAAGATACCTTTAACGTCGTACGGGATGAAAGAAACTACCTTCATAGCACAAAACAAAGAGAAATGGGCAAGGTTTGAAAAAATGCGCAACTCCAGTGCTATGGACCCTGAAGAGTTGGGACATTTGTACTCTGAAATCAGTAACGACTTGAGCTACGCAAAAACGTTTTATGAAAAACGGACAGTTCGAGCTTATTTAAACGGAATAGCGCAGAGCATTCATGCAAAGCTCTATAAACAAAAAAGAGAGCCGTTTAAGTCTCTGTTACAAGCTTGGACAACGCATATTCCGATGGAAATTTATAAAGCTCGAAAAAATCTTCTTTTCGCCCTAGTAATGTTTCTTCTTTGGGCCGGAATTGGCGTGATTTCGTCTTATTTCGACCCGGACTTTGCGGAGATGATTCTAGGAAGTAGTTACATCACCACTACCGAACAAAATATTTTACAAGGAAACCCCCTGGGAATATATGGAAATGAGTCACAAACCTCTATGTTTTTTTCCATTACACTGAATAACATTGGCGTAGCATTGAAATGTTTTTTCGCTGGAATACTATTCTCCATTGGAACACACATTATTCTTTTTCAAAACGCCATCATGGTGGGTGCCTTTCAATATTTCTTTAAGTTGAAAGGGGTACTGCTTACCTCCTTCTTAACGATTTGGATTCATGGAGCGTTTGAAATCTCAGCAATTGTTATCGCTTCAGGAGCTGGATTTACGCTCGGCCACGGATTACTTTTTCCAGGTTCCTATTCCCGCTTACAGTCTTTTCAAATGAATGCCATGCGTGGTATTCGAATACTCCTTTCATTGATTCCAATCTTTATTATTGCCGGAACACTGGAGAGCTTTGTTACCCGAAACTATCAATTGTTACCGGACTGGTCCAAATGGTTGATCATTCTGTTCTCCTTCGCGATCGTTATTTTCTACTATGTTGTATGCCCTATTTACGTTGCTCGAAAATATCCAGAATTGTTGCACGAAAAAGAGTTGCCCAACTATATCCCGAAAAAAGAGTTTGCGTTGGATATTGTACGTTCTGGAATCGAAGTAATTGGAGATACATTTCAGTTTTACCGAACATATTTCTCCAAAATGGCGCACATCATTTTTTCTTTGGCCGCGCCAATTATTCTAGTCATTGGAAGTATTCAATTCTTTCACCATTTCGAAGTATTACAAGAAGAACATTTCTTTGATTGGTATGGACAATTTTCAGTTCTCTTCGGAAATGTGTACTCTGACTTTTTCGAACCACCTATTGATGTAATTATTACAATCGTTTGGGTAATCCCTATCACACTGATTGCAAGCGCGGTATTTTACTCCTTTCACACCATTGGAGAAGAGTTTTATTGGAACACCTACTTTTCCTTTTTACGAAAAAGAGGGATACTCCTTCTTCTTGGTGTCAGCTATCTCTATGCAATTTTTGTATTACTTCCTTTTTACATACAAATACCTGCTCTTCTATTGCTTCCTCTATTCATACTTTTGCCTGCAGCTGCTGCACTTTATAAAGGAAACCGGAAAATAGGAGCTGGATTCAAATTGAGTTCACGTAACTGGGGAAAGAACTTTGGGGTCGTTTTATTTTTTACCCTTTTTATTTTTATTGCTGTACAACCAATTGCATTTATATTTTCAATCAGCGATGGAGGAGCTCCTCTCATGAATGACCTTCTCGATCTCTTAACCGACTTCGTAAAACAATTTTTAGCCGAAGAGACATCGTATTATGTAGTTGTCGCCAACGTCATTAGACAGGTTGTTTATCTGCTGGCATTCGTCTTGCTGCTTCCGCTGATCTTTATTGCTTCAGGATTTTTATTTCATAGCGTAGAAGAGGAAATTGAAGTCGTTGGACTCAAAAAAGAATTTGAAAAGTTCGGAAAACGAAGTAGGGTGCAGGAAACACAGTACGACTATGAAGATTAATCGACTCATTCATATCGCCCTTTTCATGGTGTTTTCAACGAGTCTTAATGCGCAAGTAGAGGCGATCGATCAACGCTGGAATCAACTTCAGGAACGGATTAACTACGAACAATCAAGAAGACCAAAAGGCCCCGAAGGGAACTACATTGACCCTCCTTATTTTGACCAAGGCAGTTATTCTCCCGAAAACGTCGAGTATTATGAGGACATTTCTTCCGAAGATATTGAGGCCTCTCGAGCACAACGTTTTCCCACAGGAACCGGAAACAGCGGTGTTCGTGAACGTATACGAAAAGGAGAAGGTATACACCTGGAAGACATCGACCGTCCAGACGTGACACCACCGGAAATTGACGCGCCGGATTGGGATGGACCCGACTATGATCCGAGCACATTCAATACGGATTTCTGGAAGACCTTCCTCATTATATTTGCTATTTTACTATTGTCCTTCCTCATTTATTTGGTACTCGTACGAAACAAAGACACCGACGGCGTTGGGAAAAAGTCACTACATGACTTCGAAGATTGGGACCCAACAGAGGTTGAGTTGGATGAATTGACCCAGAAACTCAATGAGGCGTTATCCAGAAATGACTACCGCAATTGTATCCGTATTTATTATACTTTGATCTTAAAGGAATTAATTGAAAAGCAATGGATTCAATGGGAAAAGAAGAAAACCAACCTCCACTACCTTCTCGAAATGGAGGGAAGAAAAGAACGCGCTGAATTAGAAAAAAGCATTCGCATATTTGAATTAGTGTGGTATGGTGACTATGCAATCACTCAAGAAGAGTACCAGGAAGTCGCACCACACATGAACCTTTTTTACCAGGAATTAAAGAATGGATAGAAGGAAACTCATATACCTGGTCTTATCCATTGTTGTGCTCGCCGCACTGATGGTGTTTCTCCTGAAGAGTGATGGTGTTTCAACCCCTATTTCCAAAGGCGCTGCGAACAATCCTGAGCCAGGATATGCCTCCTCAAAGTGGGTTGGAAAACCTCGACTTCGCAATAAAGACCCCTACGGACTATATGTATTTGAAGAGCTCCTAATCACTAGCGGAAAATTCAATGGCTTTAATGAAATCTACGATTATACTTTAATGGACTCCATCTTACTATTAGATGATCAATTATTTATGTTTGTTGGAGACCACTTTGCCATTACAGAGACGGAATCTAATGCCTTATTTCAATCCATTTCTGGGGGAAATGAGCTGTTTATCTCAGCCAACCGGTTTTCCGACCACTTCCTCAACCACTTATTTAATCGAACTACATTATCTTTTTACGCGGCGGACAGCGTATTCTTCAAAACATCAACCGATGATTATAGCATGTATTTTATATATGAGCAGGATACGCTATCCGCCCTTTGGAAAGTATTACCTGCCATTCCACAAAAGTCAAAGGTACTATCCTCCATTCAGACAAAAGCAAATTATGTCACTTATCCATACGGCCAAGGAACTATTTACTTTCATACCAATGTGTTGGCATTTCAAAATTTTCAACTGCTACGCGCTCAAGGAAAAGACTATATGAAAGAGGTTATTGAACCACTCTCAGCATCAACCATCCAATGGTTGGCGTATGCCGATTTTGAACCTTATGACTATTCCCTCGACGAGCCAACAGGTGAAACAAATTCTTTATTGTCTCGCATATTCGATTTCGCATCATTGCGTTGGGCGTTCTTCACTTTAGTCATTGGGTTGGCCTTATTCTTCCTCTTTAGAAGCAAGCGCGAACGGCCTGTAATTCCAATTTATAAGGAAACAACGAATGCTGGAATGACCTATGTCGACACAATTGCTGGACTATATTTTGCTGAAAACAATCAGAGTCGCATGCGTAAATTGCTACTCCGAAATTTTTATACGGCAGTGCAAGAGCATTTCTTTATTGACCTATCCAAGCGACTTTCCGATAAAACAATCACCGTTTTAGCAGAAAAAAGCAAGGTAGATATCAATAAGGTAGCCATACTCGTTCGGGCCTTAGAGTCCAAAGAGAAGTTGAATAAGCAAGCCCTCTTTTCAATGCATCAACAGCTGCGTGATTTCTACATAATTTCGGGTATTTGGAACATATACAAGCAACCACAATTCGATAAGTATGTAGCAGTTTACCGTCCTACTATGCCCGGTCTTGCTGCGGTTGTCTACGGAATCATCGCGCTGGCGAAGTCATTTGTATTATTGGCTTATGCAATGGGCGTTGGAATTATATTTTGGCCAATTGGAATCTTCTGTATTCTTGTCGGCGCAAGGATATTGAGCCGCCCCATTTACTCCATTAATTCAACGACTTTTGTCTATTCGCCTCTTTTTGGGAAATGCCAGCAAATTAAGCGAGATGAAATTCAAAAAGTTGTGCTAGAAAGCAATAAATTATCTATTGTTAGGAAACAAGGCGCCCAGATGCCTATTCGGTTAAACCAAGTACAACGTAAACAAAAAGAGAATTTATTAGATTTAGTCTACTCATTTAATAGAAATTAACATGGAAGAACATCAAAACAACCCCGAAAACGAGAGCGCTAAAACGCCACAACCTGGAGAAGGAATGCAACAAACGGGCGCTTCGGAAAATCATCAAAAATATGGGGCTCCAGCACCAGAAACGCGACACTTTGGGTTCGAAAGGTCAAATGAAGACTTAATCTGGTTGTCGCAGCGCGTCAATGACATCCGGGCACAAATGGCAAAATATATCATCGGTCAAAATGAAATGGTAGAACTCCTGATGACAGGAATTTTTTCCTCCGGGCACATTCTCTTGGAAGGAGTCCCAGGAGTAGCGAAAACACTTTCTTCAAAAGTGTTAGCCAAAGTAATTGAAGTTGAATTCTCACGGATTCAGTTTACACCCGACTTAATGCCCTCGGATGTGATTGGTACCACAGTATTCAACATGAAGGACGCCACGTTTTCGTTTAAGCAAGGACCTGTATTCTCGAATATCGTACTGATAGACGAAATCAATCGTGCGCCAGCGAAAACGCAAGCAGCATTATTTGAGGTCATGGAAGAACGACAAATCACATACGATGGGAACGTATACTCCATGGAATCACCTTTTTTGGTTGTGGCTACTCAAAACCCTGTTGAGCAAGAAGGTACATATAGTTTACCCGAAGCACAACTCGATCGTTTTTTATTCAAAATAGTATTGGACTATCCAACGCTGGAAGAAGAAGTTAGTATTCTTCAACGATACAAAAACAATATTAAGACACCATCCTTGGATGAGGTCGTCCCTGTGCTAAAAGCTACGGATATCGCAAAAATTCAAGCGATGGTAGAAAAGTTGGTAATTGAGGATCACTTAGTGGATTATATTGCGAAAATTGCGGATAAAACGCGTCAACATGGTAAACTATTCTTAGGTGCTTCTCCGCGTGCTTCTCTCGCTATTTTGAGAAGTGCAAAAGCGATTGCCGCTATCAGAGGTCGAGATTTCGTAACACCTGACGATATCCAATTTGTTGCTCCGCACGTCATGAATCATCGTCTTATCCTTACGCCAGAAGCAGAGATGGAAGGAATAACTACCCGTGAAGTAATTGAAGAAATTATTCAAACCATAGAAGTTCCTCGCTAGTGTTTCGTTCTATCTACATAACGCGCTTATTTTTCGTCGTGCTGGCTGCGATTGCCTTGGTATTCGTGGGGGCATTTACTTTTCCACTATTATTGGCCGTAGGTCAAATCGCACTCGTTTCGTTGGCCATTCTTACACTTGTTGACATCTTGGTGGTATTTGCCGTGAGCAAACCGATTATTGGAGAACGTCAATTGAGTTCTCGGATGGATTTGGGCGATGAACACACGGTCGTTTTGCGGTTAGTTAACCGGTCTCCTCAGCCTTATTTTTTGGAAGTTTTTGATGAACCGCCTTTAGCCATGCAAGCTCGAGACCTCAACTTCACATCCCTACTTAGACCCAAAAAAGAAGTGGAGTTCTCTTATATCTTTACACCCAAAAAACGAGGCGCTTTTAAATGGGGCGATCTACACATTTTGTTGCGCTCCGCTATTTCGTTAGTGAAACGAAAAGTAATTCTTTATGCATCAGAAACCGTCACGGTTTATCCGTCAGTTGCCCAAATGAAAAAGTATGAGTTTTACGTGTTTCATCAGCAAACTCAACAAAAAGGAATAAAGAAGATTCGAAGGCTTGGTCACAATAATGAATTTGAACAAATTAAAAATTATGTTCAAGGCGACGATATCCGTACCTTAAATTGGAAAGCAACTTCGCGTAAAAACGAACTCATGGTGAATCAATATCAAGAAGAACGCTCGCAGAACATCTATTCCATCATTGATAAATCACGGGCAATGGAGCATGATTTTGAAGAGATGACGTTGTTAGATTACGCAATTAATTCTACGCTTGTATTTACCAATATCGCCTTGCGCAAAGGAGATAAAGTGGGCGTTTTTACCTATTCTGATAAAGTCGGGAGTAAACTAGCAGCCAACAGCGGCGCCAACCACCTTCAAAAAGTGATGGAGTTACTTTACAATCAAAAAACACATTTCAAGGAAGCGGATTTCGGGTTGTTGTTTCAAACAATTCGTCAAAACATAAGAAACCGTTCGTTGATTATGTTGTATACTAATTTCGATACCGAACTTGGAATGCGCAGAGCACTTCCGTTGTTAAAACGCATAGCGCGCAATCACCTACTTGTGGTCGTTTTCTTCGAAAACACCAAATTACAAGAAGTGGTCGTGGACAAACCCTCCACATTACGGGATGTTTATGTAAGCGCTGTTGCGGAAGACATTATCAACGTTAAGCGACGAATCGCTATTGAACTCAACCGAAACGGAATCCATACGGTGCTAACTAAACCGGAGGATTTGAATGTACAAACAATCAATAAATACCTTGAGTTTAAATCGCGGGGAATGATTTGAGTCGAAAGTCTGAAAGTCAAAAGCGTGATAAGTTTAAATTTTAGGTTTTTACGCTTCTACAAAAAAATGAAAAGACACCTTTTTTCCATAACCAAAACCACTTTCTAACTAATAAAATGATCAAAAAAAAATGTTCTTCATGCGGCACTTGGAATGATGGATCATCATCAACTTGCTCGGCATGTGATGAATTATTGGATCTCCGGAAAAAAGAATATGAACGGCTCAAAAAGTTAGGCAAGCTTCCCATCGAAGCGAAAGAACATATTTTGTTTGAGATTAAACCAGAATACCCTGTTTGGCGTAAAACAGTGCTCTACATTATTCGTCCTGTGTATTGGTTGTTTGTCATTGTTTCAGGGTTTTTTCTTTGGTTAGCCGCATGGGTCTCTGCATAAACATAGTGCGACAACTCGCTAATAGTTGGTTTTTACTGTTTGTAGGACTTTATTTTGGGCAGTTCGTGTTAGTAGCACAAGGATGGTCTATTCCCTTACTGCGGAATTACCTAGGAGACGTATTGGCTTTTCCAATCTTGCTGCACCTCATCATGGTTTCCGTACGACTCATTTTGAACAACCCCTCACTCCGAGCAGATTGGATAATGCTCGTTTCCCTTTGGGGACTGATCGTGATCGTTTTTGAAGGTATACTCCCTCCTATCAATCCTCGGTATACAGCAGATTATTGGGATATGCTCGCTTATGGTTTAGGATTGCTTTTGGCGTACGTCGCCTTCATCAAATAAAAAGCCCCGATAGAAATCTATCAGGGCTTTTTGCTACGTCATGAAAATAAACCACTTTAAGTAGTTCTTACTTTTCAGGGCGTTTAGTTTTTTACAAAACGTCCTTGGTAAACTCTAGTTTCTGTTGTGAAGTTCACAAAGTAAGTTCCGTTATTCAATGAAGAAACATTTACTTTATTGTTGTCTACAGTTCCTTCAGCAACAACAGCACCCATAACATCAACAATTGTATAGTTACCGTTTTCATTGCTGTCAATTGTAATGAAATCAGTTGCTGGGTTAGGATACATTATAATTGTTAAGTTATCAATGTCTTCCAATGATGCTGTAGCATCAATTAATACCGCATCAATAACGTGAACAACTCCATTGAACGCTAAGTTGTCTGCACCAGTCACAGTTGCATAATTAATCATCACTCCCATTGATAAATCAACATTTACTGAACCACCACTCAATGTTGTTACTGAACCGTTAGTTAAATCCCCTGACTCAACAACTGAGCCCAATACGTGGTACAATAAGATGTTTACCAAATCTGGTGAAGCCAATAAATCTGCTGCCGTAATTCCTGCTCCTGTTAAGAAAGTAGTAAAAGCTGCATCTGTTGGAGCGAATACTGTTAACCCAGCAAATGGATTTGTTAATGCTGGTAATAAACGTGCTTCAACTACCGCTGCTACCAATGTCGTGTGATCTGGGCTGTCAATTGCAATGTCTGCTACTGTCTCATTTGGCAATACTACTGCATTAACCGAGTGAACAATACCATTTGTACCTTGTAAATCAGCGGCGTTCACTTGAGCTTGATTTGCGAAAACAGCTGTTCCGTCAACTTCAGTGTATTTGCAGGGTTTAAAGGGGTAACTGTTGCACCATTGGTTACAGCATCTGAACCAACTTCTACGTCCAATACATGGTACAATAAAACATCTTGTAAATCAGCTTCTGGCAGCAACAACAAATCTGCTACTGTGACCCCCAACTGCGCTGCGAAATCGTCAAACGCAGCATTGTCCGGCGCAAACACGGTATATGTTGCATTAATGTCTTGCAATGCACCGTCTAAACCTGCCGCATTAATTGCTGCGGTCAATGAAGTGTGGTTGGCACTCCCGGAGATTACATCATACACTGTTTGAGCAAACGAGCTCGAATTTAGTAACAGCATCAAACCGACGGCTGCTGTTTTTAGGTTAAAAGTAAGTTTTCTTTTCATTTTTGTTTAATTATATGTAAAATTAGTTGAACAAAAATAGAACACGAAAGGGTATAAAAAGTTTAAGGAAAGATCTAAAGGGTGTTTTTTTGTCTTTTAAAAGACTTTATTTAAAGAAGCTGAGGCGATACATCACTCTAAATAAGGGTGTTGTAAAATTGTGTAAAATTTACACAGACAGGGTGATTCGAAAGGTTGTACCTACACCCACTTCCGAATGCACGACCATGATTTGACCTTTATGGTATTCGGTGATAATACGCTTAACAAGGGTTAACCCAAGACCCCAACCCCGCTTTTTCGTGGTAAAACCAGGCTTAAATACCTCGCGCTGTTGACGAGGGGTCATTCCTTTACCCGTATCTGTGATGTCAATAAACACCTTTCCCGGTTTCGATGAGATGACCACAGACAGTTTTCCCTCGCCTTCCATTGCATCAATAGCATTTTTACAAATGTTTTCTATGACCCATTCAAAAAGTGGAGGATTGTGCATGACTACAATTGAAGACGCATCCGCCTCAAAGGTGATATCTACTTTTGATGATACACGCGTGCGCAAATAAGACAACATATTCTTCGTTGTGGCAACAATGTCATTCTCTTCCAAGCTGGTTCCTGCACCTATTTTCGAAAATCGATCCGTAACCTTGGTCAACCGCTCAATGTCTTTATTCATCTCTTTGGTGATACTCTCGTCGATCTCCATACCTGAAAGCAATTCTATCCAAGCCATCAATGACGAGATTGGTGTACCAAGCTGGTGTGCGGTTTCCTTAGCCATTCCCGCCCAAACTTGGTTTTGTTCTGCCTTGCGGAACGTACTGAAAATAATATAGCCAATAAATATAAACAACCCAATAATTAAGAATTGAATGTATGGAAAATATTGAAGTTGTTTAAGCTCTGGACTATTCGCATAGAGCACGTAATTTAAGTCTTTAGGGCCGAAACTTATTTCAATGGGCTCGTTCTGAGCGAGCAGATCATCTCTTGTAGCCATCAGTTGCAGCGCGTCGAGTTGCTCGACGGGCAGGTTGGAAGCAATAACCGCAGTTCTCGTACTGTCCATCAACAAAACAGGCACCAAATCAACATTCTCTATCAATTCTGCATTGAAGGCACGGATTAATGAGTCGCGTTCCTGTTCTAACCGCAAAATATCGCGCGAGTCATTATAATAATACGTCATAAATAGTCCTTCATAAATTTCCATCGTAAACGATGGATTGATTTGCTCCCAGTCCTCGGCGAGCTTCACCAGACTGTCCTCAAAAATCGTTCTCAGGCTGTCTTTTGACAATTCCGGGAACGCAGTACGTATATCAACGGTATCAATTTCGAGGTTAATATATCCTGAAACCTGCAAGTCTTGATCTAATAAAACCACAGGAATATCTGTATTTCTATTGATAATCGCAAGCGGCAGGTCGTACGATTGCTGCAAGTTTAGCGGTGAAGGCTTAGAAATCTCTTTTGTTGCTGCAATCCACAGCTCCATTTCTTCCAGTTCTTTTTGCCGCAATTGATCAAAAGAGCTATTCGTTAGCCGCACCAATTCCGCACGTTTCTTTATAGCATCTGCCCATTGGGTGACACGTTCCCGCTCACGCAGTGCGACCTTGGCTACTATCTCATTCGAAACATATAAGGACGCTCCCACCAGCAGCAAGGCAGCGCCGAGGAGAATAATTTTCCATTTCTGTTTGTTGGAATAGAGCTTCATGTACGTAAAGTTAATACCAAAATTGGAATAACAGAGAATTACGTCCGATGTTACCTTCGATACATTGGGACAAATAAGATCTTCCGTTTATTCACAATTATGCGCCAAGGCACTCAGGCAACTTCGATTGATCGTTTAAAAAACAACTTCTCTGAAAGAACACTTGCAAATTCCATCCGAACCACTTACATTTGCGGACTGTTTTTGAAGAGCGCTTGTTCATTAAAAACATACAGGTCCTATAACTCAGTTGGTTAGAGTAGCTGACTCATAATCAGCAAGTCCTTGGTTCGAGCCCAAGTGGGACCACAATAAACCTCCTGTTTACAGGGGGTTTGTTATTTTATACACTTACTTTTTTGAACTTGTTTTGTATAAACGAACCCGGTTTTAATGAAAATGGAATGTTTCGAGCATAAGATATTAGGATTGAAAATTGGTTTTATTTTTTCCGAAACTAGTTCGTAAAGACAAGACTCATATTGCAACCATTGTTAAGTTTTCATTTGCCTCTAAAAATGGAATTTCTTCAGAAAATAAATTTAGCTCTTGGGAAAATAGGGCTCCAAAAAATAGATAACTTAGTATCAGTGTTGTAATTAACTTCGTAACTTTAATTTATTTCGACTAAACAACAAAAATCGTCGACTAAAATAATGATCATTAATTAATTGAATTTGGACGTTATATTTTTGCTCTTAAGTTTACTGTACCTATTGTGTTTAATTTTCATATTATGCTATGCTGTTTCCTGCTTTATTCTTGCTAAAAGATTTCGGCGGTATCTGTCCATTAAACAAAAAATAGATCCCTTTGATTTAAATCAATGTTACTCAAAAGTCCTCATTCAACTTCCAGTCTACAATGAAAAAAACACCATCGATCGTTTAATTGATTCGGTTTGTGGCATTGTTTACCCTCAAGAACTCCTCGCAATAGAAGTTTTAGATGATTCTACAGATGAAACAACTTTACTAATCGAACAAAAAATTAATGAGTACGGTGCATTGGGTTTTAAAATTGAGCATAAAAAGCGTTTGAATAGAAATGGGTATAAAGCAGGTGCACTTAAAGAATTCTCATCCTACCAAGCAGAATATCTTGTAATTTTTGATGCCGATTTTGTTCCGCCACCAGATTTTTTATTGCGGTTATTACCTCATTTCAGAAATGAAAAAGTGGGTATGGTACAAGCGAAATGGGGACATCTCAACGCCACTGAAAATTTCTTAACATTAGTGCAAGCACTTTCCCTTAACTTCCATTTTTCTGTTGAACACCATGGAAGGAATTTTTCAAATTACTTCATCAATTTTAATGGAACAGCAGGTATTTGGAGGACTATGTGTGTTGCTGATGCTGGGGGCTGGTCTGATGAAACCCTGACAGAAGATTTAGATTTAAGTTTTCGAGCTCAGATGAAGGGCTGGAAATTTATTTATGATTCAAATGTGGTGTGTGAAGCTGAATTGCCTCCCAATTTGACTGCTTTAAAAATTCAACAATATCGATGGAATAAAGGTGGTGCTCAATGTTTTAAAAAGTTAGCTAAAATATTGATCATTGATAAAAATCTAAATTGGGAACAAAAATTATTTGGTATTAATCAATTATTTGCATCTAGTACATATGTTTTTGTATTCGTTCTCTATTTTTTGAGTCTGTTTTTAGTGCTTTTTAGAGATCAAAGTTCAATTATTAATATCGTACTGATAATCGGATCTTTGTTTATTGTCAATACAATTTTGTTAGCATATAGCTATTATGTGAGTTGGGAGCAACACTTGAAGACAAAAAGAAATTTCATCGTGAATTTTTTACTTTTTTTAATTATGACATCCGGTCTTTCTTTTCACAATTTTTTAGCTGTCTTATCTGGTTATTTTTCAAGCAATTCGGTTTTTAAAAGAACCCCTAAATTCAATGAGTCCAATTTGTCCACGCTAAAAAAAAGTAATTATTTCATTCCGAAATTAAGCATATCGGTAATTATTGAAATTCTACTATCTTTAGTGTTCAGTGTCGGAATGATCAATAGTGTTTTTTTCCTAGACTTTGCATCCGCTGTTTTTTTTGGATTTATAGCAATCGGATTTGGGTTGGTTTCATTTCAACAACTCAAAGAAATTAGCATTAAAAGACATTGAATTGACTTTAATAGTTACTGATTAATTATGCCTTATTTAAATTCTACTGAAGATCTGTAGAAAAGTGTGTTTTTCATCGTGGCGATTTAAAAAATGTCTTTTTATCATTATATGTGACATTATTGTTTGAATTGAAAATTTAAATGTTTTTGAGATTATCACTTTTTTCTGTTAATTTAACGAAAAATTGAAATGTTTTGAATGAGCTAAATGATTTACTGAATGAATACGGCGAGAGCCATCAAAACAAATTGAACAAAACTATTCATTGGTTTTGTGTACCCCTCATTTTTTGGAGTATCGTCGCCATAGTTTCTATTATACCTCGTCCAGACTTATTCTCTCAACTTTTCGAATCTTTTGAGATTAATTGGGCGATGCTTGCTCTATTATTTATAATGGTTTATTACATTTCCTTGTCTTTTTCTTTGAGCATTGGTATGTTGATTTTTTCATTGGTTTGTCTCTTTTCTATTATTTATGTCGATGGTCTATTAATACGTATTAATGCCCCTTTCGGGATTTCGCAATGCAGTTTGTTTGTTTTTGTGGTGAGTTGGATTCTTCAATTTTACGGACACAAGGTTGAGGGTAAAAAGCCGTCTTTTTTGAAGGATATTCAATTCTTACTAATAGGACCATTATGGTTACTTAGTTTTCTCTATTCACGTTTTAAAATTCCATATTAAATGAAAGCACTTTATTGTTCAATCGTATTCCTTGTTTTTCTATCTCAAGTTGGAAGGTCTCAGGACTTAGTATCTGTTACTTATTTAAACACACTCACTTCAAATGATTTGGAAGCCGTTGTGGGAACCCCGGTGGACTATGACGTAGATACGTATAAGATCGTTTACACGACAACGGATATTGATGGTTCTAACACAATTGCCTCAGGGGCTTTGTGTGTTCCAGCAGGCCCCCTGACCTGTGATTCTTTTCCAATAGGCGTTTATCAACACGGCACTAGTCTAAATAAAAACGATGTCCCATCAAGAGATGTTTTTGAGGCCATCATTGGAAAAATTTTTGCCGGAGGTGGTTTTTTTATGGTTTTACCGGATTACCTCGGAATGGGAGACAGCCCTAACCTTCACCCATATTGTCATGGCGCTTCTGAAGCGACTACAACTTTAGATATGATTCGAGCAACCCGAGTGTTTATTCAAGATTCACTGGGAATGTCAGATAACGGTGAATTATTCATAACGGGATACTCCCAGGGAGGCCACGCAGCAATGGCAACTCACAAATACGTTCAGGACAACAATTTATATGATGAGTTTAACATCCTCGCTTCTGCACCATGCTCAGGCCCCTATGAGATTTCAGGGGCAATGGCTGACACAATTTTAGCCGCTGCATACTCAAACCCAGGTTATATTGTATATGTTTTAGCTTCCTATCAACGTGTTTATGGAAATATATATAACACCTATTCCGATATATTAAATAGTCCTTACGACACCATTGTTGTTCCTTATTTTGATGGAAACAATTATTCTCTTGGTATGGGAGAACTAAATGACCTATTGCCCAGTCAAGTTGACTCATTAATTGTAGACACCGTTCTTCAGAACTTCACGAATTCACAATCAAATTATAATCACCCTTTGTGGCAAGCTATGCTCGATAATGACAATCACGATTGGACTCCTGAAAGACCCGTTCGCATGTATTATTGCACGGAAGATGAACAAGTTGCTTTCAATAATGCCCTTATAGCCGAAGCAACAATGAATAATAATGGCGCGAACGATGTAACTGCAATAAATATTGGGCCACTAGATCATAATGATTGCGTTATACCGACGTTAACTGATATATTCAATTGGTGGCAGACCCTACGCTCTGCATGTCTTTTGGATGTTAGTGTTTTGGAAAACACATTAACCCTTTATCCGAATCCAACAACTGAATTTCTTACTATAGAATGGGATGGCAGCGGAGTAATAAATGGTGTAATTACAGATGCCCTAGGGAGAACCATTTTAACTATTAGTCCATTTACAGGGTCATCAAAAATATCTATTGCTAATTTTTCCGAAGGAGTTTATTTTGTCTCCCTACGCAGCGATAAGGTTCGGGTTAAATCTGTATTTCAAAAATTGTAGCCCACGTTAAGCCAAATAGTCCAAAAACACAATGGATTTTTTGCGGACACGGTAGTTATTGGGTTCTGTAATTTTCAAAGTACGCTTCCTATCTAAATTCGTTTTGCTTCAGACTTTCCGATGGGCCATTGACAGACAAAGCCTCTCGCAGGAATATTCAAAAATTTCCGAGAGCGATGTTTACGCAGCATTGGGGGTTTTTTGAGTTTTGATAAGTCTCATTGAAGAATCTTCCCTATTTTTGAGGGAATGCTTCATCGTTTAATCTTGAAAACAAAGATATGGAAATCATAGCACTTCTTCTTTCCTCACTTAGCCTAGCGCTTCTAGTTGTCTTGTTGCTTAAAAACTCGAGAACCAACGCGGGAGCGATCATTGATGCGACGCGTTCATTATTGCAATATGAGCTCAAGGAAAATCGCACGGAACTCTCTGTGGCGCTCAAGGAGAACCGAGAAGAGTTATCCGATGGACTCGGAAAACTGACCGCACGATTGGAGGAGAAGCTTGGGCAGATCAGTGAAGGATTGAACAATAACGCCAAAGAAAACCGAAAAGAGTTGACCGACTCATTGAAGGCGTTCAGCGATACCTTCCGGGAAAACGTGAAGAACTTCAATGACCTGCAGAAACAGAAATTTGAGACCATGGCCGCTAAGCAAGACGAGTTGGTGAAATCCACCGAAGAGAAGTTGGAAAAAATGCGCGAAACAGTGGATGAAAAACTCCACAAGACCTTGGAAGAGCGTTTGGGGCAATCATTTAAATTGGTAAGCGAACGTTTAGAAGCGGTGCAAAAAGGATTGGGAGAAATGCAAAGTCTCGCCAACGGTGTAGGGGATTTGAAAAAAGTATTGAGCAACGTGAAAACCCGCGGGGTTTTAGGAGAAATTCAGTTAGGGAATATCTTGGAGCAAATCATGGCGCCCGAACAATACCAAGCAAACGTAAAAACCAAACACAATTCTAACGATCACGTAGAGTTTGCGATCAAACTCCCAGGGAAAGATGACCATGGGAAAGAAGTATATTTACCTATTGATGCCAAATTTCCACAAGAAGATTATGTTCGTTTACAAACGGCTTATGACGAAGGAGATACCACCAAAATTGACGCAGCCAACCGCGCCTTAGTTCAAAGCATTAAGAAATTTGCCAAAGATATCCGTGATAAGTACATCGATCCACCAAACACTACTGATTTTGGAATTATGTTCCTTCCGATTGAGGGTTTGTTCGCTGAAGTGGTCCGTCAACCTGAAGTGGTAGCCTTGCTCCAACGCGAATATAAAATTATCGTAACCGGACCGACTACGTTAGCCGCCATGCTAAATAGTCTGCAAATGGGCTTTAAAACGTTAGCCATTCAGAAGCGCAGCAGCGAAGTATGGCAAATACTCGGCGCCGTGAAAACGGAGTTTGGAAAGTTTGGTGGCGTATTGGAAAAGGCACAGAAAAAAATCAATGAGGCCAATAAAGAACTCGACAACCTGGTGGGCACACGTACCCGAATGATGCTGTCGAAGTTAAAAAAAGTAGAAGAATTGCCTGCTTCAGAAACAGTCCCTTTGATCGAAGATATCGTGGACTTAGATAAAGAGCAAGGTGGCGAAGAAGAATGATACTTACTTGATAAGAAGCTCAATCTAGTTAAAAACCTTCTTGAAGCAATCCATTGGATGCCTCTTCGAAATATTCCCTTTTAAAAACTCTACTTATGGGCTTATTTACGATGCCCTTGGTGTTTGATCAAGCAATAAGGAGATTTATTAACGGGGGTCAAGTGATACGGCTATTCGATTTTTGTATCCGTTTGAATAAATCGGACTTCGGCTCCGCTTGATCAGCGGTGTACAAAGTTTACTTCACTATAGTTAACCCTTACTGAGCGGAGCCGAGGACAGAATACTATTCTTATAAAAGCTCAATAACCCCTGCAGCACCTTGTCCAGTTCCTACACACATGGTTACAATTCCGTATTTCTCATTACGTTTTTTCAACTCGTTCATAATTTGAACCGTTAATTTGGCACCGGTGCAGCCAAGTGGATGACCCAAAGAAATTGCACCACCATTTACGTTCACAATATCTGGGTTAATACCCGTTTCGCGAATTACCGCCAATGATTGGGAAGCAAATGCTTCATTTAATTCGAACAAGTTGATATCATTTAACTTCAATCCTGCCTGCTTTATTGCCGCAGGAATTGCATCAACTGGACCGATTCCCATAATTCGCGGTTCAACTCCAACCACACTGTATGAAGCCAAACGAGCAACTGGATCTAGACCCAATTCCTTTACCATTCGCTCCGACATGACTAGAGTAAAAGCAGCACCGTCAGATGTTTGAGAAGCATTTCCAGCAGTCACGGAGCCGCCATTCGCAAATACAGGGCGCAACCGCGCTAATGCTTCAAGCGTAGTTCCTTTGCGTGGACCTTCGTCGGTATCTACGATGTATTTATTTACTTGACGTTTTTCGTTTTCATCTAAATAAATATGTTCAACTTCAATCGGCACGATGTCATCTGCAAAACGCCCAGACGCAATAGCCGCTAAGGCCTTTTCGTGTGACTTAACAGCAAAAGCATCTTGGTCTTCACGGGAAACTTTGAACTGCTCCGCGACCGCCTCTGCTGTTAACCCCATTCCCCAATACCATGTAGGATTCTCTTTTCCTACTTTATGGTTCGGCACAATTCGCCAACCACCCATCGCCATCACAGACATTGATTCAACACCTCCTGCGATAATACACTCCGCCATTCCAGCATTAATTTTCGCAGTCGCCATGGCGATTGTTTCTAATCCCGAAGAACAATATCTATTCACGGTTACCCCGGGAACCTTGTCTGTATTCAACCCCATTAGGGAAATCATGCGACCAACATTTAATCCTTGCTCAGCCTCAGGAGTAGCATTACCTACAATAATGTCATCAATTCGAGTCGGATCTAACTGCGGAACTTCTTTCATGATGTGTTTAATTACATCTGCCGCCAAATCATCTGGTCGATAAAACCTAAACCCGCCGCGACCCGCTTTTCCCACCGCAGTTCTGTATCCTGTTACTATATATGCATTCATTTTCTTTAATTTTGTTTATCTAATATAACTGTTGTCGTTTCTCCCCTGGAAAAGATAATCACCTTATCTTAATTTCTCAAAATCTTCCCTTTCTTCACCATGCTTTCCAAACGTTCCAATGTTTTACGTTCTGCACACAACTCAACAAAAGCTTTTCTTTCAAGGTCTAACAGGTATTGCTCGGAAACTTGCACTCTTTCTGAGATGTCCCCTCCACACATGACAAATCCTAACTTTTCAGAAATCAGTTGATCATGTTCAGAAATATATTTTCCAGACTTCATAGAGTGGGCCCCTACATAGACAATTCCTAAACCTTCTTGACCCATGATTGTGATGTTCTTCTCACGCAAAGGTGCAGTGTATCCTTTATTCGCAATTTCCAAGCAAGCCGCTTTGGCACGTGTCAATTGATATTCACGTGATACAATCACCTCATCCTGGCCCTCGCGCAGATAACCTAAATCGAATGCTTCATGCGCCGATGTCCCCACTTTCGCCTGACCTACTGTTAAGAAACGCTCGCGTAAAGCATTGATTCGGATGTCTCCTTCAATTAGTTCTTCAGAAAGGCGCTTCACAAATTCCTTGGTTCCGCCTCCTCCTGGGATAAGGCCAACACCAAACTCAACTAAACCAATATACGATTCAGCATGAGCCACTACTTTGTCCGCATGCATTGTTAACTCGCAACCACCACCAAGCGTTAAGTTATGTGGCGCAACAACAACAGGTGTATTCGAATAACGCACACGCATCATCGTGTCTTGGAATGCCTTAACAGCAAAGTTCAACTCATCGTAATCTTGATCTACCGCCATCATAAAAATCATTCCAACATTCGCCCCGGCACTAAAGTGTTGACCATTGTTTGATACAACTAATCCTTTGTATTCTGTTTCGGCTAAGTCGAGCGCTTTGTTGATTCCCTCAATCACACCACCGCCAATGGTATTCATCTTTGTGTGGAACTCTAAATTTAAGATGCCATCACCCAAATGTACAATAGTTGTGTCTGCATTCTTCCAAACTGTATTCTCGGCACGCAAAACGTCCAACATTACCACATCTTCTGTTCCAGGGATGGTTTTGTAATCGTTCGATGCACGGTCAAAATATTGTTTGTTTCCTTTTTCAGTTCTGTAGAACGTTGTTTTGCCTGCTGCTTTCATCTCACCAACAATCGCCCCAACAGTTTTGCCCGCTTCTTCAATCAGTTTTACCCCTTGGTCAAAACCAAGAATATCCCATGTTTCGAATGGACCTAGTTCCCAACCAAAACCAGCTTTTAAGGCATCATCGATTTTATATAAATCTTCTGAAATCTCTGGAATTCGGTTTGACACATATGCGAATAAACCTCCAAACATCTGTCGGTAGAATTTACCCGCTTTGTCTTGGCCCATCACCAACATTTTGGTCCGTTGTTTCAAGTCGTCAATCGGTTTTGCCATATCCAGTGTAGGGAATGAAGCGCGCATTCCCGGACGGTATTCAAGCGTATTAAGATCTAACGAGAGGATTTCACTCTTTCCGCCATCTCCTTTCACTTTTTTATAGAATCCTTGACCCGATTTTGACCCGAGCCAATTGTTTTCTACCATTTTACAAATATATCCTGGCAATTCAAACAGCGCTTTTTCTTCGTCGTTTGGACAGTTTGCCTTTAACCCGTTTGCCACATGAACAAGCGTATCTAGTCCAACTACATCGCACGTTCTAAACGTTGCCGATTTCGGTCTTCCAAGCACTGGACCTGTTAATTTATCTACTTCTTCAATCGTTAACCCTAAGTCGTTCACGGCATGGAAAAGTGACATAATGGAATAAACACCCACACGATTGGCAATAAATGCCGGTGTGTCTTTGCATAAAACTGTTTTCTTTCCTAGGTAACGGCGGCCGTAATCCATAAAAAAGTCTACCACAGCTGGATCTGTTTCAGGTGTTGGTATAATTTCTAACAGCTGCAAGTAACGTGGCGGGTTGAAAAAATGCGTTCCACAGAAATGCTTTTTGAAATCGTCAGACCTTCCTTCCAACATCATGTTAATAGGAATCCCCGAGGTGTTCGATGTAATTAACGACCCAGGCTTACGGAATTTCTCTACATTCGTAAAGACTTGTTGCTTGATGTCGAGACGTTCAATCACTACCTCAATAATCCAATCACATGCTGCAATCTTGGCTAAATCATCCTCGAAGTTACCCGTTCCAATGCGAGATGCAAATGACTTCTTATAGATTGGGGAAGGGTTCGATTTCAATGCAAAACCCAGCGACTCATTGACGATACGGTTTCTCACCAATTTATTTTCAAAATCTAACCCTTTTGCTTTTTCCGCATCACTTAGTTCTCTCGGCACGATATCCAAAAGCAGTACATCACATCCGATATTGGCAAAGTGACACGCAATCCGCGAACCCATAACGCCAGAACCGAGCACAGCTACTTTTTTAATTGTTCTATTCATATGTTCTTTTTATAAAAATTTAGACGCTTTAGTTAATTCTTCTTCCACAGAATCATCAATTTTCTCCATGACTTCGAAGAATACTTTCAATTTACTTTTAGGAATACTTTGCAGTAAACGTTCATTGAATTCTTTCACAACCTTTTTCACATCCCTACGAATTTCGACCCCTTGCTCAGTCAAATAGATTAAGACTTTCCGTTTATCATCTTCGTCAATCTTACGGTAAATGAGCCCCTTTGTTTCCATGGTACGCAGCGTGCGGGAGAGACTGGTTGGCTCCATACCCATACGAGGACCTAGCTGCGTACTTGGGGTTCCTTCCTTATCTACAATTAGTAGGATAAATCCAATAGACATCGTCATCCCGTGAGCGGCTGCCTTTTGGTTGTACATGCGTGATATCTTGTGCCACGCATGACGCAAGTTGAAATCAATGTACTCTTCTGCTTTTGATGTATTCATAATCACCGCTAAAAGTATAAAAATTATTAAGCACGCACAATAAATTAGTAAAGAAGTTTAAAGTTTGAATTTAAAAAAGGGTCGTGAACAATTCGTTAATAAAATTCCAAACCATCATCCGTTCAAAATCTTAACTTTGGACCGAATAAATTTCAATCATGAAAGTTTTATTGTTAGGATCAGGAGGAAGAGAACATGCGATTGCATGGAAATTAGCACAAAGCAGTCAATTAGAAGAATTGTATATCGCACCGGGTAATGCGGGAACACGTAAGCACGGAAAAAACGTTGACATACAAGTAACCGACTTTGAATCGGTTAAAACTTTTGTGATCGAAAACAACATTGAAATGGTCATTGTTGGGCCTGAAGATCCTTTGGTAAATGGGATTGTAGATTTTTTCGCTACTGACCCATCTCTTATGAGCGTGGCAGTAATTGGGCCAAATAAATATGCCGCACAGTTGGAAGGTAGTAAAGATTTTGCGAAAGATTTTTTATACCGACATAACATACCGACTGCCAAATATGCCACATTTACAAAAGAAACAATAAAAGATGGCCAAGCATTTCTGGCGACTATGAAAGCGCCTTACGTATTAAAGGCGGATGGTTTAGCAGCAGGAAAGGGAGTATTAATTATCGATGATTTAAAAACTGCCCAAGCTGAACTTGAAGATATGCTAAGCCATTCTAAGTTTGGTTCTACCAAAGTTGTCATTGAAGAATTTTTAAAAGGAATAGAAATGTCAGCCTTTATCTTGTTAGATGGAGACGGATATAAGATACTTCCTGAGGCCAAAGACTATAAACGCATAGGCGAGGGCGACAAAGGACTAAACACTGGTGGAATGGGAGCTGTTTCGCCTGTTCCTTTTGCTGCGAGTGGATTTATGGACAAAGTGCACAACCAAATCATTATTCCAACCGTGAAGGGGTTGAAGGCAGACAATATGGATTACAGGGGGTTTTTATTCATTGGTTTAATCAGCGTGAAAGGAGAGCCATTTGTTATCGAATTCAACTGCCGAATGGGTGATCCAGAAACAGAAGTTGTTATGCCGCGTTTGAAATCTGATTTATTGGACTTGCTCGAAGGGGTTGCTACACAAACCTTATCGGAGCGCGATGTTGTTTTTGACCCACGCACTGCAGTAACCGTGGTGATGGTTTCAGGTGGATATCCTGAGAAATACGAAAAAGGGAAAACCATTTACGGACTAAATACTGTTGAAGATAGTATCGTTTTTCATGCGGGAACAAGTTCAGATGGACCAGCAGTGATGTCTGCTGGAGGCCGCGTATTGGCAGTCACTTCTTTTGGAAAGGATATTGAAGACGCTTTAGAAAAGTCCTATGAAAATATTTCTCGTCTTGAATTTGAAGGGGCATATTTCCGCAAAGACATCGGATTTGATTTAATCAATTAATTATTCGTGTAGTCTACCTACCACAATTTTATTAAATTAGGTGTTCGGAACTTCTATGGAACCATCAAGTATTTTGGTTATTATCTCAGCGCTAGTCGCATCTGCTTTCTTTTCGGGGGCAGAGATTGCTTTTGTATCCTCCAACAAATTAAAAATTGAGTTAGATAAAAACAAAGGTTTATTAAGTGGGAAAATCTTGTCCAAATTCGTAGAAAAAGATAGTCGCTTTATTGCTACGATGTTGCTTGGAAACAACATAGCCTTAGTAGTTTATGGTATTTATATGGCCAAATTGGTTGAGCCATGGTTAAATCAATTTATTGATAGCGATGGCCTTATTTTATTATCACAAACTGTTTTTTCGACATTATTAATTTTAGTAACTGCCGAGTTCCTCCCGAAAGCAACGTTTCAGATTAACCCAAACAGAGCATTACAATTGCTTTCGGCGCCGTTATGGCTTGTTTATAAAATTCTTTTTCCTCTTACTTTATTTACGCTGCTACTCAGTAATACAGTGCTTCGATTGTTCAGGGTAGATATCGCCAATTCTAAGGCAGTGTTTTCCAAAGTCGATTTAGACGACTATGTGAAAGATTTGTCTGAGCGTATGGAAGATGAGAATGAGTTGGATAATGAAATGGAAATTCTTCAAAACGCTCTGGCTTTCTCAAATATTAAGGCACGGGATTGTATGATTCCCAGGACAGATATTGTTGCTTTGTCAATTGAAGACGATATTGAAGAACTAAAAAGACAATTCATTGATACTGGACTATCGAAAATTATAATTTATCGCGATACCATCGATAATATTATCGGTTACGTTCATAGTTTTGAGCTCTTTAAGAATCCCGCACGGATCAAAGAAATACTTATCCCAATTTCATTTGTACCTGAAACTATTCCAGGAAAAGAACTCCTCGAATTATTTACAAAGCAACACGGAAATATTGCAGTTGTAGTAGATGAATTTGGTGGAACATCCGGCCTCGTGACGATTGAAGATGTTATTGAGGAAATTTTTGGAGACATCGAAGACGAACACGACAAAGACGCGTTACTTGAAGAGAAAATCAATGAGTTTAAATACTTGTTTTCTGCGCGACAAGACATCGACTATCTTAATGAAGAATACGAATTGGAGTTAGAAGAGTCCACAGAATATGAAACGCTTGGTGGGCTTATTCTCCATCATACTGAATCTATTCCAGAGCCAGGAACAGTAGTTCAACTAGAAAAATACACCCTTACTATTAGAGAAGTTTCTGATCGCCGTATAGAAGTGATTGAATTAGAGGTTTTAGAGGAAGATTAAGAATCTTTGTTGTGCGTTTCCGTTCTTTAGAGCAGAATAACTATATTTTTTTCAATGCGTCAACCACAGCGCGTTCCGTTGGTTCGCTTAAACAAAGATTCTTTACCCCATTTTCCTCCAAATAAGTTGAAGTAGTTGTGCCGAAACTCATCACAAACTGATCGTTTTCCAATTTATTTGAAAGCATATAAGCCTCTGCATTCGAAGGGCTTGTGAGAACTAAATAATTAGGTTTATTAACAAGTTTTACTGGCTCCAAATGCGTTTCGTAAACTACTAAATCAAGGTACTGATTAGGGTTCAACACTTTTTGCATTGTTCTGTTAGAACGATGTGATTGTGGAAAAAGTACCGTTCGTTCTCCCAACCACACCTTTAGTTCTTGGGCAACCACCTCCGGATGAGAAGGAGTTGTTCCTGTGAAATCAACAGATAGTCCAAGCTTTTGAAGCTCATTTGCAGTGGATGTTCCAATCGTTGCTAAAAACTCATTTTTATATTTGAAATACGAAAAATAAAAGCGCACACTTCTTGGAGAGGTGAAAAAGACAACATCAGTCTCCCTCGGTTTTTCGTTTGGACAAACTCCTTTAAACGTAAGCAGCGATTGGTCAATTAATTGAATCTGATTCGCAGCACAAAAAGCACGTAGCGGTCCTTTAAGATTAGCTGTTCTACTTATGAATACCGTTTTCATGCCTGTTTCAAAGTCTGCAGCTCTGCCAAAATATCATCAGCTAAATCATTTCCTTTAAGGGTATAGTGTTTATAATAAGCTGGTTCAGACCATTCATTGCTAAAAGCGACATAAGCTTCTTCCGTGTTTGGGCAAAAAACACCTAAAGGCAGCTGGCATCCACCATCCAAGCGATTCAATACTTTTCGCTCGATTGCGATGCGTGCTCTTGTTTCTTTATCATCCAACTGATCCAAAATGTTAGCTAAAGAAGCGTCTTCTTCACGAATTTGAAGTCCTAAGACACCTTGTGCAGGAGCAGGAACAAACTCCGTCGGATTTAACGTTACCACTTCAAACTCTGATAAATCAATTTTTAACCTCGTAACACCCGCCTTAGCTAGTAATATAGCATCATAATTATTGTCACGAAGTTTATGGATGCGCGTAGGGACATTTCCTCGTAAGTCTTTCAACTCAATATCTGGACGATAACGCAATACTTGGGACTTTCTTCGCGCTGAAGATGTACCTAATATTGCCTTGGATTTAAGTCCCCATAGTTGAGTCGGGTCAATACTCGTTTTTCGAATCAACAACAAATCAGCGGGATCTTCCCTTTCAGAAACCGCAGCAACAACAAGTCCTTTAGGAGGATTCGTTTCTAGGTCCTTGTGCGAGTGAACGGCTAAGTCGATTGATTTTTCCAACAATGCCGCCTCAATCTCTTTTGTGAAGAATCCCTTCCCCTCCATTTTATCGAAACTCAAATGTTGGATGATGTCTCCTTGTGTTTTAATAATTTTCAACTCCACTTCACAGCCAAGAGTTTCTAATTGCGCTTTCACGTGATAAGCTTGCCAAAGCGCTAACTCGCTACCTCGTGAACCAATTACAATTTTTTGCATGTTATTGTGCGTTTAATAGTATATCCTTTGCCATTTTCATGGGAAGACTGATGTATTTCTTTTCTAGGTAATCGATAATTTTCTCTACTGTTTCTTTCGATTCTCCATCAAGTTGAGCTAACTCCTTAGCAAAAACCTGTTCTAAAGCTGTTGCTTTAATCTCCTTTACCTTTTCAGGAACTTCTCGCATAGCCACCTCAACGGCGCGTTGTTTCGCCATTTTTTTAAATTCAAACACAGCTTCGGCAATGATGTGCTCAACATAAATTATTTCTTTCGTCCGTTCCTTGATGTTCTTTCGGGACAGGTTTTGCAAATAATCAATCGATATGTGCTCCACAACATGTATATTCGGAATAACAGGGTCTAAGTCATGTGGAATTGCCAAATCAATAACTGTTTTCTCCGAAGTGTCTCCGTGAAGCAACTGTTCGTATATTTCTGGTGTAATGACAGCCTCTTCGGCACCAGTGCATGTAATGATTACATCAAAACCCTCCTTATAGTTCCTTAACTCCGACAGAGGAAAACCCCTTCCGCCAACATCAACGGCTAAAGAATCCGCTTTTTCAACTGACCGGTTAAATACGACAAAATTGACATAGCCATGTTCTTTTAAAAAACGGAGCATATTCGTGCTGGTAACTCCCGCACCAACGACTAGCACCCTCGCATCTAGCGGAATATTCTTGTTCTCAAGTGTTTGATATGCTAGAGAAACCACCGAAACAGCCCGTTGTGAAATATTTGTTTCGGTATAAATACGCTTTGCCGATTCAATCGCGAAACGAATCAATAAACGTATGCTGTCACCTGTTAAACCAAACTTTCTGCAGCTATCAAATGATTTTCTTACCTGTGTAATAATTTCGCGCTCTCCTACTACCATTGAGTCCACAGAAGAGGCCACCTTGAGCAGATGTTTGACAGCGTTGATTTCTTGGTAATACTCATAGTTTTGACAAAACAGGGTAATCGTTTCTTCAAGGAAATCAGGATATAGATTAGTAATGAAAGTTTGAATAAACTTTTCATCTACCTCTTGTTCCGTTTTGAAAATAAACTCTACGCGGTTGCATGTAGATAAAAACAAGAGCTCCTCTAGGTCAGAATTCATTTTTAAATTGCTGAGCCTTTCCTGCTGGTTATCCATACCAATGTGCAACAAACCAATCTGACTAACTTCAAGTTGTCGATGTGTAAATGCTAAAACGTGAATATTTCTCAACAATACAAATTTAGATTACAAAAATCGCGTGAGACACGGGATTATTTGTCATAAAACTGTCAAGAATTCTTATTTAGAATGGTTATAAAAAGGCTAATATAAAGCTTCTTTTAATGCTGAGCGGTAATCTTTAATTTCCTCTCTGTTAATTTTATGATCTGCATCCAAGAGCAAATTCATAAAATATAATAAATTTTCTTTGTCATCGATTTCTAACGGGTACTCTCCGCCATCTTCATCTTCTTCATACTGAGCCTCTACATCGAATGCTTGGTTCTCAGTTAAGTACTCATAAGTTAAGCGAAGAGCTTTTGTAACGAGCGGGTCTTGCTCCTTCAGTGCTAGTTCTCTTAGCGCTTTGAGGTCATCTATTAATCCATCGGCTAAAATCCCTTCTTTTTCAACTTTCGCAATGATTGCGTTAATGAGTTTGTTTGCAGCACCTATTTTCATGACAAAATTTTTACGTGTCAAAGTTAATACCTTGAATCGATTTACAACGGATTCGCGAAAAAATTAATTCAAAAAACAATGTTTATAACCCCGCCACCTCTGAATTAGTCGGAATACTCAAATAAACGCAGTCCAAATGTGAAAATTGTTTGCTTTTTCCTTGATAATTTATGGGGGAGACAAACAAGTTAACTTGGGTTTATTATTTTTGTAGGAACTAGTCCTATTATATTGTGTTTGAATTAATCCTTAAGGGTGTTGTTATTGGGTTGATTCTGAGTATTATGCTCGGGCCTGCTTTTTTTGTACTACTGGAAACAAGTATACGCAAAGGAATCAAGAGTGCATTAGCATTTGACGCAGGAGTATTGGTTAGTGATGTTGTATACATTATTATTGCGTATGTTTTCCTGAAGGAGGTTTCCCAATTAGCTGACGGAGACAATAATTCATTGTTAAAGGCTGTAGGCGGTTTTTTATTCATTGCATTTGGTTATTTTACATTTCGCAAAAAAATCAAAGAAACAAAATTAGACCTATTGGAAACAAAAGGACTCTATTCCCGAGACTATTGGATGCTCTTTATAAAAGGATTGGTTTTGAACTTTGCTAATCCACTCGTTGTCTTTTACTGGTTCTCGGTAATGACGGCAGGAAAAGGAGAAACTCTTGAAGATTTTACGGGTTGGAATATGGTGATATACCTTGGGGTTATTTTGCTTACTTTTTTTAGCATTGATGTCCTCAAAATCATCGGGGCAAAAAAATTACGTCCGTTTATTACAACCGGTGTTTTACGCTCGCTTAACCATATTACAGGTAGTGTTTTAATGGCTTTTGGAGTGTTTTTAATTGTCCACAGCGTCGTTATTTGGCTAAGACATTCTTAATCCTAGCAAAGATTCCGTAACGAAACTTCATTATCTTCGTTTCTTAAACAAAAGTTACCTCCCATTTTATGAAATATTTACTGATTATTAGTGCTGTTTTATCTCTTTTTCAAGTTTATAGTCAACAGGTTGAGAAAAGAAATCTTACCAAACGACAGTTTTATTTTTACGATATTAACAAAACCCAAATAGAAAGTGACGGTTTTTACTATGTTGATGACTTAGGAGAAACCACGTTGCGGCATGGAAAATGGCGTTTTTACGACGTTGAAGGAGAATTACAAGAAGAACGAAACTATTATAAAAATCAGCTTCATGGAGAAGTTGTAATTTATTTCCCTAATGGGAAGAAAAATTCAATAGGATACTTCAAGTTAGATGTTCAAGACAGTATTTACAAAGAATGGGATGAAACCGGCGTATTAATTCAGGAAGGTCTTTATAGTGATGGAATGGCACTAGGGTCCTGGAAATACTATTACCGAAATGGCAAGGAAAAGATGGTGGAAGAAGTAGTAGACGGGACTTCCTTTGTTTGGCAGTTTTGGCTTCCTGACTCACTTCACACTCAAACAGTTAAAGATGGAACAGGAGAGATTGCCACCTACTACACTAATGGAAATTTAAAAGAGTGGTACACCTATAAAAACGGATTAAAAGACGGCCCGTTTGAAGAAGCGTCTGTTTATGGTTATTTCCTTTTGAAAGGGGCATTTAAAAACAATCTACCAGACGGGGAGTGGAAATACTTTTATTACACTGGGGACCTAGAAAAAACCAGTGTATATAAAGACGGGAAGTTACACGGTCCCTATTTTTATTATTACGACAACGAACAGGTTAACGTTGAGGGACAGTATGAAAACGGATCAAAAAAAGGGGTGTGGACATGGTACACAAAATTTGGTGTAGTTGATATGAAAGGCCCTTTTGTAAATGATTTACAATATGGCGACTGGATATACAACTTTCCAAATGGAGATCTTTCATACAAAGCGCATTATAAAAATGGCCTGCGCGATGGAATGTGGGAATATTTCTATGAAAATGGATCAAAGTTCAAGGCAGGAATATTTGAAAACGATAAGAAAAATGGCAACTGGAAAACGTGGTATGAGAATGGAAACCTACTGATGAACGGAGATTATGAAGACAATCTTGAGCAAGGTGTTTGGCAGAACTACTGGGAAAATGGTCAATTGAAAAACCAATCTACTTTTAATGATGGTCAACTTGATGGTGGTTGGTTGTCTAAGTACTCCAATGGTAAAACAAAAACAACTGGGACTTACGACAAGGGCTTAAAAACAGGTGAGTGGCAGGAGTTTTTCGATAATGGTCGTTTAAAGGACATCGAACATTATAAAGTAATTACGAAAAAGTCCAAAATAGATTACGGACCACTGAAGGACCGTGACAAGCGGGTTTCTGTTCGTCATGGGGAATTTATCTCTTACTCTGCTAAAGATTTTCAAAAAACTTTAGAAGGCAACTACAAAAATGATGAAAAGGAAGGCGCCTGGACCGCTTATCATCCTGGTGGCAAAGCTCCAGCCATGATAACATCGTATAAGGCAGGTAAGTTAGATGGGCCAACTACTTCCTATACATTTAAGGGAAATAAAATCATTAGCGAAATTAATTACAAAGATGGACTTCAACACGGGGCGGTTAAGGTCTATGATAACCGTGGTAAACTAGTTAAAGAAGAGCTGTATAAAAATGGTATGCGTGTAATTGAAGGCAAGAGTTCTGGAACATCTTTTAGTCCCAAGTAGTATATTTCAGAAAATCGTAACTGTTTACGTTTAACTTCTGATATAGACTCTCGCAACTCGTTTGTTAATACTGGTCATAACTTCGTAAGGAATAGTATTTAAGAAATCTGCAAACTCTTGGATAGTTTGGTGCTCACCAATAATCTCTACTTCATCATTAACGCTGCACGCAATATTTGTAACATCCACCATCGTCATATCCATACAGACATTCCCTACAACTGGACATTGAACCCCATGAATATAAACATGACCCACTCCGTTACTCAACGAGCGCTTGAAACCATCGGCATAGCCCACTCGCAGCGTTGCTATGGTCATTGGTTTATTCGCTGTATATGTTCTTCCATAACCTATTGTGTCTCCCGGCGTCAAATTCTTTAATTGAGAAACTGTGGTCTTCCACTTCATCGAGGGAAGAAGTTGATCGCCCCCAGAGGTGTAACCAAATATGCCTATCCCGATGCGAACCATATCGTGGGCTGCAATTTTAGAAAACTTCAACGCCCCTTCAGAGTTTAATATATGGAACATCATTGAGCAGGGCAGTTCACCTTTCATTCGCTCCTTAATTCTTGCAAACGTTTCTAGTTGTCCGAGCGAATATTCTTCATCCGGATTATCCGCATCTGCCAGATGACTAAATACACTCACCACTTGCACCGCATCAGTTTTGCCGAGACACCCTAATAGCTCAGTAAGATCGCTTTCTTCAAATCCCAATCGGTGCATTCCTGTCTCCACTTCAAGGTGAATTGGGTAATTTGACAATCCGTGTTGTTCAACCGCCTCAACAAACGCCTTAAGTTGACTTAATGCGTGAATAGATGGCTCAAGTCTATGAAGAATCGTGTCTTCAAATGCATTAGGTTCACTATTCATAACAAGAATAGGGAGTTCGATACCATTCTCCCTTAATGTTGCACCCTCATCAGTGTATGCAACACCTAAATAATCAGCACCATGCTCTTGTAAAAAATGAGGTATTTTTACATCCCCTGTTCCGTAAGAGGAAGCCTTCACCATTACAAGTGTTTTTGTTCCTTTGGGTAAAAGTGATTGTAAATGACGCAAATTGCTTCGAATCGCCTTAAGGTCGAACTCCACCCATGTTTCATGTTTACGATTCTTAAACTTCTGCACTAACACTTTCAAATTTGAATGAAAGGAGCTTTTAAACAAAATACTAGTGTCTTTCATTTCGATAAGTTCAGGGGGAAGAACATTGTCCTCCACCCGAAAAACGCGCTCTGGCCCGTATTTACTTACAAGCTCTAATATCTCCGATTTTCGCGCCTCTTCAACATGTGAAAGGTCCAATACAACAATCTTTCGTGCACGTTCTTTCGAAGAAAACTGATACTCCAATGCTTGTTCTAAGGCGTCCAAATCCATGTTATACGTATCGTTAATAATGAGGTTGCCATTAATGCCCTCAAACAATTCTTGTCTACCTGATAACATGGGCAAGTGAGCAATTCGTTCTTTCAATTTCGCGCTTTCAACACCCAAAAATTCGGCGGCTTTAAGACACAAAGACCTATTATCTGAAAAATTTTGTTGCTCAATTCCAAAATCTTTCCATTCGTTAACAGACGTTTCAATCGTGCTGATTTTATTTCTCCTAAATTGTGAATGATACTCCGTTAAAATAAAAGTGAAGTTTGTGTGAGCAAATAACTTCAGGTGCTCCGCTAAATGTTGCTCTTTGGAAGGAAAGTTTTGTTCGTAATTTTTTCCTATTCCAGTAAAAACACCCATTGTTGGCGAGATTATTTCCTCTAGCCGATCCATCTCATTCGGGTGTGAAATATCTGCCTCAATCAGGGCAATTTCGTGGTGTTCATTAAGTTCGAGTAGAGATTGTGCGACACCAAGTTGGGAGTTATAACTTTTTGGGGTACGGCCTACTCTAAAGTCATCTTTAAGTAAATAATACAGCCACTCTTTAATTGTTGTTTTACCGAGACTTCCAGTAATTGCAATCACTGGCATCGTAAAACGATTACGGTGTTCTTTTGCCAATTCTTGAAATGCGTAAAGTGTGTTCTCAACATAAATAACCGAAGTGTCTTCAGGCAAATCTACATCTTTACTCACCACAAAACAACGCACCCCTTTATCATATGCCTTTTGGACAAAGTCATGCCCGTCGCGATGACCTATAAATGCAAAAAAAACACCATCCCGTGTGGTTGTTATTTTTCTTGTGTCATAGATAACAATATCAACATTTCCAGACGCCTCTTGTACTAACCGCCCATTCACGTAGGAGCAAAGTTCGCTATGTGTCAATCCTAATTTCAATGTTGAATTTTATTGTAGCACGCACGACACAGTGGCTCATACTCATCTTTAGCTCCGAGCATTACTTGGTTGTCGTCTTTCTTTTTTCGATGCGAAAACTGGGCAGGAACGCCACACGACATACAAATAGCATGAACCTTTGTCACATACTCCGCACAGGACAATAATAAGGGCATTGGTCCAAAAGGAACTCCCTTAAAATCCATATCTAATCCTGCACAAATAACACGTACACCCTTATTGGCTAAATCACTGGCAACTTGAACAATTTCAGAATCAAAAAATTGTACCTCATCGATTGCAACCAACCTCTCTTTCCTCCAATAATCATAAAGGTTATTCGCTTTTTCTAACTGTATAGCTTCAAACGAAGAGCCATTGTGGCTCATGACCTGTTCTTCTGCGTATCGATTATCTAGTTTTGGTTTAAAAAGCAATAATTTCTGATTAGCAAATTCAGCGCGGCGCAACCTCCGGATGAGTTCTTCTGTTTTACCAGAAAACATAGAGCCACAAATCACTTCTATCCAACCGTGGGGCTTGCCGTCTTGAGGAAATTGCTCTAAAAACATCTGTTATTTTTATTATTCTCCTCAAATTTAGGGAAACTTGTTATTCATGAACTTTTATTTCCTCGAAGTAATCAAAAGTTATTCACCATTTCAGGCTGTCTTACCTTAAAAAAATGAAACATATCCAAAATGAACCTTTCCTTCCCTTAATAACATTGGGTTGTCAAACTGTTTTCCTATTCCATAAGAGATGGAGAAAACGCCGATATTAGTGCCAAAGCTAAATCCTGCGCCCGTTCCAAAAGGGCTATCGAAATAATATTGTTGGGCACTGTTTTCATAAAAGGACTGATCATAGAAGAGAAAAGCATGTGAGTTTTTATCCACTAAAAATCTGTACTCTACTGTAAATGTGCTTCGTTTAGAAGCAAAAAGTTCTTCTTCATCAAACCCTCTTTGGGTTGTAAGTCCACCAAAACGATTTAATTCATTCGTGAATACTTCTGGCGCGTAATAGGCTCGGGTATTATTGGTTATTCGAAGGACGTGTCTTTTCGCTAAAGGAACGAACCATTCAAGATCGAGCCTAGCCGCATAGGTTGTTGAGCTCGTTACACTATCAGAAGCTGGTAATCGGCTCGTGCGAGCTCCTATCAAACCATTCACTTCTATAAAGAACCCTTTCGACGGATTGGGTAAATAATCTAATTGTCTACGAAAAAAACCTAGTCCGTATCGATTACTGGACACACTAGATAAGTTCCCAAGTGAACTCGACTGTGCACCCGAAAGTAAATTAGAGTTTTCTCCTTCATAAAAAACTTTTATATAGCTTCCTCCAGAAAGAAAATATTGCACCCCAATTCTGCCTACTGTTGTTAGAAAATTGGTGTCCCTTTTGTATAAATCGAATGCCCCATCAATTCCAAAAGGTGTGTTTAATAGAAAGGGATAGTTTAATTTGATTTTTAAGTCTTGTGTCTGAGGTTGCAAACTTCTCCAGTTTACATCGAACAATTCACCCCGCTTTAAAACATTTTGTAGCCTCAATCGCACATCTCCAGTGAATACACTTTTTCCTGTTACACTATTGGGCTGTAACCCAACTACCCCATTAACCAAACTCACCGGTGCCGTTTTCAGGTACAAAAATAATTCAAAACCCTCTGGTGTGAATAACAATTCATGTGGTTTTATCTCATTTAAAAACAATGTTTGCTTGATGCGCGCCGAAATCCTTTCTAACCGCTCTTGGTTAAAATAATCACCTTCCTTGATTGCTATAAGATTCGTTAAAAACTTCTCACTAACCTCAGCCTCTCCCTTGATGTGGATTTTAGTAAGGATAACTTCTGGCCCCCTTTTAATTATTAATTCTGCTTGGTTTTCAGAAGCGTAAACCCCGTCCCATATCAGGCATACACTGGCGTAAGGAAAACCGTTGTTCTCGAGGAAACTCAACACTTCTGACAACACTCGTTCCACTTCTGCAGGATAAAAAGATGCGTTGCGTAAAAACCGTTCGCTTAATCTTGGTATCTTCCGTATTAAAAACCGATCCTGTTCAGCCACACTAATTTTGAGACGATCAAATTGCGGTCCTCGATACATGTATGCGCTTGCAGAAATGGAATCTTTCCAAGCTAACGAGTCTATGTTTGCCAAAACATATCCCTTGCGCAGATTTTCGTTGCGCACATCTTTGGTATAATTTAGGAGCTCTTTTTTTGACTTGAAATACACTGTTTTCTCGAGCGCCAATACTTCTTCATTTTGTTGATAAAATGACAATCGGAATTTTTTTTGTCCAATCGAGACAAAGGGAATCAAACAAATAAAAAAGAGGGTATATCGTAGCATATCAACGTTGAACGCCGTTTAAATTCATAGTTAAAACGCGCAATTTAGTGAAGTATTGAAAATGAATACCGAAACAACCTATATTTTCTCTATATTTGGGCACTAAACAAAAACAAAAACATTAATTCTATCGGTATGAAAAAGATTTTTGCGCTTGCACTATTGGGTCTATCACTTACAGCTGTAATCGCTTCATGTGGTTCAAAAAAAGCGCATTGCGAGGCGTTTGGGAGTGATAAATTCGTGACCGCAGACCATAATAAAACTATAGAAAAGAACTAGTTTTTTCTCTAATGAATGTATTAGCCGCCATATTTGAGCGGCTTTTTCTGTTTCGTGACAACTCGTATAGTTTACAAGTTAATCCGAATACCAGGTCCGATTAAATAGAAAAACTTGTCTTCATTCAAGAAGTAACCAAAGCCAGCGTACAACGGAAATGAAAACCTGCGTTCTTTTCGAGTTGGGTAAACGGATCCAAGAATAACTATTCCCAGGTCGCGTTCTGCATCAGGGTTAAAATTAAATGCATTTTTAGCAAGAAAACCTGCGCCTATTTTATAAGGCCTTAATCGTTGGATTTCACCTTTCTGATAAAAAGAAAACTGTGCCAACATGGAGAGAGAAATTCCGCTCAGGCCAGGGAAGCCATCTACACCCACTTTCTTAATGAGCAATCCTCCAGGAATGGAGAGGTCAACATCAAACGTGACTAGTTTTTCTTTAATGATTTCCACACGCTCTGTATACCCCTTTCCTCCGTAAAAGTCCTTCCTATGCTTAATGATCAATTCTATTTTTGACCAATTATCCAACGTATGCGTTTTATTAGAAATAACATCATTAATCGACACCACCGCATTCATACAGCCGTTTGAGTTCGCATACATAAAGTACCTCGGAGACCCGTCCCCTGGGCAAACTTCTATGTTGTCAATCACCTGCTTCTCTACAAGTATATTTCTGCTATCAATTACACGCACCTCTACCTCTAAATATTGTTTTCCGTATAACTCTGTTGCATCATCAATCAAGTAGCCATCAAATCTAAGGTTTATGTTTCCTATTGTTCCACGTTTTAATATTGGCTGCGTAACTTCATTCGCTCGTATTGGTGTGCCTCCATATTCAATCACTACAAAATCCAGCTCCCTGGGGCGCAAGTGTTCTCGAATATCAAACGTTTTCCCCGTATTGATGCGCTGATTAAAAATAGAAATTGATTTTTTCTTTATAGAAATTGGCACTTCCAGTTTGTAATGCACAACATTCTCATTCCGTAAAATCGTGTCGGTACTCACATCCTTCAAATCCTCAAAATAAAACCTTGTTCTATTCAAGCTTTCTCCTTCTAATCGCACTTCAACTGTTTCTCCAGGAAACAAAACATTACTTTCCACCCATGTACCACCTTTACGTAATACACTGATTCGATTAATTTTTGGTTCGGGCACGATCGTGATGTTGGTGATAAACTTAGAATCATCACCGTCTTTAAGGTACAAATACCCTTCAGACTGATTGTGGTAATTAAAGGGCCTTAAAATACATAAGACCTTATCACTTGTCAACCGGCGTGCCGTAAATAATTCTCCGATAAGAGGGCCTCCAGGCGAATCACTATTTTCTATCCGGTACGTTTTGTTTAATTGCAAAAACCGATGGTTTTCAAGCTGTACCTCAACACCTTCCTTTTGATTTCGTTCCCAAATAACTTCCCGCTCATCAAACCTTAAAAAACTCAATCGACTGCCGCGTGCATTTAACTCAACCTCTTGCTTTGGAAGAATAAAACTCGGTTTTCCCTTAGTAAAATTTGGACGAATAAGATTGAATTCTAATGTGAATAACAATTTTCCAGACTGTGTAGGTAACACAACAACATAAAGTCGAGGACCCCTCCTCATGAAGCGGTACTCCATGCCTTCACCTTTTTTCCATCTTTCGTCCACAACTAAGTTGTCGATTTGATTTGAAATTACTTCAAACGATTTTTCCTCCCCAGTGAACAAATCCCCCTCTCCAGGATAAATGTTTGCATATGTCTGTGAGTAGGGATAAACCGGCAAGAAAAGTGTTGTTCCCTCTGATGTCGACATTTTAATCCCAACAAACTCTGCTTTCGTTAAATCAGAAAACTTTACTCGACCCCGATAGTATCTGCCATTGATAAGCTCCAATGAATCCAGAATCGAGTAATCGCCGCTCGACAATAGTTGAAGGCCAGAAGGAGAGTTTGCTTTCCGATATAATCGGATCTCTACAACTGCACGAATATCTGAAAACTCAAATGGTAGATAATATTCCCCTCCAACTTTAATTTTGTTTTTATAGTAGGAAAACACTGTGGTATCTATTCGAAGCTCAACATCAGCAAACGAAGATGAAAAAGGATTCTGTTCTTGCGCCCAAACTGTATAAGACAATAAGAACCCCATCAACAGCGCAAAAAACAACCTTTTAACACCCTTAGCCCCCATGTTTACAAAGTTAAAAATATTCACACAACGAAAAGATCACTCGCGATTTTATCTGCGCGTAAACGGCCATTTTTTGTTAATATAATTTGATTACTATCGTGAATCATTTCCTCGTTTATCACTGCCTTTTCTATGTAAGTCATAAAAGAACTTTCTAGAGGCAGAATTCTTTCCAACTCTACTAAATCTACCCCCCACTTCGTGCGCAACCCTGTCATAAGGAGTTCATTAAACCGATCTTGCTGGGTTAAAACTTCTTCTTCAAGGCAACTGATTCCATACTTCCATGCCTTTATGTACAGTTGGTTATTCGAAACGTTCCACGCGCGTTTTCCTCCATTATATGAGTGGGCGGACGGACCGACACCTATGTATGTCTTTCCTCTCCAATAGTTTGTATTGTGTTTTGCATACTTATTGTCGCGTGCAAAATTCGAAATCTCATACTGCTCGTATCCTTGGTTTTCCAGATAATCAAGTAACACATCAAACTGTTCGGCTTGTTCCTCTTCTGGAACCCGAGCTATTTTGCCTTTCTTCGTCCACAGGTCAAGCAATGTATTCTCCTCAACGGTTAAACAATACGCTGAGATATGATCAGGCCCTAAATCGACTGCTTTTGTCAAATTGATTATCCATTCTTCGTTCGAAACATTTGGTAGTCCATAGATTAAATCAATAGTTACCAAAAACCCCTGTTGTTTAGCAAGCTCAATACTACGAATTGACTCCTCGGAAGTATGGGCGCGATTCATCCATTTTAAATCGTTATCGTCAAATGATTGGACGCCGATACTTAAACGGTTTATGCCTGCTGCTTTCCATTGGGTTAGCATGTTTTGTTCAATATCGTCTGGATTAGCCTCCAACGTAACTTCCATCTCTGGCACGCAAATAAAGTTAGCTTGAATAGCTGCAATAATCCTAGTTATTTCGTCCTGTGTTAGGAGTGAAGGAGTTCCTCCTCCAAAATAAATAGTCTCTACCACCTCTCCTTGTAAATAGGCCTTCCTGGAAACGATCTCTTTTAATAACGCAAGTATAAGCTCCTCTCGGTAAGCCTCAAACGTTGTGCTAAAGTGAAAATCACAGTAGGTACATGCTTTCTTACAAAAAGGAATGTGAACATAGAATCCTGCCATTCTACAAAGATATTAAGACTTTGAGACAAAAGACGACACCACATCCTTGTGGAGTGTTTTTTTTGTACTTTTGAATCGTGCAGTTCAAAGACGTAATAGGGCTAGAAAGTCAGAAGCAGCAGTTGATTAAAGACGTTCAAAACGATCGTATTAGTCACGCCCAGTTGTTTTTGGGGAAAATGGGGTTTGGAAGTCTTCCGCTCGCCTTGGCTTTCGTTCAATACTTATTTTGTAACGCTCGGACCGCTGAAGACAGCTGTGGAACCTGTCCCTCATGCAATAAAATTCGTGATTTACAACATCCTGACCTACACTTTACATTTCCCACAGTTCAAAAGCTTTCCAACACCTCTGATCCTCAATTCCCTCTTTGGAAAGAACAGATTGTTAAAAGCCCTTATCTGACAATAAATAATTGGATTGAAGCCTCTGATGAAAAAGGAAGAAATCCGATCATCTCTAAGTTTCAAAGTCAAGAGATCATAAAAAAGCTTTCCCTCAAATCCTATGAAGGCGGTTATAAAGTGAGTATTATTTGGATGGCAGACACAATGAATGATGCTTGCGCGAATAAACTCTTGAAAATAATCGAAGAGCCCCCGGCAAAAACATTATTCATTCTTTTGGTAGAAAACCAAGCATCAATGATGCCTACCATTTTGAGTCGAACACAACTTCTAAAAACACGCCCTCTTACGGACGACTCGCTTTCGGAGTTCATTAAAAACCAAGGTGTTCAGTCGACCGATGTGATTCAAAGTATTGTTTCGCGAGCAAATGGTGATGTCAATCAAGCGAATGAAATGTTGCGTGCTGCGGGAGAAAATAATGAAAACAGAGAAGATTTCATTCAATTAATGCGTGTGTGTTACAAAAAGGACGTGATACCTATGCTAGACTGGGCAGCACACATGTCAGAAAAGGGGCGTGAACAACAAAAACACTTTCTGGAATACGGCCTCTATATGGTGCGTCAAAGCATTATGAAAAACTATACCGACAATCAATTGGTACGTGCATCTGCAGAGGAAAAAGCTTTCTTAGAAAAGTTTGCGCGATTTATTTCTGGAAATAATGTTCTTCCGTTTATGAAGTTATTTGATGACGCCCATTATAGTGTCCTGCGTAACGCCCATTCGAAATTGTTATTCACAAATATTACGTTTGAGGTTATGCGTTATATTCATCGTGCTTAGCCATTCCTATTTCTGAACAAACCCCTTTAGCCACTCTATAGCTTCCTCCTCCGTAGAGAAAAAACCCGTTGGCACTTCAGGTTTATTTAGTTTTAAATAAATTTTGGCCGCCAATCGTTGTGAAAAACTCCGAATAACAAATCCATCCGCAAGTACAAGTCCTGTTCTAGGCCTAGATGAAATATATTCTTTCACCTCCTTTGAAGGTGTTAAAAACCTGTATTCAGAAGTGTATAAAATAGGGTATTTCCTTCCTTCGGAGATAGACTCTCGTGCCTCAAAAATTTCTTTCGAGTTTTCCATTTCAAATGAAGAGCTCACCTTAATGTGCACGTGCATAACACCATCTTCTCTAATGGATATTTTTGCCGATGGCACCTCAACTTCCTTCAACATCGTCATCTACTTGTTAGTAATGTTGTACAAAGTTAATGTAAACACAATAAAAACAAGTAGTTAAAATCAACTCCTTTTGAACAGCTAATTAGTAAACTGACAAATATCAGCTTGTAATCCTGTGTTTTGTCATTTTTAATTGGTTCAGTCTTACTCTATTTGTTGAACACATTAAAAAGTAAGTAATGTCTAATGAAATAATTACACAAAATGGTTTTTGGGACAAGATGTTCAATGGAAACCTTGAAGAGACCCGTTATACTATAATCAGTACGGTATTGTTAGTTGTTGGATGTCTTGGCGGCCTGACTGTCGGATACGGCGCAATTAATCATACTTGGCTGTTAATCGTTGTTGTGATTACTACCATGAGGGCCTTATCATTGCTTTTAGCGGTTTCTCCTTTAAAATAGATTTTAAACATGGCCGTTTTATCAGTATTGATAAACGTCTCTATCATTGTTATGAATCTACTTGCCTATATCATTGCTCAGGAAAAGGGCTCAAATGTTCAATGAATTTCGGCCCTTCCAACCGGTATTGAGATGAAATTCTTGTTTTTGATCGTAAAATATCCCAGCTTATAAAAAGAGAAACAGGCTAAGCTAACAACGCCTCTCTTAAGAAAAAACAAGAACACCGGGGCCGTTAGCTTGTGCAACCAATAGATCAACCCACTCAACGATTTCAGTTTTTTCGCAGTCCTTAATAGTAGGACCTCTTTTTCTAATTCAGCAGGAAACTCATAGTGATGCATTAACAACACCAAGTTTTCAACCGCTCGTTCAGTCTTGGATAAAAACAACTCATTTGTTTCGATATCACCATTTAATATTGGATTTTCTATATGTTTTATGGTAATTCCTGCTCGCATCAATTCAATTCCAAACAAAGTGTCTTCATGACCGTAATCTGTAAGGCGCTCATCAAATCGAATATTCTCGAGTAATTCACGATTAATCAGAAAATTGTTCGTCATAAACGACTCGTTTGGATAATGTGACCTTTGAATTGCTGACTTAAACTCTCGCTGAATTCCATATTTCCAACGAAGTAACTGTCGTCTTGAAGGACGCTCCTCTGGATACGTCCGACCTCCACATATCACCGGAAGGCTTGGACTTAATGCATCTAAATAAGTGCGCAAAAACGCGGAAGAAATAATCAATGAATCTCCGTCTAAAAAGAGCAACTGCTCTTGCTCTGTGTGATCCAAAAACAAATTTCTAATTTTTGCACGGCCGACATTTTTAGAAAGTTCTACATACTTTACGTGCTGCTCGATGGGCGCATTCATAGAACGAAATTTCGCATTCGAACAATCATCAATAACAACGATTTCGCACGGAATTTGAAATGAAGAAATCTCTGTTACCAACGCGTTGATCAGAGGATTAACATCAAAATTATACACCGGTATACAAATCGCAAGCATTGTAGTGTTTTAAAAAATTCGGTTCGTGAACATTTGATACGGTTCGTTTTTGGCACCAAAACCACTATAAAATCGGGCTAATGAAGGAATACTAGACCCTTCAAAGTCTAAAGCAAATTGTTTTGGTATTAATTTTTGAATCACCTCGTCTATTATGATCGTAGACGCTAGGCTCTCTTTCCCTTTTTTGGAACTCGCCAACATAATCATATACCAGCGTTGTTGAAATTCAACAAATAGTGCGCCCGACACCAACACTCCATCTAATTTTACACCTACAGAATGAAGTACTGATTTATTCAAGGCAACTCCACAAACATCTTTTAACAGACTGTAATCTATCGTATCTATTTCCCTTCCCTTATTCGCAACGAACAAATCGATAACAGAAAGAAAATCTATATTCCAGTCAATTGATAGTGGATATTTTGAAGCAGTTTTTAAATTTCGTTTTGTTTGACTGGAATATCCCGCCTTAAAATCTTGTGTCGCATACACTACAAAATTATCGCGTAGCGAACATCCTTCATGAAAAGGATTGCTGTGATTTAGTGCAATATCCTGCCGTACATAAAAAGAGGGAATAGCACCTAAAAACAGATCGATAATCTCTTGCGTAATAGGGTCGTTTCCAAACACTCCTAGTTGTTGACAAAAAGGAGGAGCTCCAATATATTTAATGGTTTTTAATTTCCGCTTAACCGTTAAGGGAAAAACATAATCGTAATCGCCTATAATTAATGCTTCCCAGTTAGGGGAGACATTATCCAAGTACCAAGCAAGCGCATATAATGTTGGAAAGGACGATGTTTGAATACACGCATCCCACTTTTTCTCATCGAGCTGAGTTCGTTTGATGTGTTGCACCTTCAGGTTTCCGCTCACAGCCTCTTTTGTTTTATTTCTTTTTTGTTGAACTACTTGCATTTATGCACTACTTGTCCAATTCTCTAAATACTATTTTGCGTGCACTAAGAATTTCCATGTAAATTAGCACCTCATATCAAAAGTACATTATTTTAAACTATTTTGTCTAAGAGAGCCATAATAACTGTTACCAACGACTTGTCAACAGATCAACGCGTCCACAAGGTTGCGCTTACGCTCCAAGAGCTGGGATATGATGTTTTATTAGTTGGAAGACGCTTGAAAAACAGTGTGCCACTAGAGCGAACGTATAGAACAAAGCGCTTTCAACTGCTCTTTAACAAGGGTTTTTTGTTCTATGCGAACCACAATATCCGCCTTTATTGGTTTTTATTATTTCGTCGGTTCGACCTAGTTTGGTCCGTAGATTTGGATACACTATGTGCAGGGTTTATGTATTCAAAAGTTAAAAAAACCCACTTAGTTTATGATTCACATGAACTTTTTACGGAAGTTCCAGAGCTGTCGAAGCGTCCTTTTGTGAAGAGCTTTTGGACAAGAGTTGAACGTACCATATTTCCAAAGTTAAGGACCGTGTTTACAGTAAGCGAGCCGATTGCAGCGCATTATTCCGAGAAGTATGGTGTACACGTTCACGTTTTACGCAATTTGCCTTTAAGAAAGGATGTGCAGCACTCGCTAGCATTAGTAAACAAAATTATTCTCTATCAAGGGGCTGTTAATATGAATCGTGGATTAGAAGAGTTAGTGCTCGCGATGAAGCATATCGACCATGCAAAACTGATGATTATTGGAGATGGCGATGTGTTTCAGGAGGTTGAACGGCTTGTTTTGGTAAACGAACTATCCGAAAAAGTTCAACTTCTTGGAAAAGTACCCTTCGAGCAATTAGATGCGCTAACTCAAACGGCAACCATAGGTGTAAGTTTAGAAAAAGGTGATTCCATGAGTTATCATTACTCACTACCAAATAAGATCTTTGATTATATCAAAAATGGCATTCCTATTTTAGTATCCGCACTTCCTGAAACAATGAAGCTCGTAAACCAATATGGTCTAGGAAAAACTATAGAGTCAATTACTCCGCACAACATCGCTGTAACTCTTCAGGAAATGCTATCTGATGAACACGAGTTATTACGGCTCTCTCAGAATTGTAAGATGGCCCATCAAGCACTCAATTGGGAACAAGAAAAAGAAATAATTATTTCTTTATTGAAGTAATTGAGTTCGTTTACTGAATAACAACTACCTCTTTCAACTTGTACCGTTCAAACCGTTCAAAATAGAACAGTCTATTTTCCTCATTTGGTTGAACCCAATACCTATGAAAACCTAGCGGGGCGGATCCAGAATAACCATTTACAGACTTCAACTTTAACGCTTGTGCGGCAAGCATTACATCTAATTGTATGTGAGCAATCGGTTCATGTATTTCTATAGGTTCATAAGAAACAACCTCCTCCTTAGAAAGATGCTCAAGTTTTGCCATCATTTCATTGTGACGCTCAATAAACACCGATTTTGAAGTTCTCAGCACCGACTCAGGATTAACATAATTATCCAACACCAAGAGGGTTAAAAAGAATAGAAAAGCATAGGGTCTCCATTTGACAGTTGTTTTTTGTATCAGCATTACAACCAATACGCCCAAAGAAAGACCAAAGAAAAGGAGTTCAATGTTAATAATTCGGGTCAATGAACGCATAGCGGAAAACCCGGGAAACAATTGAACAAAATAATATAGTGATGCCTCTCCCCATCGAAGAAAAACAAACCAAGTAATAACACCGGCAATCACAAAACTACGGTTTGGTGGTGTCCATTGAAAATAAGTTCTCCTTACAAAAAGGCGCACTGCAACAAATACAAAGGCGCCCAACGCAAGCCATCCAGGAAAAATCCAATGGTCCCAAAAGGCAGAGTAGTGGCTAGTTGTGGAAACCAAATATTCATGGGCTAACGTTCCGGGAGGCGCAGAAACATAACTCATTGGTGTCGGTAAGGACCCTACTATCTGAGAATAATCAAACAAAGCGCTTGTTCTAGCCCTGCGTATATAAGGAAGAAACAAAACCAATAACCCAACAACGTTTACCACAATAGCAAACGCATATAACATCATTTGTCGGGGAGGCTGAAGAGCTGCAACCAGTGCTTTTCGCTCTTTCCAACCATAATTTATTCCTACGACCGCAAAAGGAATTACGAGCATAAACCCAAGGTAAATGCCACAGTAAAACTGGTAAACGACAAGGGAAAGCGACAACATAAAATACCGCCACGTTTTTTTCTCCAACCAGATTATCAAAAACAACAATGATAGCGGAATAGCAAAACGTGGATACATTTGAGCATGGTTCATCTGAGCTGCTAAACCTACTGAAAAAGCGAAAACATAAGCTCCAAGAGCCGCAGCCAAAGGGTTTTTCAAGAGTTTCTGCAACAACGCATATGCACTACTAAAATTGAGCACGGCCAACACAACCGCCCAAAGTTGAAAACTGGTAAATATTGATGCGCCAAATAACCGAAACACTGCATAAATCGGTACTGTCCCTAGTAGATTGTCTGATAAAGAAATAACCTCTGGTTCTGGGTACATAAACCCCGCGCTCCAATAATTATCAACCTCCCCAAAAAAATATTGTTTACCATGTTCGAGTATAAATAAATTAAACCGCGTGTCCCCTAAATCCCCAGGCAAATATTCCAATTGCCAGCCTATGTATGGAACAAGTTGAACAACCAACCCAGTAACTAGCGTTACAACAAAATATATCCCTTGAACCCTCAACCTACTTAATCTTTACGAAAGACATAGTTAACTTCAATTATTTTATTTAGCCGCATGCACTTCGGTGTTGCACCAATTAAGAACCTAACCTCTGACAGAAGGCCTCTATCCGAACGTACCATTTCCGTTGAAAGCAATTTTACAAAATCTCCTGTTGACGTAAAAACACTATCGGTTTTTGCCAACCACAATCCCTTTGGACTATAAATATATGTTCCCTTTAGGTTCAGCCCCTGTTCACTTCGTTTATCTCTACTGGGAAAGGTGGTGTTTTCATAAAACTTAAATTCAGCAAGAACATCTTCATTTACTAAATCTGTTAAACCAAACGCCTTTTCGTATTGCAGTGGTAACCCGTAATAAAAAACATCTTCTTTGTTTGTTTCAAGTTTGTCCACAAACAGAATGTTTTGATTTTCAGCGTTGGAAATATAAATATGCATTTCTTTTTCTATAGATGTTGTATTCACAAAATTCAAAGATCCAGTTGGCCCCACTTTGAACTCTAAACGATCAAACCGCTGTAAATCGAATGCCGTTCGAAAAAGTTGTGCGCCCTTCTTACCCACAAGTGTACTCTTCACCTTTTCAATCCTAGGTAAAGAGTACCCGAGAGAGTCCGGTGGAGTAGGATAAAGAAAAGAAACTTTTAATATTTGAGCCAACTCATAATAGTCCATGAATTGTACCTTCTTCACACAGCCCTCACTCGTAAAATTATAGGCGAAAGAATAATCCAACTCTTTTTTAAACGTCGAATCTGATTTCCAGTCCAACAAATACACATCTAAGTATACTGAATCAATTGCTTTTTCAGCAACCATTGTTGGATTAAACCAATTAGGGAAACTAACATTAAATAGGTTTGGTTCAGAAAAAGTCAAGGGATGAATTATTTCTTCCTCTATAAATTCAATCTGCTCTTTCTCAACTTCCTGAGTTACTTCATGCGAGCAAGAAACCCAAAAAACACAAGATAAAAATATGACACCAACTCTTTTCATTATAGCTCAAAACATTCACCGCGCTCAGGAATAACAACATCGTTGTCATTCAGCCCATAGGTCTGCTTTCCAAGACCTTGACACACTCCGCAATCAAGTAAAACCTTTTTAGTATCCCATAATTCAACAAGGCATTTAATTCGTGTAACTGTTTTTGCTGCTCCTGCGAATTTGATTTTCATTGGTTCTACTTTGTGATTGACATATGAAGTAAAGGTAAAAAATATATTCTCTTAACACCACTGTCCTTCTCAATACATTTTGGTTTTTGCAACCTCAAACCTTTAATGTAACTTTGCACTATGGAATTGAGGCCTATAACAGATTGGTTACCGCTGACAATGAAAGAAGTCGAGAAGCGCGGTTGGGAGGATATTGACGTTGTGTTAATTTCCGGGGATGCTTATGTTGACCACCCGTCTTTTGGAACAGCTGTGATCGGCCGTATCATAGAGGATGAGGGGTTTCGCGTAGCAATTGTTGCTCAACCTAATTGGAAAGACGATTTGCGTGATTTCAAGAAATTTGGAAAGCCTAATTACTTCTTTGGCGTTACTGCTGGGTGCATGGATTCTATGGTGAACCATTATACGGCGAATAAACGGCTTCGGTCAACAGATGCATATACTCCAGGAGGAGAAGCGGGGTTTCGACCAGATTATGCAACGATTACCTACGCCAAAATATTAAAAGAACTGTATCCTGATGTTCCTGTTTTAATAGGAGGAATAGAGGCCTCATTACGTCGTGTTACCCATTATGATTATTGGAGTGACCAGTTAATGCCGTCTATACTTGTTGACTCAAAGGCAGACATGCTTGTGTATGGGATGGGCGACCAACCACTTCGAGAGATTCTCCAGCTATTAAAAAAAGGGGTGCCATTTGAATCGTTAAAAACAATTAAACAAACATCATTTCTTCAGCCAAAAACAGAGGAGTTGCCGAAAAATAAAAACTGGAAAACCGTTGAACTTGCTTCCCATGAAGCATGTTTAGAAGACAAGTTGAAATATGCGGCTAACTTTAAAATTGTAGAAGTTGAGTCGAATAAATGGCAAGCCAATCGGATTACTCAGAAGATTGGTAGCTATACACTTGTTATTAATCCTCCTTATAAAACAATGGAGGAAGGAGAAATAGATCAATCGTTCGACTTGACATACACCCGGATGCCTCACCCCAAGTACAAAAAAAGAGGGGCAATTCCTGCTTTCGATATGATTAAGTTCTCTGTCAACACACATCGTGGGTGTTTTGGGGGTTGCAGTTTTTGCACAATATCTGCACATCAAGGAAAGTTTATCGCCTCTCGAAGCGAAGCTTCTATTTTGAGGGAAGTTGAGCAAGTAACGCAAGATCCAGACTTCCGCGGGTACATTTCCGACATCGGGGGGCCTTCAGCGAACATGTACAGAATGAAGGGGAAAGACGAAGCCATTTGTGCCAAGTGTACTAGCCCAAGCTGTATTCACCCCGTTATATGCAGTAATTTGGATACCAATCATAGCGATATGACGCAGCTCTATCGTAAAATTGATGCCAATCCTAAAGTGAAAAAAGCGTTTGTTGGATCTGGAATTCGCTATGACTTATTGGTGGATGAATTTAATAAAAATAATGAAGACGGAAATCACGATGAATATATTGAACAAGTGGTTACCCGCCACGTTAGTGGTCGCTTAAAAGTTGCCCCTGAACACACCAGTGACGACACCTTGCGAATAATGCGCAAACCTTCATTCAAACATTTCCATTCGTTCAAGGAAAAGTACGATAAAATCCAAGCAAAACACGGGTTAAAGCAACAATTGATTCCCTATTTTATTTCCTCACATCCAGGGTGTGAAGAGCAGGACATGGCTAATTTAGCTGCAGAAACGAAAGACATGGGGTTTCAACTAGAACAAGTCCAAGACTTTACACCAACCCCAATGACGGTGGCTACGGTTATTTATTATGCAGGTGTTCATCCTTACACTTTAAAACCTGTTTATACCGCCAAAACACGTGAACAAAAACAAAACCAACACCGCTTCTTTTTTTGGTATAAGAAAGAAAATCAAAACTGGATTCGGGCACAATTGAAAAAAGCAAAACGACCAGAGTTGATTCCTAAATTATTAGACGAGGGGCGTCAGACAAACCCAACATCCTCAGCCGGAAGTAAGCCAATTCCTAAATGGCTTTCCGAGCGAAGAGAAAGAGAGAAAAACAAACGGAACAAAGGGCGGTAAAAACTAGTTAAAATTAGAAATTAAGTCGTCTAGTTTCTTTTTTGGCGTTTCAATATATTTCAAATAATCAGGTATCAACTCCTTCTTCATCGGTTCTGAATTTGGAAATTTTTCAGCCCGATGGTCAACTTGCTTTCCGTTTTTCCAGAACCGGTAGCAGACATGTGGACCTGTTGCCGCGCCTGTTGATCCCACATAACCAATCACTTGTCCTTGCCTAACACGCACTCCCTCGCGAATACCTTCTCCATGTTTACTCATATGAAGATATTGTGTTTCGTAAACTGAGTTGTGACGGAGTTTTACATAAATACCGTTTCCACCACTACGTGAAGCTTTAATTACCGTTCCATCCGCTGTCGCAAGTATTGGTGTGCCTGTTGGTGCCGCGTAATCTGTGCCAAGATGCGCGCGTTTTTGCTTGTATATAGGGTGTATCCGATTCAAATTATAAGCAGAGGTCATGCGCGCAAACTTTACGGGAGACATTAAAAACGGACGCTTCATTTCACGTGCTTGCTCATCATAATACCCCTTCATATTGGCGGATGAATCCGTTGTGTATAAAAACGCATACTTACCTGATCCACTATGTTCAAACCAGGTGTGTTTAATGTCACCAACCCCGTGAGCAACACCATCGATTGTTTTTTCTTCGTAAACAACAATAAATTTATCTCCTTCTTGAAGCTTAAAAAAGTCTATACTCCATGCATAGATGCTTTCAATACCATCGGCTAGTGCTGCTGTTAATGCATAGGTATCTACTTGCTTGTTTATCTCCACGGATAGGTTCGAATTTTTAATAATTTCCCCTGAAATAATTCGCTCCTGAACATGCACAGCCTTTTTTGTTTTGGTCACCACCACAGAGTCTGTTGAATAATCAAATGTAACATATGAATATACATCTGGCTCGTACACCACATAGCGCGCTATTTTGGAGGTGTCTCCGAGAACATAAACCACCGCGTAAGGCTTTCCAGCGACCACATAATTCAAGCCCACTGTGGAGTCTTTCATTTTTACATCAGACAAATTAACTTGAAACTGAGAGACATTGTGGGGAAGTAGCATGTGACTCAACGTCCATCCTTCTTGGATGGTATCAAAATAAATTTCAACATCCTTTTTTGAGAACCCAAATATGGAGTCGGCTACCTTTTCGACCTCCTTATTTTCACTGGGCATTCCTTTATCGACTGGAGTTACATCATTCGTACAAGAATTCAACAGACTAAACAAAGAGCAAACAAGACCCAACGTTAAGTATCGAAGTTGTCTTAACCCAAACTCTTTTTTACATCGTCTACCCATGATTTTCCCCACTCTTCTTTTTCTTTTTCAGACCATAAAGTTGGGAAGAATATTCGTTTCTGAAACCTGGGAGGTAAGTATTTTTGCCAGTTTGTTCCACCTGTGGCAGCTGTATCATCGTCCTTTTTATCAGAAGATAAGTAGCGAACTGCTGATTTATAGTGTACTAGAGGCCAATTTATATTCACATTTACATCAAGTTGGCGCAATTCGTTTTTCAATTCTTCAGTGACCAGACCTTTTTCATTCAACTCAACGAATTTTTGCCACATATTTCGGTTTTCGAACCGCTTAGCCAATCCCAAAAGTTGATCAGTATATTTACGCTCAAATTCTTTTAGTGTGAGTGTCTTTTTTCCAGAGGCCAATTCAGTAGCACCTTCCTTCCAATATATGTGCTCAAATTGGTGTTCAATTGTAGCACCTTGAAGTTCTTTACGTTTAGATAAAGAAACAATGTTTATTAAGTCAGTCGAACATATTTCTATCATTCGATATTGGGCGCTTTGAAAACCGCTTGCTGGCAACAACGCCATTCTGAACTTTAGAAATTGTTCCGGCTCCATTCCTTGAACCATAATATCAAATGACTTCGTCAAGGCCTCAAAATAAGCGTTTACACGTTTTAACCTGCGCTCAAAATATCCAGAATCTAACTCTTCAAGCCATCCTAAGTCCTGTCCTGCTTTTGATATGTTTTTACCATTATACGCAATTTGTTCCAATTCATGTAGAGACAATTTAAAGTATAACTCCGTAACTTGATGGTACATAATAAAAATCAGCTCATCAGGAAAATCAGTCCTTGGACACTGTAAACTCAATAGCGCTTCTGTTTGAATGTAATCCCAATAACCTAAGGGATTTGAATACAATAAGCCTTCTAAGTAGCTTTCTGTAGATTGCCCGATTAATTCATATTTTTCGAGCAACTCATCCAGCTTTTTCTCGATTTCTGAAGTTCTTTTCATGTGTATCGCTTTGGAACAAATGTAGTTAAATTCCGATTTTTAAAACAATTGGTGTTTGAAAAGTTAAAAATTTCACTTTTATTGTCTAAAACGAAAATTAAGCTTTAAGTTTTATCTTTCTTGATGGGGCTTTAGCTAAAAAAATATTTGCCGCTTGACGTTGTAGGGGAAATTATTTGTTTAAATTTGCGGACCCAATTCCTAATGCCCGGGTGGCGGAACTGGTAGACGCGCTGGATTCAAAATCCTGTGCCTTCGGGCGTGCCGGTTCGATTCCGGCCCCGGGTACAAAAGACGATCATACGTGGTCGTCTTTTTTTGTTTAACACGTTGGCATTCTAATATTTAACAAAAACATTTTTTGCTTCTGTAAAAAAGCGAAGTGCTTCCCATCCTCCCTCTCTTCCAACGCCAGATGATTTAACACCTCCAAAGGGGGTTCTTAAGTCGCGAACAAGCCAAGAATTTAGCCATACGATACCCGCTTGCACTTGATCAGCCATTCTATGAGCACGTTGCAAGTCTCTCGTCCAAATTGTGGCGCTTAACCCATATTCTGTTGAATTAGCCATGCGCAGTGCGTCCTCTTCTGAATCAAAAGGTGTTAACGTTACTACAGGGCCAAAAATCTCTTCTTGGTTCGTGCGACACATATAATCCAACCCTTCTATTACTGTTGGTGCGATGTAGAAGCCATTATTATATGGAGCATCTAAGAATACCTGATGGCCTCCAGCTAAAACAATGCCTCCTTCTTCTTTCGCTAGCTCAATATAACTTAATACTTTCTCCATGTGTGGTCGAGAAACTACCGCACCCAAATGGGCCTCAGGGTCTGTAGGGAAAGAAACGTTTGCTTTTCTCACCTTCTCAACAAACGCTGTTTTAAATTTTTCATAAATCCCACGTTGAACAAATATCCGCGAACCACATAAACATATCTGTCCCTGATTAGCAAAACTAGAACGCATGGTTGTGCTTAACATTTCATCAAAATCACAATCATCAAAAATGATGTTTGGGTTTTTACCACCTAACTCTAAAGACAGTTTTTTAAACATCGGAGCGGCAATGCTCGCTATTGCTTTACCCGTTGTTGTGCCACCTGTAAAAGATATCGCTTTTGTCAATGGGTGCCGAACAATCGCATCCCCAGCATTTTGGCCGTAACCGTGTACAATATTTAAAACCCCTTTTGGAAAATTAATTTCCTCCATCACTTTACATAAAATATAGGCGGTATATGGTGTTACTTCAGAAGGTTTCGCCACAACACAGTTTCCAGCAGCCATTGCTGGTGCGATCTTCCAAGAAAACAGGTAAAGCGGTAAGTTCCACGGGGAAATACAACCAACAACTCCAATGGGCTTTCTCAATGTATAATTCACCCCGACTCCATGCATCAGATGTGACTCAGAAGAATAATGGACAATCCCGGTAGCAAAGAATTTGAAATTCGAAACAGCTCTTGGAATATCGATGTGAGCGGCTAACTTAATTGGCTTGCCATTATCTCGGCTTTCTGCCGAAACAAACTCATCCATTCTAGCTTCAATACCTTCCGCCAACTTCATCATCCAATCACTCCTTAATTCATTGGACATTCCGCTCCAAGAAGGAAAGGCCTCTTTTGCCGAATTTACAGCAAGTTCTACGTCCGCATCATCAGAATTAGGAATTTGGCAATATGCTTTACCTGTCGCTGGTTCGATATTGTCAAAATAAACATTCTTCTTCGGCGCTAAAAACACACCATTTATATAGTTCTGAATCTTCTCCATGATTATTTGTTAAAGCTTTGTAAAAGTAATCAATAAATGTGTTTAATAAATTGGATAGCATTAACTTTACATCATGCGATGGATACTCTTTTTCTTGTTCGTGATCAGCACATACCTCGCAAGCAGTCAAGAAAAATTTCTTAAACTTTCTATTAAGACACAACATAACAATCGTACACTTAAGCCTTTTTTGATATCTGTTTCGTGTGAAGAAGATATAAGCTTTCAGCTGGTAAGTAAAAAAAAGAAACTCTGCTTTTATCTTGCACCAGGATTTAAATACAAACTAATCATTTCTAAGGATGGGTACTTCCAATCTAACTATGTCATCGATTTGACATCGGTTCCTAAGGCATTGTATCAGGATAATTTCGTCGAGTATCGACTTACAGATGAACTCGTGGAGAGAAGTGCTATCCAACCGACTAAGGTTCATCAATTAACTTATGATGAGCGGACAGGTAAACTAAAAATTATAGATTAGTTAATTTAACTTGTTTTTTGTTAAATAATTAACTTGTTTTAGCCCGCTTTCTCGCGCTCATTAAGGTGTTTCCCTTCGCCACTAGATTATCGTTGAAATTTGAGGGGTTTATTTGCTTATTTACCTTTCAAAACGTAGACTTGACTCGAATAACCAAACTTTTTTGCCAAACGGTTTGATTTGAGCCCAATTTTTAATGCATTCATTAAACTTCCCTTTTTGTATTTTTCAGAAAGCATTGATACATAAAAAGCATCGTACTTCATTGGTAATACCTCAACGACGTCAAAATCAAAATCATTAAACAATGATCTTATATCTTTTTCTTGGAAATGATACAAGTGTCTCGGCACATCATAAGCAGCCCAAAGAGACTTGTAATACTGGGCATCATATGAGCCCATATTTGGTACTGCGATAAAAATGGTTCCTCCCAACTTCAAAAGTTTCGTCAATTGCTCTACATCTTTCCGCAAGTCATACACATGCTCTAGAACATGCCACATAGTAATAATATCAAAAGATTGCTCACGCAATTCGTAGAGAACTTCTTGACCCAAAGCATCAATATTATTCTCCTTTAGTGCAAAAGCCCGCGCATCTTGATCGGGTTCAATACCCGTGATGGAATAACCACTTGCCTTAGCAGCATTTAAAAAATGACCTGTTCCACACCCCACATCTAACAGCTCCAGACCTGAAGCATGCCTCTTCACCCAAGACGCCTTCTGTTGTAGTGTACGCTTCCTCACTAAACCATATAAACGGTTAATTAACCCCTTTGATGAAGAAGAATGGGATACATATTCATCACCTTTATAATAAGCCCCAATTCTTTCTTTCGTTGGGATTGGATTCGTAAAATGAAAACCACACTGTTCACAGGATACGATAGAAAACTGCTCTTTTGTTATCATGTGATCCACCACCTCCATGAATGGAATATAGGTCGCATGTAAACAAACGGGGCACTCTGATAGTTTATTCATTGATTGGATGTTTCACGTGAAACTAACGGCCCAAATATATCAATAAGACATTAATATCACTAGGACTCACTCCACTTATACGAGAAGCCTGGCCGATATTCTCAGGTCGAATAGAAGTCAACTTTTGAATGGCCTCAGAACTTAAAGATCCAAGCTTTGTATAATCTAAACCACTCGGTATAGTAACACTGTCTAGTCTATTCAGTTTGTCCGCTACCTCTTGCTCTCTATTAATATAACCTTCGTATTTTAACTGAATTTCAGCTTGTTCCACCACTGAAGAATCATATTCCTCAAGAAACTTATTTGCCTCTTTCGACATCGCTTTCAAAACATTCATAGTAACATGCGGTCGTGTAATCAAACTATCTAATTTCACTTGTTGCTTTATTGGAGAGGAGCTTAATTCTTCCAATTTAGAATTAGCCTCTTCAGGCGTTACACCCGTCTTCGAAAGGAAACGCTTAATCTTATCCGTTCCTTCTTGTTTCTGATGTACACGTTGGAGCTCGAAATCATTTACCATACCTATGCTATGAGCTATTGGCGTTAATCTTAAGTCTGCATTGTCTTGACGAAGTAATATCCTATATTCCGCTCGAGAAGTAAACATCCTATAAGGCTCTTCAGTACCCTTTGTAATTAAATCATCAATTAAAACGCCTATATATGCATCGCTTCGGGACAAAACAAAAGGATCCTTTTTCGCTACTTTCCGAGCTGCATTAATCCCAGCCATTAAACCTTGACAGGCCGCTTCTTCATATCCCGTTGTACCGTTAATCTGGCCAGCAAAATAAAGACCTTCAACTATTTTTGTTTCTAATGTGTGTTTCAACTGAGTAGGGGGGAAATAGTCGTATTCGATTGCGTAACCCGGTCTAAACATTTTAACATTTTCGAAGCCAGGTATTGTACACATCGCACGATACTGCACGTCTTCAGGCAAGCTTGTACTAAAACCATTTACATAAATTTCAATAGTATTCCACCCTTCTGGTTCTACAAAAATTTGATGTCGGTCACGCTCTGCAAAACGATTAATCTTGTCTTCTATGGAAGGGCAATATCGAGGGCCAATTGATTGTATAGCGCCGTTAAACATAGGGCTTCTATCAAAGCCCTCTTTTAAAAGTTCATGTGTACTCGGATTAGTATAGGTAATATGACACGCTCTTTGTTTTGACAAGGGTTTTGTATCTCGGAAGGAAAACTTCTCTGGTGCATCGTCACCAGGTTGTTCTTCCATCTTCGTATAATCTAAGGAACGACCATCAACGCGAGGCGGAGTTCCTGTTTTCATTCGGCCAACCTCAAAACCTAAATCCACTAAACATTCTGTTATTCCATGTGACGCTCTTTCTCCAGCCCTTCCTCCTCCATACTGTTTCTCTCCTAAATGGATCAAACCGTTTAGAAAAGTACCACTAGTTAAAACCACAGATTTACCAAAAACCTCAGTTCCCATACTCGTACGGACCCCAATTGCCTTTCCTGATCTTACGATCACTCCAACAGACATATCCTGCCAAAAATCTACGTTTTGATTGCGCTCTAATAAAAGCCTCCACTCTTCGGCGAAGCGCATTCTGTCATTCTGTGTTCGCGGCGACCACATAGCTGGGCCCTTACTTCTATTAAGCATACGGAATTGAATCGCGCTTAAATCGCTCACGACACCAGAGCCACCACCTAAGGCATCTATTTCACGAATAATTTGGCCTTTCGCAACCCCCCCCATAGCTGGGTTACAACTCATCTGAGCTATGGTGTTCATGTTCATTGTAATCAACAACACGTTAGCGCCCAATTTGCCTGCTGCATTAGCCGCCTCACAGCCAGCGTGACCAGCACCAACAACTATAACATCATACTCTTTTAACATATATTTCTAAGGTTTCACGTGGAACAAATTTACAACAGGCTTAAGTAATAATTCTCCTTTTGTGTCATTTGATTAGACTCACTCGGTGATTTATCAACATATCCACATAAATGTAAAACGCCGTGAACAACAACTCTGTTTAATTCATCCTTAAAGGTCACACCGTTCAAAACCGCATTCTCATTAACCCGTTCCACACTTATTAGCAAATCCCCACTAACTAAATCATTCGTTGAATAATCAAACGTAATAATGTCTGTATAATAATCATGATTCAAATACTTAACATTAAAACTACGGAGCCATTCATCATCCCCCAACACAAGTATAACGTCGCCCAACAGCTTCTGCTCTTCATTAACAACTTTACTTAACCAATCCAAAAAAAAATCCGGATCGAGACCCGGAACTTCTTCTATATATTCAATATCAACCATTTCATCCCTTGCTAAATGTTAGAACAACATCACGACCATTATCCTGGAACTCTACTTTATCTGCTAACGACTTCATCAAGAATATACCGCGTCCATTTTCCTTCTCAATATTTTCGGGTGAGGTGGGATCTGGCAAATCATTGAAATCAAACCCTCCTCCTTCGTCCTTAACTTGTATACTGAACTCACTCTGGGCGTCGCTCACCTCTATACTTACTAATTTCTTTTTATCGTTTTTGTTTCCATGTTTAATCGCATTATTAACTGCTTCAGTTACCGCAACTAAAACGTTTCCATAATAATCTTCGTTCACCGCAAGTAATTGACAAATTTTATCAACTAGAGATTCGGCTTTCGTTAATTCATTCACATCCGACGGGAAAGAAATTGCCTCTATAACTTTAAAATTTGTGTTCATTCTACACCTCATTTAGGAGCCATGATTAGCTTTAATAAATACGATTATAAAAATCATTCGCCTTCTCGCGATAATACTTATTAAATGTCGGATCAAGCGTTCTCAAAAGCTCAATTTGTTTTTCTTTTCGTTTCTTATACTCAAGAAATTCTATTTGGTTACTAAAATTTTCATCTTTTCCTGATTTACTTTCCCTATCTTCTTCAAAGCCTCTTTCTTCTAGTGCCTTTTCGCTTTCCAATAACTTTGTAATTATTTCCTTTTGACGCGAAATAAGCTCTTTGTTCCACTCCTTATTAATTAGACTCTCCTCTTGCTCTTCTAGCTCCTTCAATAATTCATTTAACTGATTTCCGGTTCCTTTACCATCCTTGTTTAAATCCTTCTTTAGTTCTTCTAGTTTTCGACGAATCTCACTCTGTTGTGCAGCCATTTGAGCCGCTTCTTTAGCGCCCAAGGGAAGCATTCCACCAGATTTCTCTCCTGGCTTCGACCCAGGTTGTTCGCCTGGTTTTTCTCCTCCAGGGTTTGAACCTTTTTCCATTTCTCCCAATTGTTTCTTCAACATCTCCTTCAACCCATCCATTTCCCCACTATTCCCCTTACCTTTTCCACCAGGTTTATCACATGAACCACTACCAGCCATCATACTCTGCATTTCCCTTTGCATCTCCTCTAGTGATTCGTTCAGAAACAACGCTAAATTATTAAAAGAGGTCATTACATATTGCTGTTTAACTCCGAGCTCACGCTTTCTGCGTTCATCCAAATCATCAGGTAAGCTATTGTAATTTAAATTAATCGTGGATAATTCTGTATTCACAAACTTCGATATTTTTGGTACTCTATCTGCTAACGCGCGCAAACTATCCTCAACCGGTTTGGTGTTATCCATTATATTGCGCTGTTCACGGCCATACCCCCCCCAAGAAGGGCTTAAAACAGACGTCTGTTCAAAGTTATCCATTACGTCCTCCTGCGAAAAGCTAAGGCCCATCAATGCTTTTAACAAGCGCTTTAACGACTCTATATCCTCCCCTTTTTGTTGTTGCTGGCTTTTGGCTGTCATTGCCTCCATCTTATCAGACATTTCCTTCATTTTCTCAGATGAAGCCTTTTGAGCATCGCCAGCCTTTTTATCTTTCTTCTTTTCTAAATTTTCTTCAGCTTCACTCATTTTTTCATTCACCTCTTTTCTGTCCTCCTTAAGCTCATCTAAATCCAATGGCCTCTTCAACTCGTCATTTTTCTCTAAAACCTCTTCTAATTCTTCTTCTAGTCTGTTAAACTCCTCTTTTAATCTTTCTTGTTCTTTACTTATTCTATCTTTATCTCCCTTCTGCTCTAACTCCTTCTTCAGTTCTTGTTGCTCCTCCGCAAGTTTATCCAGGCCTTTCTGAATATCTTCAATCCGCTCCTCCACATCCATTTTTTTGAGCATTTCCATTGTTCTATCTAGTTGACGCTCCATGTCTTCAGCAGAAAGCTCCATTTCCTCAAAAACATCTTGTACACCCTCTTTCTCTTGATTATTCATTAAATCCTCTAACTGCTTGAGTAAGTCCTCTAATTCTTTATCCATTATGTCGTCCATCAAGTCCTCTAAGAGTTCCTGTTTTTTCAATAACCTTTCCTCTGCAGGACTCAAATTATTTTTTTCTTCGAACGACTTAGTCATTTTCTCTTTCAGCTGCTCCATTCGTTTCTCCAAGGAAGAACGCTGTTCTTTTAATTGCTCCAGTTGTTGACTTTCTTTCCACCCACTGTTTTTAGAATTCAATACATCCTTTTTCAATCGATCGATACGTTCATTAAACTCTGTCGCTTCATTCAATAATTCATTCAACTCTTCTTTAGAGCTCTCCTTGTCTTCTTTCCTTTTCTCAAACAACTCTTGAGCCGTAGGAACCTTGTATCTAAATGTAGCTGACTTAGAAGACTTGGATCCATTAACGCCGTCGTTATCATACACCATAAAATAATAAACAACCTCATCCTCAAGCCCTAATGGCAACTTAGAAATATCAAAACTCAGTGATACAGGCGATTTATTTCCGGTGATTCCAGGAACTGCAATGTTTTTCTCCAACTTCACCAAATTATTATTTGTTAATTCGTAGTGAAACATTACTGCTTTCAAACCATAATCATCTCGAGATTCACCAGAAAAGTAACGCATACCCGTAGTTAATGAATCCATTCTCTCAGTAATTTGTATAGAAGGGTATTGATCTTTTATCACTTGAATTCTATGCAATAACGTGTCTGTTTTTGGGATAAACTTATTATCTAGTCTAACCTCCATCTGATCATTTTTTAAAAATCGGCGACTCACTTTAAAACCATCACGTGTGTATTTATAAGTTGAATCAGAGAATATCACAGAAATAAGTTTTGCATTCTTGCTTACTCCAGACCATTCAACTTGTGTTCCTTCAGGCACTATTAAATCACCTACGTTTTCAACTATTTCTTCACTTTGTTCCAAATAAGACGGGTAGGACAATGTAGCGGTTAACTTTCCTAAACTTGTTCTTCCAACAACGTCAACTTCATATTTATCCGAATAATATCCATTTCCCAAAAATTGAAACTCTAGGGATTTATTTACTTTTTGGAAAATATATTGAAACTTGTTTTTCGCTGTTTGTTGCATCATGAATTTCCCCTCATTGCTTTCAATAAATAATCGACTCGGTATACTTCCTTGTTCATCAGCTGTAAGTTGCACTTCCACTATATACATTTCTCCCTCCTCTAAAGTTTCCTCCATATTTAGTATGGTAAATTGAAATGGCGCTAATTCGGGGTAAAGTTCATTATAGTTCACCAGTCGTGTCGTTCCTTCTTTGAATAGGGCTGGTGCAAAAACAGCTATAACAATAATAACCCCTACTAAGGGAATAAAAAACTTAGCATACTTCTTATTTTCTTTATAATCAACCGCCTTTGTGAAAGAAAAAGAAGTTAATTTTTTAGCATTCTGCGAAACACTTGCTTGAATTAATTCTAAGTTACCGGCTTGCATTGCAGCAGCATCATTCAGCTGCAGTGTATTCAATAACCGATCATTTATGTCTGGGAAAAATCGTCCGATAATTTCTGCTGCTTGATATCGATTAATCCTCCTTCCAAACGAAAACAACTTAGCTAGCGGAAAAACGATGTATTTCGAAAACACATATCCATTGATGATAAGAAAAAAGAGTAACAAAGTAAAACGTACAGAAGAATCAAATCGTCCCACAAATTCAAGCCCAACTACCACCAAATAGGAAACCGCAAAAATCAATACAAAAAGAACAGCTCCTCGTAACATTTGATTTTTGTAGTACTTTCTAATGAAAGCATCCACTTGATTCAATAAATCATCAATTCTTCCCATTCTTATATACAAACGTCCAAAACCTGCTAAAGTTATGAATTGCCCTAATAAAGTTAAGTAAAAAGATGTTAATCTTTTATCTTTACTAAGTTCGTGTGACATAAGAACCAATGCTATGAAACAACACCACAATTTTCCTGTGATGGTTAATATATGCCATAAACTCAATTAAAGCCAATAAAAAGAGACGTTGTCTTACAGTCTTAAAGTCACACCTTAGTATTGTCTTTTCATTATCTTTGCACCAAATTTTCTATTATGTCTGAAAAACCAGTACGCGTTAGGTTTGCTCCTTCTCCAACAGGCCCGCTGCACATGGGCGGTATAAGAACAGCATTATACAATTACCTGTTTGCTAAAAGAAATAAAGGTACGTTTATTCTTCGCATAGAAGACACTGATCAAACTCGCTTCGTTGAAGGTGCCCAAGATTATATATTAGACGCATTATCGTGGTGCGGAATAACACCTGATGAGGGGCCTCGCATCGGAGGTGGTTTTGGACCTTACGTTCAATCTCAAAGACAGGCGATGTATAAACCTTATGCTGAACAATTAGTGTCTAATGATAAGGCGTATTATGCTTTTGATACAGGAGAAGAATTGGATCACATGCGTGAGCAAGCGAAACTGATAAAAATGCCGAACTGGCAATATAATTCAGTAACACGGATGTCTATGAAAAATTCATTAACACTCCCTGCAGATGAAGTAGAAAAACGAATTGCAAATGGTGATCCATATGTTATTCGGTTTAAAATGCCTAGAAACGAAGATACGCGTTTTGAGGATGTTGTTCGTGGATGGGTTGTGGTAAACACCAATAATTTAGATGACAAAGTATTATTTAAGAGCGATGGAATGCCTACATACCATTTAGCCAATATAGTGGATGACCACACTATGCAGATTTCTCATGTTATCCGTGGTGAGGAGTGGTTGCCTTCAGCCCCCCTACATGTATTGCTTTATGACGCTTTTGGTTGGGAAGCCCCTCAATTTGCTCATCTTCCTTTATTACTTCGTCCAGATGGTAATGGGAAATTATCTAAACGTGATGGTGATCGCTTAGGGTTCCCTGTTTTCCCTACGAATTGGACAACAGCAGAAGGTGAACTTTATTCAGGATACAGAGAGAAGGGTTATCACCCTGGAGCTTTTATTAATATGCTGGCATTACTTGGATGGAATCCTGGAACCAATGAAGAGATTTTTTCTTTAGAAGAATTGGTAGAGATTTTCACACTTAATAGAGTTAGTAAGGCTGGCGCTAAATTCGACGCCGAAAAAACCAAATGGTTTCAACAACAATATCTCCGCGCGACAGCAAACGATGAGCTGGCTTCTGAATTAAAAAGTCTTTTTTCCACAGATAAAAGTGATGCATACCTTTCACGTGTTTGCCAGTTGATGAAAGAACGCGCTACATTTGTCCAAGATATCCTAACTGAAGGCGATTATTTTTTTAAAACTCCAAGCGAATATGATGAAACAACTATTCGTAAAAAATGGAAGGATAATTCTGAACAAATCATGCAAGGATGGCTAAATGAACTTCAACAAATAGAAAATTTCACAGCACCTACTATTGAACATTCTTTCAAAAGCTACCTCGAAAAATTAGGATTAGGTATAGGTGCTGTTTTGCCCTTATTTCGATTATTAACAACAGGAAAGGGTATGGGACCAAGTATGTTTGAAATAGCTGAGTTATTAGGAAAAGAAGAAACTGTAACACGCATGAAAAATGGGTTACTTACTATTTCTTCCTTAACGGTGTGATTCATGACGAACTTAATAGAAGTTAATGGTATAAATGTTTACGCGCACCATGGCTGTATGGATGAAGAAGAAAAAATTGGAGGACATTATACTGTTGATGTCTTACTTAAAACTGATTTCTCTGCTTCATTTAAGACAGATGATTTACGAGACACAGTAGATTATGTAGCTATCAATAAAATAGTGAAAGAAGAGATGGCTATTCGTTCAAAATTGATTGAACATGTCGGTTTTCGTATACTTCAACGGTTTAGAAAAGAAGTAATAGGAATACAGGAAGCTACAATTAAGGTTATCAAATTAAGTCCACCTATTGATGGGAATGTACATAATGTAGCTATTTCCATACACGAAGTTTTTTGATTATTAAAGAAAACGAATTACTTTTTTTTGTAACTTCGTCCTCCACTTAAAAAATGGTTTCGTGGCCGAGTGGCTAGGCAACGGTCTGCAAAACCGTGTACAGCGGTTCGAATCCGCTCGAAACCTCAAACCCTCTCTGATTATGAAATAGTTAGAGAGGGTTTTTACTTTTTTACCCCACTATTTACCCTGTATTATATTGTAAACTCATTATTTGATAGAATTTAGCTATACTACACCTGTACCAGATGCTCATATGAATTTACCCTCTCTTTTTCATAGTGTCTCTTTTTGTTCTTTTTTATCGTGCGAAAAACAATTAAATAACATAATTTATGATTAACAAGGGTTGAGTAGTTATATTTAAAGGTAGTGTTTGTAACCATATTCTCTTCCATCGATTGTTAGTTGACCGTTGGAATATTTAGGCGATCGATAGTTATATTTTACCAGTATATTTTGCTTTATTCCAACTATTTTTTTGTTTATAGCTGAGGTTGTCCAGTTCTCGGATAAGTACGTTTATTTAATCCGTTGGAACACTTATTTAACTTATTATTATACTATTAATAAATTTTCAGTAGTAAATTAGGATCAGGACAGTTCTGTTCAAAATAAGTAATATCTATTAAAGAACTAACACCAGGATAATCTCCTTTATAATCGCCAATATCACAAATCAGTTGAAAATGTAAATGAGGAGCATAATCACCGTTAACGGATGCATCACCTAACGCGGCAAATACTTCTCCTTTCTGAATTTTGTCACCTACACACTTATTTTGAATACTATCCTCCGTTAAATGACCATATAATGTGTAAAAAGACCGCTCATTAACGAGATGTTCTAAAATTATTGTAGGTCCATAATCTCCATAATTTAAATTATTTTGAAAACTATGGATTATACCATCCAAAGGAGCAATAACAGGGGTATGTGAAGGACTCCATAAGTCTAACCCTAAATGTATATTTCTTACTTTAGTAGGTTCTATTTTTGTAAAATATGCACTACGTTCATATAAGAAACGATGTTCTAAATATCCACCATACGCTACTTTTTTACCTGATTTTACAAATAAATGATGAATATATTCTTCCCAATCTTGGGATGTGGAATACGCATGAAGGGATGCTTTCAATACTTCATTATGAACCGATAAATCTAGGGGTAAAAAATCATCCGCATAGGCATCTAATCCAAGTACGGAAGTAAATTCTTTCGTTAAACTCTTAATTAGGTTATGCAACTCTAATTTTCTTTAAATCAAATTAATCTTTGTAACCAAATCATCTTTATAAGATCCTCCAATTGGAATTAATTTTTTGTCTTTTTCCAGTTGCAGATTTGGGTATTCTATAGACGCTATTTTATCTAAACGAACTATAAATGATCGGTGTACTCGAATAAATTGTTCAACCCCTAACTTTCGTTCAATATCTTTCATTGTAGAATGAATAGTATATCGTTTTTCATTCGTGTTAATAACTACATAGTCCTTTAAAGCTTCAATGAAATAGATGTCTTTTAAATTTAGCTTCACAAGTTTCGAATTTGCCTTTACAAAAATAAATTCATTGGTATCTCTACCTTCAACCAATGAATAAAACAAACCCCTTTCTTTTTCCACTTCTTGTTCTTTCTTGTGTTTATATAACGCCATCTCAATAGACGTGTGAAGGTCAATTTCTTTAAATGGTTTTATGATGTAGCCATATGGTTCAGTTATCTTAGCTTTGTTTAACGTTGATTCATCAGCATAAGCAGTCAAAAATATTACAGGAATTTTATGTTCTCTTCTTACTATTTCTGCAGCCTCTACACCATTCATTTCACCTTTCAACATAATATCCATCAAAACAATATCTGGTTTTTCATCTTCGGCTAACACAATGGCTTTTTCACCAGTAGAAGCAGCACCACAAACTACATAACCAAGACGTTTCAAACTGTGTTGAATATCTTTCGATACAATCGATTCGTCCTCAATAACTAACACTTTTGTTTTTGACATATGTATTTTTTTTGCTAAAAAGCAATAAATAATGTAATAATCAACTATTTATAATTTGAAACTAATAATCTTTTCGATGAAAATTTACATGATAAAATTATTTTCGCTTGAATTATGTTGCATTAAGATATCAAAACTAACTCTTTATTTTTTTCTATTTACAATCAAAAGAAAAGGTCATTTTTTATAATATAATAAAAAAGAATTTATAATTAAAACTATTTATTATTACTATTAAGGTGTTAATAATGTGTATTAAAAAAAGCATTCAACCTTGTATTTATGATTTATAATGAATAATAGATAAGTTAATAACAATCAATACTTAATTAATGTTTTCGTTATAAGGTTTTTATGTTGTTATTCACAAAAATGATGGAATATAGTATTGTTTATAAATTAGATATATAAGTTGTTTTAATTATCGTGTAAAAATAGGCGATAAGTAATTACAAAAATCAACAACTTCTCCTAGTTTATTAGGAAAACAAATCTGCATTTAATTATTATTGATTTATACAAGTAAAACTTATTATTATTAATTCACAGCTATTAACAATTTAGTAGTATTACATGTGTATAATATATGTTGAATAAGTCTTATAAATAAGGAGTTCATAAATTGTAAATAACTCGCAATGTGTAAAAGTAAAACGGAATGTTAATAAGGCTATTTTTGTTTTAAAACAAAAATATTATGGATAAATCAATAATAATTCCCATTGGAGCGGACCATGCAGGATATGAGTTGAAGAATAGAATTATTAACTATTTATCAGACCAAGGGTATAGTTTTAAAGATTATGGCACATATTCAGAAGATAGTATTGATTATCCTGATCATGGGCACCCTGTCGCTCAGCACGTGGAAAACACCCCAGAAGTTTTGGGAATTGTCATTTGTGGAAGTGGTAATGGAATTAATATGACGGTCAACAAACATCAAGGGATAAGAAGTGCTTTATGTTGGAATAAAGAGATTGCCATGTTGGCAAGACAACATAATGATGCGAATATTATTGCTCTGCCTGCCCGTTTTGTAGACGCAATCTTAGCAATCCAAATGGTGGAAGCGTTTTTAAACACGACTTTTGAAGGAGGTCGTCATGCAACCCGCGTCAATAAAATAAGATGTAGATAATTACATTAAAAACGGTCGAACATAATTTGAGGGATCTTTTACTATTTAATTTAATCAGTGATGACAGGGTGAATAAATTTGTTGGTTGATTGGCTGCTTACGTGAATTTTATAAAAGCTGGTCTAGTTTCTTCATTTGGTTTATCTCAGAGTTAATAGCCCGCGTTTCATTTTTATAGTAGTTAATAAGTAGTCGTTCAAGTAAATATTTGCGGTACTCTTCTTTAGTAATTAAGGGAAAATATATAAAGCCTCTTCCTTTTTTTTCATGACCAACAACACCTTTTTTTTCCAATATACGAATAAAAGTAGACACTGTATTATATGCGGGGCGAGGTGAAGAATACAAAGGAATCAATTCCACAATAGCCGCTTTTTTTAGTTCCCAAAGTTTTAGCATTACTTCTTCTTCTGCGGTGGTAAGTAATTGTTGAATAGTCGTCATGGCCATTTATTTTTTGTTTATTAGGCAATATAACAAAATCGATGGAATAGAGGAAAAGGAACTACCTCTTTAAGAACCAAGAAGAATACCCCATGTTGTTCAGGGTTTCGCGAGCCTCGAACAATTCATTTTTCGACCCTCCTTGTTGAGCAGAAACACGATGTAATCCATTGTGGACGTCTATGATTTGTGCTTGAAGACCTCTTTCATTAAGCACATTCACTAAATTCTCAGCATTAGATTTTTCACCAAAACACCCCACAATTAAGTGGTATCCAGATTTGTTTGAACTTGTTGGTGTTGACGGGGTTTCTTTTCGAACCCTTACAGGGATAAATGTGTCTTCGTTTAACTCAAAAGAAATTACTGAAACGCTTTCGGGAAGTGAGCTAACAAGCGAACCAAAAGAGTCTACTTCGTTTTCAACGCGATTGATTGAAATATCCGCTACCTCTTTTTTCAAGTATATAGCTTCCCCACCTGTTTTTAAAGGGTTAAAATCTTCTGTATACAAGACACCAGATTTTAAAACATCAGTGTGGGAGGGAATCCAAAAACTATAAAAGACAACAGGTAATAAAGCAGCTGCTGCTGCATATTTTGCAATTCGATTGAATTGATTATTCTTTTTTATTGGAACAATCGGTGTTACAGGGGTGTTTTGTGCACTTTCTATTTTAGTGCTAGGCTCAGAAACGGATGTTATGGAATTGGCGGGCACAAATTGAACACTCCCCATTCCGTAGGCTTCCATTAAGAGATTGAAGAACCGATCTTGCTCAAAACATAAGTTGCCGCCTGTGTCTCTATATAAGTACCCAACCTTTTCGAAGGTAATGCGTTTTCCTTTTGTTAGCTTTCCTTTTGTTATTGAAACGAAACGAGCAATATCAGCTGAAGAAGCTAAATAATCTAGCTGTTTTAACCGCGCGTATTCACTCACTAGTAACCCATCGTTATTCGTCAAATGACGGTTGAAAGTTACCGATTTAGTAGGAGGGCGTACTACCCTTTTTGAATAATCAATGTAAGCTGGCTTGGTATTAGATATAAAGCCACCAAAATCTGGAATAACCACACAATTAGTGCGCAACAATAAATCCCCTATGAGCTCCTCTATCTTCATTTATTAAAACAAAAATACTAAAAAAATCTATGAGTTCAATTACGTGTTCTATCAGGAAGGGTTACTTTTAACGCAGATTAAAATTTTCAACGGTCCATAACATGGAGAAACTAAAAAACATTTACAGATTTTTATCAGGAAAACACCAAACCCTTCATATGGAGTACAAGGTGAATATGGTTCCTCGTTATGGGCACGGTCTACCTCCTCATGAAGGTCTGTATCAGATTATTTCTGCGAATAACGGAGTATATAAAGATTATTTAGAGAGGTTTAAGAGTTACTACGGGTTTTTACAAGTAATTAAAAAGAATAAAACGAATGAAAACGATCCATATTGGGAGAACAATTTTCTTCCAGGGCTGGATATAATGGCTATCTATGGAATTACCGCAGAACATAAACCCAAGCGTTACATTGAAATTGGATCAGGTAATTCAACCAAAGTAGTAAGAAAAGCAATACATGAGCAGGGGCTTTCTACACAAGTAATTTCAGTAGACCCGTTTCCACGTGCAGAAATAGATCATTTATCTGATGAAGTACACCGTGAGCCCATCGAAAAGATTAAGGATTATTCATTCATAATTAATGAGTTGGAAGAGAATGATGTTTTATTCATCGATAATTCACATCGTGTTTTTCCAAACTCTGACGCAACAGTTTGTTTTTTAGAGCTATTGCCAAGATTAAAAAAAGGAGTATTGGTTCATATTCACGACATCTATCTTCCCTTCGATTACCCGCAATTCATGTGTGATCGTTTTTATAATGAACAATATGTTTTGGCGGCATTCATTTTGGCGAACCCCGAGCGTTATCAAACAATTTTTCCCGCATACCACGTAAGTCAAAAGAACGAATTAATTGGGGTTATAGAGGGTTTTTGGAAGCACCAGAACACTCAGAACATTGAGCGCCATGGTGGGTCTTATTGGATCAAGATAGGTTGAAAAAACTAGAAAAACGTATTTTGAACCACCTCACTCCTTCTTTTTGAAACAAAGTGATGCCTTAGCTGTTTTTATTAAAAATATAGGCATGTATCAACTCAAACGCACTCAATTTGTAAAAACAGACCTTCAAACGTGTTGGGATTTTTTTTCCTCTCCGAAAAACTTAAAAGTAATTACCCCTGATTATATGGGGTTTGATGTTTTAGTCGATGTCCCTGAAAAAATGTATGAGGGATTGATGATTGAGTATATTGTAAAACCCTTATTAGGTATTCCAATGAAGTGGGTCACTGAAATTAAATATGTACACGACAAAGAGTTTTTTGTAGACGAACAAAGAAAGGGACCATACAAAATTTGGCATCATGAACATCACTTTAAGGAGGTAGAAGGAGGGGTCGAGATGACGGACATTGTCTCTTACGAGATTCCTTTCGGGGTTCTGGGTAAAATAGCGCACCCCATTCTTGTGAAAAGGAAACTAGAAGAGATTTTTGATTATAGATTTAGAAAAGTGGAAGAAATATTCGGAAAGTAATAAGTTAAAACAACTCGAATAATTCGGTTAAGTCACTAATTATATAATCTGCCAGAATCAGTTTTTCGTTCATTGAATGACTATTTTCTGGAACAGCAACAACAGCCATTTTAGCGGATTTTCCAGAAATAACACCGTTAAGAGAATCTTCAATGACTAAACAGTTTTGGGGTGATACATTTAAAGCTTTAGCAGTTTGTAAGTATACTTCAGGGTGCGGCTTTCCGTATGGAAGGTTTTCCGCAGAGAGGGCCACATTAAAAAAGTGACTAATCTCTAATTTTTTAAGAGTAGCATTTAATAAAACCTTATAAGAAGAGGTGGCCAAACCAATTTTGACCCCAGCGGCCTTAAAAAAGTCAAGAGCCTCATAAACCCCAGAAAGAGGCTCTCCTTTTTCAAAAATTAATCGCACCATTTCCGACATTATGCCCGAAATAATTTTCTCTTTCAACTTAGAGTTTTCTCCTTTTTGTTGACACCAAAACCCTACCACCTCATCAATACGTAGTCCAACGGTTTGTTCTAGCTCCGTTGCAGTAATTTGAATTCCTGCAGTAGCAAATGCTGCTACTTCAGCTATTTTCCACAAGGGCTCAGAATCAATTAATACACCGTCCATATCAAAGATTACGGCGTGAATAGGGGTTCCGTTTAATATCATTTAGGATAATTAATTTGGTAAAGCCGAGCTGCACCAAGAAAGGTTTTTTCGTCAGTAATGTAAAGCGCACCATTTCGGTAGGAGATTCCTTCCTTTTGGCTTACGCCTGTAAATTCAATCGTGTCTAATAATACTGGAGTGTTCAATGAGTGGAAAACATAGATATAACGATATGTAAGAATATAAATTGAACCCATATTGATACAGACGTCTGTTACACTGTTTTCAAACCAAGTATTATTTGGGAGCGAAATAGATGAATATAATTTTGCTGAGTGATGGCCTGGCGAGTTTGGAACCACATAAATATTTACAATTCCAGTATAAGGGTTGGATCGATTTTTTATGAATACAAACAAACTATCTCCATGACAAACCATCCCTTCGGCATCGAAGTTGAAATTTTCCTTTTCAGGAGGAAAGCTCGTTTGATCGTGGTATTCAAATGTGATTTTTTCTGCATTTACTGTTGATGAGGCCAAAACATCAGCCAAGTTAACCTTATAAATGATTAAATCTCTTCGGTCATTTTTATTATTTCCAAAATCGCCAACATACACGGTTTTATTTTCTCCTAGCGTGAGCGCTTCCCAATCTATATTCAATGCGTTCGCAACTATACATTTATTGAGCACAACCCCTTTTTGATCAAACACATAGATGGTTGGTGAGTTGCCTGAATCATTGATAGAGAGAAACAGCGTGTCTAAAGCAATTAACCCAGAGGACTCTTTTAACTCTTGTGGTAGGAGAGCAACCAGCCCCTCTTGCGGATGGGACGAAAGAGAACAAAGTAGGAAGAACAGATAAAGTTTCCGCTGAGGGTTCATGACTTCAAATTTACGAAGATAGTTTCAATCGAAGTGCTCGATAAATTGCTAACTGAGGTAAATGCTTTATTTTTGCCGATTTAAAGCAGGTGTAATCATATGAATCAATTAAACCCAGGCTCAAAAAATTGGATTCCGAAGTACCTCGAACTTATGGGTGGAGAAGATTTAATGTTGGATGTTTCGACAGCTCAAAAGGTTTCATTAACCGAGCTTATCCACGCATTAAGTTTTCAAACAGGGATTGTTTTTGGTTACCCATCAGAACTGTTGTTTTATAGAGGGGATACATCTAAATGGACAATTGATGAAAAGCTCACGGTTCTATTGTTTGAGCACTTATTGTATGACTACTTGATTCAACAAAAAGAAAAACCGTTTTGTAAAGACGCTTTTTTAGAAACATTATTAGGGTTTTATGAACACTACAACTCTGGCTCTGTGTTAAATGTGCTTAAGTTTTTTGTAAAAGACCCACCGTTCGCCAAGGTCGAAACAATTCTTGCAAAAAGAGTACATATTCGTAAAGTTTATTCCTCTAAGTTTTGGGTAAATTATTTATGTAATAGCATGGTTTATCTAGATGTGATTGCGTTTCATGAGTTTTTGAACCTTGGAGAGAAGCCAGAAACACACTATCAACGTTACGCAGAAACCGTGCTTCGTGTTATTGTTCAGGCCTCTAAAATTGACGGTGAGATTGATAAACAAGAACAAACGATTTTAGATGTGTTTCTCGCATCAGCCCAAATACCCGAGCCGAAAAAAAATGATGTCAAGCAAGCACGCGTTAATTTGAGTACAATTGAAGAATTAGCAGGCCTGATTCCCCAAGGCGCCCCCGTGCTGTTACGAGAGTATCTTTTGGATGTTGCAGTACTTACTATTTTTTCTGATCTTGAAGTTATCCATGTTGAGCTTGATTTTTTACAGGAGCTTAACAAATTGCTTGGTTTTTCAGAAAACGAATTAAATACATCTATTGGACTGATTCAATCATTTGTGATTGCGAATAACCATAAGGTGGCGTTTTTGCAAGAAAATAGTTCATATGACAAACTATATGCTAGTTTTTCTTCACGATGGATAAAAATTTTGGGTAGAAACACAGACAAACTAGTGGAAGAATTGAAAGAGAGTAAGGAACTCGTCTTTTTAGTAAAAAAGTCGCTTCACAAAGAGTTGTCAATTGAGGAAAAAGAAAAGGTGAGTAATCAGTTTAAGGATATTATTAAATCAATGCCCGCACTCGCTATTTTTATGTTGCCTGGAGGTGCATTGCTGTTGCCGCTCATATTAAAAATTGTTCCCGCCCTTCTTCCTTCAGCTTTCCGTGAAAACGAAACAGAAAAAGAGTAGATTAGTCTACAATTTCTTTTACACTTTTAATAGATTTTGCCATGTACTCGGTAATTGGCTTTGGATGACCACTGTCATTTGTTCTAAACACATAATTGATTCCTCCAATTGTATGTTGACCGAAGCAATGAAAAGAAACGTGTTCTACTCCAACATTTTTACCAGCATCTTTTGAGCCGTCAACCTTAAGGGTTTTCTTGTAGTAGAGAAAGTTTTCAGACTCCTCCAAGAACTCAACCTTATACATAGAGGAAAAGTCTTGGAGTTCTTCTTTATGAAATGAAACCATCTCTTCGTCTCCCCAATCATCTATGCGCATATGAAAATTTTGACCTACATGAAGGTCCCACTTAAAACCATCTGGCTCATGCTCTACTTTAGGCTCTGCTGCGGCACCAATGTCTGCTGTTTCGTCTGGGAGGTAAATCATTGCGTTAATACCATACGCTTTTAAACCAAAAGCGTCAAACTCATCTAACTCATCTAGTTCTTCCTCATAAATCACCTCAAATGCATTAGGGTCTTTTTCTTCTCCTGAACAAGATGTAAATAGTAACCCAGAAAGGCTGAAAACAACAATAGGATAAAACAGTTTCATAACTCGAAATTTAGCGATAATTAACGAAAGTAGAAAATTTTTTAATAATTGAAGCAAGACAAAAGTTTTATCCTTGTAAAGGAGAATTAAACCACTATAATTAAAGCTACATTTACCAAACAAAACATATTAATTGTTGTTCTTTGAGCATGGCAGATTATAAGATTAAGGATGTGGAAGCTTTAACAGGTATAAAGGCGCACACGATTCGTATTTGGGAGAAGCGTTATAGAATACTTGTCCCTGACCGCACAGTATCAAAAATCAGAACTTATTCAGAAGCAGACCTTATGCATTTGTTGAATATCTCTATTCTCAATCAAAATGGAATAAAAATTTCCAAGATTGCTCAAATGTCATTTGCAGAGCTAAAAGAACAAGTGAGGGATGTAAGTTTTGCTAAGGAAAGCGAGAGCGCAGTATTAAGTCTGCTTATTGGTGGCCTAATAGAGCTTGATGGCGTGCTTATACGCCGAATATTGCAATCAATTATCTTAAAAGAAGGCATGCGCGCATGTTATTTGAATTATATTTTACCTTTTTTAGACCGTATCGGGGTAATGTGGTTGGTTGGCTCGATTACCCCTGCGCAAGAACATTTTGTTTCGAATTTAATTCGGGAAATCTTAATTGTGGAAACGTCGAAACTAGTTGTCCCAATTCAGCCTGAGAAGACGTATGTTCTGTTTTGTAGAGAGGGAGACTGGCATGAGTTGAGCCTATTGTTTTACAATTATTTGTTAATAGAGAAGGGCCACCAAACAATCTACTTAGGCCAAAGCCTTCCTTTAGACAAACTAGAATTGATAGGGGACAAAACCAACCTAACAGCGTTTGTTATATCGTTGATATCACCACTTGACGATAAAGCTCAAAAAGAGATGATTCGTTTTATCAATAAAACAACTCATCCTGTTTATTTGGGTGGAGGACAAGCAAAAACAATATTAGAAAATGTGCACATTACCGTTCAAGTTGAATATGTTAGAACACTTTTTGTGTAGAAAAAACACACACAGCTGTGTATTTAACACACATCAATAGTTTCAAAAACACGTTGTATACGCAAGTGATAAAAACATAAAAACTTAATAATCAATTCAATACATGTTTTTTTGTAAAAAACCTTAATTGGCACGATTGTGTTTAATGTTTGGTTAAAACAATTAAACAAAAAAACATGTCAACAGTAGAATTTAATAATACGCTCACTTCATTGGAATCATACCTTTTGGCTTTCGCAATGAATTATACCAAGAATGTGGAAGACGCTAGAGATTTAACACAGGAGACAATGTTAAAGGCTATTCGCTACAAAGATTATTATACGCCGAAGACGAATTTCAAAGCCTGGGTGTTTACAATCATGAAAAACATTTTTATTAATCAGTATAGAAGAAAGGTAAAGTCAGGAACCATTTTCGACAACTCTACAGATTTATACCTGCTCAATGGAAATACAGAAGAGCGTAATTCTCCGGAGAATCATATTGCGAATCAAGAGATTCAAGCGAAATTCAATACACTCCCGGACGAGTACAAAGAGCCGTTTGAAATGCACTACTTAGGATATAAGTACAAAGAAATAGCTGAAAAGCTGGATATTCCTATTGGTACCGTAAAAAGTCGTATATTCATTGCGCGGAAGAAGTTGATGGACTTGTTGCCAGAATATCGATATACAAACAATTAATGAAGAAAAAAATAACAGTTATTGGTTCCGGTGTTGCAGGCCTCTCTTGTGCTAGTTTTTTAGCAAAAGCCGGACACGATGTTACAGTGCTTGAAAAGAACAGCACTATTGGAGGCCGTGCACGAAAATTTTCTGTAGATGGCTTTATGTTTGACATGGGTCCAAGTTGGTATTGGATGCCAGATGTGTTTGAGCGATTCTACAATCAATTCGACCATACTGCTTCTGACTTTTATGAATTGAAACGCCTGTCTCCAAGCTACCGTGTTTTCTGGAAAGATAATACACAAGACGATGTTCCTTCAGATTTGGATGAGTTCAAGGCCTGGTTTGAAAAAATGGAGCATGGGAGTAGCCTCAAACTAGATAAATTTCTTAAAGAGGCAGCGTTTAAATATGATGTTGGTATCAACGATCTTGTTCACAAACCAAGTCTTAAGCTTACCGAGTTTGCAGACATAAGAATCGCAACAGGAGCGTTTAAAATGCATCTTTTTTCTTCATTCTCAAAATATATTCGAAAATATTTTAAACATCCAAAAATCATAGAATTGCTGGAGTTTCCTGTATTATTCTTGGGAGCGATGCCTAAAGACACTCCTGCGCTGTATTCACTCATGAATTATGCCGATATTGAACTCGGCACTTGGTATCCAATGGGGGGAATGCACAAAATTATCGAAGCATTCGAACAAATCGCACTAGAACAGGGGGTAAAAATAATTACGGACCAAGAAGTGAGCGGTTTTGATATCGAAAACAGAACAGTAATTAATACAAATACCTTGGCTGGTGAAAAATTGGTAAGTGATTTTGTTGTTTCTGGAGCAGATTATGAACACACAGACCAATTACTACTTAAAGGTAATTCAAATTATACGAAAGATTACTGGGACAGCCGATTAATGGCGCCATCTTCTTTACTTTTTTATCTTGGAGTAAATAAGCGCGTAGATAACTTACTTCATCATAATTTATTCTTTGATGAGAACTTTCAACAACATGCAGTAGAAATATATAAACAACCACAATGGCCGTCAAAACCGTTGTTTTACGCATGTTGTCCTTCGAAAACAGATGATTCTGTGGCGCCAGAAGGAATGGAAAACATTTTTTTACTAATTCCTCTTGCACCAAATCTTAATGATACAGAAGAGTTGCGAGAGAAATATTATAATATTATTCTGGAACGATTAGAACAAAAAGCAGGAACTGAGATTCGTTCAAACGTCGTATATAAAAGAAGCTATTGTCTTACTGACTTTAAAAATGATTATCACGCATACAAAGGAAATGCCTATGGATTGGCAAATACATTGCGTCAGACAGCATTTTTAAAACCAAAATTAAAGAACAAAAAGCTAAATAACATGTTTTATACTGGCCAACTTACAACACCAGGACCAGGTGTTCCACCAAGTATTATTTCTGGTGAAGTTGTGGCGAAAGAGGTGTTGAAAGCGATAGAAAATTAAAAGAACTAAACTATGAAATCAATATTTGATAATCTGTCTTATGACATGAGTAAAATGACAACTCAAGTCTACAGTACAAGTTTTTCTTTGGGGATAAAGTTCTTGAGTAAAGACCTGCATAAACCGATATATAATATTTATGGTTTTGTTCGTTTTGCAGATGAAATTGTTGACTCTTTTCACGAACACGGCAAAGAACTTCTCCTGAAGGAATTTATTCGAGATACACATAAAGCTATAGAGCGAGGGATTTCGTTAAATCCTATTTTAAATGCATTTCAAGAAACTGTAAATAAGTATCAAATTCCCATGGAGCTGATTGATACCTTCTTGAAAAGTATGGAAATGGATCTCGACAAATCAAAGTATACACAAGAAATGTACGAAGAATATATCTTAGGTTCTGCAGAGGTTGTGGGGTTGATGTGTCTTAAAGTTTTTGTGAGAGGAGACGATGTAACATATCAAAAATTGAAACCATCCGCAATGAAGTTAGGCTCGGCATTTCAAAAGATTAATTTTCTAAGGGATTTAAAAGCAGATTTTCATGCGTTAGGTCGAACGTATTTTCCAGGAGTTAATATGGAAGAATTTAATGACTCGGTGAAGAAAGAGATAGAGGCGGATATAGAAAAGGATTTTTACGCGGGTTACGAAGGTATAAAACAGCTTCCTAAAGACGCTCGTTTTGGTGTATATATGGCATATATTTATTACTATAAACTCTTCAAAAAAATTAAGGACACGCCTGCTTATGTTATTTTGAATGAGCGTGTCCGAATTCCTGACAATAAAAAATACAGACTATTTGTTTCTTCCTATTTACGACACAGTCTAAATATGGTGTAGAAATGGAGGAGGTTATCTTAGTCAATTCTCTCGACGAGCAAATTGGAAAACTTGAAAAGATTGCTGCACATGAGCAGGGATTGTTACATCGTGCTTTCTCCGTACTCATTTTTAATGATAAGGGAGAGTTGTTGATTCACCAAAGGGCGCATGAAAAGTATCATTGCGCGGGTTTGTGGACGAATACCTGCTGCTCTCATCAGCGTGTAGGTGAGACAAATGAACAAGCGGCTACGCGCAGGTTGCAAGAAGAAATGGGATTTGTTGTACCTGTTCAATCCATTGGTTCATTTGTTTATTACGTAGAATTTGATAATGGACTCTTTGAACATGAATTGGATCATGTGTTAATAGGTAAGTTTAATGATCAACCTGCTCCAAATCCCAACGAGGTCGCCGATTGGAAATATATCGACCTTCAAGAATTAGAACTCGAAATGAAAAACAATCCGGAACAGTTCACTTTTTGGTTTCATGAAATAATGCACCGTTTTGGCGCAGATTTAAAAAAGAAATTATGATGAAAGTTTGCCGCAGAACAACGTTTAATTCAGCGCATCGCTTACTTAACAAAAATTGGTCAGATGAAAAGAATCAAGAAGTGTTCGGAAAGTGTAATTCACCAAATTACCATGGTCACAACTATACCCTTGAAACTTGGCTGGAAGGTGAGGTTGATCCAGATACGGGCTACGTTATTGATTTAGGTGTTTTAAAAGAGATTATTAAAGAAGAGGTGGAAGACCCGTTTGACCATCGCAACTTAAATTTGGACGTTCCCGATTTCTATGATTTGAACCCTACAGCAGAAAATATTGCGCTAGTTATTTTTAGAAAACTAAAGTTGCGTCTTCCGAACTATAAAATGATTATACGCCTCTACGAAACACAAAATAATTTTGTTGAATATACTGAAGACTATTAGTAAGACAACCATCATGCATTTGACGCTAGAGGATATTCGCCAATTAGAAAAAAGGCACCGCGCGAACTTGATTAACTCAATAACTGGGGTGAAGAGCGCGAACCTAATAGGAACAAGAAATAAAGAGTGTAACACCAACCTGTCAGTTGTGAGTTCTGTTGTTCACTTGGGTTCAAATCCAGCACTTATTGGATATATTCAGCGGCCGCGGGGAGTAGAGCGTCACACTTTTGAAAATATAATTTCAACAAAAAAGTACACCATCAATTCCATAAATAGCGCCATAACCTACCCGGCACATAAAACATCTGCACGTTATCCCAGAGAAAAATCGGAATTTGAAGAAACGGGTCTTACGCCAGAATGGCTCAATGATTTTTATGCTCCTTTTGTGAAAGAATCAAACATCAAAATAGCCATGGAATTAGTGGAGGTGATTCCAATTCCTATGAATGATACAGAGTTAGTAGTAGGAAAAGTACTAGAAATTTACTTTCCGAGTGCGATTTATAAAACAGATGGTCACTTAGCGGTATATGAGACGGGAACAGTCGGAATTAGTGGACTAGATACGTATTTATCCACCGAAAAAATCGCAAGGTACTCCTATGCCAAACCAGACGAACCAATAATTGAAATTTAAGATGGTTTTATTTTGGCACCGAAGAGATTTACGCATTGAGGACAATGCAGGGCTCTATAAGGCACTTCAGCTGGGAACGGAGGTACAACCTGTTTTTATTTTTGATACAACAATCCTCGATGAGCTCCCGAAGAAGGATCAACGGGTATTATTTATTCACCAAGAAATTGGAAGATTAAAGAAGGAATATGCACATCACGGAGCTGATTTATGGGTCTACCATGGCAAGCCAGAAGAGGTATTTCAAAAAATGATTAAGTCTCTCAAAGTGACTTGCGTTGTTACAAATCGAGATTATGAGCCTTATGCCTTAGAGCGTGACAAGGCAGTTTTTGAATTACTTCAACACGAGAACATTGAGTTTTTGGGAGCGAAAGACCATGTGATTTTTGAAAAGAACGAAGTGCTGAAAGACGACGGAGAGCCTTACAAAGTGTTTACGCCTTATGCTAATAAGTGGAAATCTTTAATTACCCCATTTTATTTGAAGCCCTATCCGGTTGAAAAACACATAGGAAATCTTCGAAAAACCGCAGATATTTCTCCCCTGTTTTCACTCGCCGACATGGGTTTTGAAGATAAGCAATGTGTCGAATTTCCCCATAGGAAGGTGAAAGAAGAAATCATTCAATCTTATCACACCACCAGAGATATTCCAAGTATAAAAGGAACAACTAGAATGAGTGTGCACCTTCGCTTTGGTACAATTTCTATCCGAGACTTAGCTCAGCAGGCATACAAAAACGAAAAATACCTCAACGAACTAATTTGGAGAGATTTTTATCAAATGATTATTTATCATTTTCCTCATACTATTTCTCAATCTTTCAAATTACAATACGATGCAATTCCTTGGGAAAACAATGAGTCCCATTTTAAGGCGTGGTGTCAAGGAAAAACAGGTTATCCGATTGTTGATGCCGGAATGAGAGAATTGAATGAAACGGGCTTTATGCACAATCGTGTACGGATGATTGTTGCAAGTTTCCTCACCAAACACCTATTAATTGACTGGCGTTGGGGAGAGGCATACTTTGCAGAAAAGTTATCAGATTTTGAACTCGCAAGCAATGTAGGTGGTTGGCAATGGGCAGCTTCTTCTGGCGTAGATGCGCAGCCTTATTTTAGAGTGTTTAATCCCCATAGTCAACAAGAAAAGTTCGATAAGGAGTTAAAGTACATAAAAAAATGGGTTCCGGAATATGGAACGAAATCCTATCCCCAACCTATTGTTGAGCATAAGTCCGCTCGACAAAAAGCAATCGATACGTATAAAAAGGCGCTGAGTGATTAATCCTTTAGCATCCCATACAATTCATCTGTCAAAGCAAGACGTTTTGCGCGCATTTCATTCAACTCATCATCTGAGAGAACACACCTGTAGTTTCAACACCGCGGACTTTGTGATTCAACTCGTTATAGTTATCAAATAGCTTTCGAAAGTGGTTGTAACTAATTATTAATGCGTGAATTTTTTCAAATTCTGGCAATTCGTGGTGTAAATCATGTTTTTCCATAAACTATTTTTGTATGAAGTTAGTATCGGGTTACTGCTTAAAAAATGACATTCATCAGCAATCGTAAAGTAGATGTGTATGTTTGTCGCAAAACAATAGTGTCGAATAGGTGTTCTTATTAATAAAGAGAGTATTATGCCAATAAAAACAGGAGATAATTGTCCTACCTTTGAGTTGAATGATCAAGAAGGGAGGTTGAGAGCAAGTAAAGAGTTCTTTAATAAAAAAGCATTAGTTCTCTACTTTTACCCCAAAGACGATTCTCCCGGCTGCACTGCGCAGGCCTGTTCATTTCGTGATGCTTATGAAGATTTACTAGAGTTGGGCGCCGAAGTGGTAGGAGTTTCAGGAGATTCATTAGAGCAACACAAGAAATTTGCAAAAAAGCATAATTTGCCATTCACGCTGTTGGCGGACATCAACAATAAGTTGAGAAAGCGGTTTGGTGTTCCCACAAATTTGTTTGGACTAATACCGGGAAGGGTAACTTATGTTATAGATAGTGAAGGAACGGTGAGGGGTGTTTTTAACTCCCAAATAGATGTAAAAAGACATGTAAAAAAGGCATTAGAGATAATTGAAAAACTTTAATTGATTACCTCACCTACTCACCCTTTTACTCTTTAAGTTCAACCCAATCTCCGTATTCTTTTATCAAATCAACCAACGCATCCACCGCGTCCTCTTCGGGTACGTTTTTGCGAACAACCGTTTTTTCTTTGTATAGGTGAATATGACCAGGTCGGGTTCCTACATATCCATAATCTGCATCTGCCATTTCTCCAGGACCGTTTACGATGCAACCCATGATTCCGATCTTCACTCCTTTGAGGTGAGCCGTGTGTTTTCTTATCTTGGCGGTTGTTTCTTGAAGATCAAACAATGTTCTTCCACATGAAGGGCAAGAGATGTATTCTGTTTTTGAAATCCTTGTTCGGGTGGCTTGGAGTATACCAAAGCTTGTCGTGTTGATTAGCTGAAGCGGAATGCGCTTTGAAGAAGTTAACCAAAGCCCGTCTCCGAACCCATCAATAAATAAAGCACCCATTTTTGTAGATTGCTGCAATTGAAACGACTCTTGGTCTTCTGTCATTGTAGCGTGACGTAATACAACAGGAATAGTAATATTCTTTTGTTGTAGCGCTATAAAGAAGCGCCGCGCATACTGCACATATCCGTGAACAGGAACGTTCAAAACGAGCACGACGTTTTGTAAGTTGCCCAATTTGTCAATTTTAAGGTTTGTTGCATCCCACGCCAAGAAGTTTAACTGAGAATGAGCAAATCCTTCAGCAGGAAGCTCATTATAAAATGGATAAAAGTGTTTCTTGTTTTGATATACTTTTTCCCAGGTAGTAAAATTAGCAGCCACTCCTACTAAACCGGGAACCTCAAAATTGATGCTTTGGTCACCAATATATACGTAATCAGCGGCTAAATCTTGTGTATTCCACTTATCTAACGTGGTGGAGTAATTGTAACCAAACCCAAAAAAGTTTGAAGCCTTGATCGTTTCTGTCTCACTCAAATCAGCAAAGACGATAGGAGCGGATTTATCCCCTACGTTTAATACAGGATGGGTTTCTCGACGAATATAGGCGTATGGGGAATACGGAAGTTCTTCGTCAAAAGGGGCTACGGTATAGTCAGCGACGCCGTCAAATTGATGAATGAGCTTTTGTGCAACGGGTATTTCTGCTTCTGGTTCTTCCGTGAGCGAAACACGCACTGTATCTCCTAAACCATCTTCTAATAAAGCCCCAATACCAACTGCTGATTTAATACGTCCGTCTTCTCCATCACCCGCTTCAGTTACGCCCAAATGCAAGGGGTAATTCATTCCAGATTTTTTCATTTCTGCCACCAACAATCTGTAAGCTTGCACCATAACAAGGGTGTTACTGGCCTTCATCGATATTACCAACTCGTGAAAATCATGTTTTCTACATATGCGCAAAAACTCCATGGCTGACTCCACCATTCCTTCTGGGGTATCACCATAGCGGCTTAAAATCCGATCTGAAAGAGATCCGTGATTGGTCCCAATTCGCATCGCTGTTCCTTCGGCTTTACAAAGTAAAACGAGAGGTGTAAATTTTTCTTCAATCCGCTCAAGTTCGGCTTGGTAGCTTTCATCCGTATAATCAATTTCTTCAAACTTTTTCTTGTCGGCATAATTACCTGGGTTTACACGTACTTTTTCTACCTTACGAGCAGCTACTTCTGCGGCGTTGGGTGTAAAATGAATATCAGCAACAAGTGGTGCGTCATAGCCTCGTTCGGTAAGTTCTTCGCGAATCTTCCCTAAGTTCTCAGCTTCTCTGATGGAAGGGGCGGTTAAGCGAACCAATTCGCATCCGGCATCAATCATGCGAATAGATTGTTCTACAGACTTTTGGGTGTCCATAGTATCTGTTGTTGTCATCGATTGAACACGAATAGGGTTGTTTCCACCGAGCTTTAGTTTCCCAATGGTAACATCTAGCGTCTCAAATCGCTCTCTTTTGAAAAGGTTGTTGCAATAACTCATTTTTTTCTGCTTGACTTTAACAAATGTAAGGAATAAAACGTCTTCTGAATTGCCTACTGTTGTTTTGATATTGTTAACAAATCAAGCTGATTATTGTTCCTTTTTGCGGTTTCGATATTATCCTCGGCTTCCACGTTAAAGTATAGGATATGTAGTAATTAAGGACTTTTCGTAACTTTAACTTTCTTTTCAGCGTTATGCGTAACAAACACATAAAGATGATGTCTAAGACTCTCCTTTTTTTACTTGTGATCAGCGTTTTTTGTTCTCCTGCGTTGGCGCAGCGCAAGAAAAAAGTAAACATATCAGGACAAGGCACTTTTTTCATGTATTTTGGATACAACCGAAGTACTTACTCGACATCCACCATGGAATTTGTTTCACCCATCTATAATTTTTCAATGGAGAATGTCTCGGGAACGGATAATGTGAATGACGGTTCCATCACTTACTACTTGGGTTCCGACGGGTTTGAGACATTTCAATTTAATGTCCAAATGGGCTATTACATCAAGCCAAAGTGGGCGATTACTTTTGGAGTAGACCGATTGAATTACTTCATGACGAACAATCAAACGGTTTCTTTGAGTGGAGCATTTGACCCTGGAAATCATAGCGAATGGAATGGTGTTTATGAAAACCAAGAGACACAGATTGATCGTTCTAATATTTTCTATCGTCAAGAATCAGGAATGAACTATTTACGAACAGGAGTTCTGTATACACAAGACTTGATGAGCTCTAGGAAAGCTGATTTTGTTTTGAGTATAAACACGGGTGTTGGAGTTGGATTAGTATTGAGTAACGCTATTTTTACATACGACAATCTAACGAACACACAAACATCTAGCGCCTCTGGATTTGGAATATCTGGTCACCTTGGCTTACGCGCAGACTTTTTCCACCGACTGTTCCTTCAAACAATGTTCTCAGGGGGAATGTTAAAACAAGGTAATATTCAACTTGACCAAGTGGGAAATGCTACAGCATCACAAACCATGGGTTATTTTTCTCCAGAAATTGCACTTGGGTTTTTAGTGTATGTTCGACCGACGAATAATTGTGGTACTTGTCCGCAGTGGTAAAGACGAGCACTGTTCTTTACATTTGTGCTTTTTGCTATATACAGTCGTAGTTTGAATTCGTATTTTTGCACTATGAAGTATCGTATTCTATTGTTTTTTGTGCTAGTAGTTTCTGCGATTGTTGTTGCGTACGTAATGACTTTGGATCAACAATCTGTAAAAACTCTTCCAGTAATTCAACCAAGAGATGTCAAGAAAGAAATGGTCGACCCAGAACTGTTACAGGTAGGAATGGGGCATCGGATTGGTGATTTTTCTTTGTTAAACCAATACGGTGCAACCATAACATTAGAGCAAGTAAAAGGAAAAGTCTTCGTAGCCGAATATTTTTTCACGACCTGTGGCACGATTTGTCCAAAAATGACAGAGCAAATGACGCGTGTTCAAGAGCGCTTTCGGGGAAACGAAGAGGTGAAAATCTTAAGCTTCACAGTAAATCCAGATTATGATACTGTACAAGTATTATACGAATATGCTGAAAAGTATGGCGCGGAAAAACAGCAATGGCATTTTCTTACAGGTTCAAAAGAAGAGTTGTATGGTTTAGCTAGAAAATCATTCTTTGTTCTAAAACCAGCAGAAGCTATGAATTTGGGAGATGCGGGATCTGACTTTATTCACACGAATAATTTTGTATTGGTTGACCAAGAGCTTCGTATTCGTGGATATTATGATGGAACGAGCATTTCGGAGGTTAATGAGTTAATGGAGGACGTGGAACGCTTAATCTCTAAAAATTAATTTTCTATTTCTAGTGAAGTGTGTTCGTTTTTAGTACGCACAATTTCCAGTGAAGACCCCATTTTCAATTCAGCAAATTATTTCAACACCTCAATCGCTCTTAATACTTCTTTGTCTGACTTGTTCCGTATAAATAACGAACCATCTTCTAACCATATTTGTCGTGCAATTTCTGCTTTAATTTCTGTACGCAAGGCTGATTTGCTTTTCGCTAAATCACGCACATCTATAGTGATTTCATAACCGTCTAAAGCATATTCAAGAAACTGATCCAATAGTTCATCGGAAACAATAAACCTTACAGAGAACTCCTGAAAGTTGGGAAACGCTAAGCCGTTGGAGCGCACATAATCGTAAGCGAAATCGCTAATTACTGTAGAGTATTGGAACTTACGCAATGCCATTGTGGCGCCCACCGTATCAATTGGAACAAATACATCCGGCATGATTCCTCCTCCGCCATATACAGTTCTTCCTCCAGGTGTTGTGTACTTAAGTGAGTCCGCAAAAAGTGTTGTATCCATTTCATATAGCTCCCCAGACTCGTAACGATTATATTCCTCCATTACATATTCTTCATAATCTCCTGAATATGGGCGTTGAATGCTTCTTCCAGTTGGTGTGTAATAACGGGAGATTGTTAAACGCAAGTTGCTTCCGTCCTTTAAGTTAATATCTTGTTGCACGAGACCTTTGCCAAACGAGCGACGTCCAACAACTATTCCTCTGTCATTATCCTGTATAGCCCCAGCAACGATTTCACTTGCTGACGCCGAACTTCCATTAATAAGAACAGCTAATTCAACATCTCCTAAAAACGGCTGTTTTAGTGAGTATAGCGTTTCTTCAGATTGACTTTTTCCTTTTGTAGAAACTATTCTAAGGCCAGGCTCTAGAAAGGCATCTGCAATATTTACTGCAGAGCTCATCACTCCACCGCCATTATAGCGCAAGTCGAAGATGAGTTTTTCCATCCCTTTTGATTTTAAAAATAAGGCCGCTTCAAAAAACTCTTGGTCAGAGACAACACTGAACTGGCTTAAGCGAATGTAGCCAATATCATTGGTTATCATAAATGCAGCGATAACCGACTTAATAGGAACAGTGCCACGTGTAATGGTTTTCTTTAATTGTTTCCCGTTTCGGAGAAGAGTCACATTAACAGTAGTACCTTCGAGCCCCTTTAATAATTCTTGAACCCGAGTATTTGTGAGCTGGACATTAGCAATAGATTCTCCGTCTACCTCGATAATTTGGTCAAACATTTGAATGCCTGAAAAATAGGAGGGAGAGCCCTCAATTACATTCGTAATGTTTAGGGTGTCCCGGATTATCGTGAAACGCACCCCAACCCCTCCAAATTGTCCATTGATTGACTCGGTCATCGCTTGTAAGTCTTTTGCCGCGATGTAATTTGAATGTGGGTCTAACCGATGAAGCATTTCAGAAATAGTCTGCTCAAACAACTGCTCTCTGTCAATTGAATCAACATATTGTTCATCCAAAATATTCAAGATGTCTTGAAATTTTTGCATATTCTCTTGCGCACCCTGGATTCCAGAAGGAGTATATGGCGCAGAAAGTGACCGACCCATGAGTATTCCTACAATCAGCACAACACCAAAAGCGAAAGGAGCAATTAATTTAAGCGAATTATTATTCATCAATAGTTTCAATTTGTTCAACCTCAATGCCCGCGGCTTCTAAAAACCTTACCCCTGAGTCATCCTTGTACAACTGTATAAAAACAACCCGAATAATACCGGCTTGCAAAATTAATTTACTACAGTCCTTGCAGGGTGAAAGTGTTAAAAAAAGCGTTGCCCCCTTTGCGTTATTTGTCGATTTAGCGACTTTTAAAATAGCGTTTGCTTCAGCATGTAATACATACCAATGTGTTTCGCCTAAATCATTTTCGCAACAATTGTCAAAGCCAGAAGGAGTGCCATTATAACCATCAGAGATAATCATGTCGTCTCGTACAATGAGTGCACCAACTTGTTTTCGTTGGCAGTGGGAAAGTTTAGCCCAGCTTTTTGCCATTCTCAAATATGCCGTGTCGTATCGTAATTGTTTTGCTTTATTCATAATCACAGCAAAGATAGGGAATAGTTTTTGAGTTCAGAGTGCCGAGTTCAGAACTCAAAAATTAGAATTTCTAACGTAGCGAAAACTTGTAGCCAACTCCGCGAATAGAATGAAAGTATTTCGGCGCCCGAGCGTCGTGTTCGAATAGTTTTCGAAATTGGAGAATGTAATTGTCAATTGTACGGGTAGTAGGGTATTTATCGACTCCCCAGACAATGTCTAAAATAGTATCTCTTGAAAGAACTTCTCCTTCATGTTCGAAAAATAATTCTAAGAGATCTACCTCTCGTTTTGATAGTGTCGCAAGAACATTTTTTCCCTGTGTAACTTCATAGGTAGACAAATTCACTTCTTTATTTCCAATTAATAGAGTAGTCGGTTTTTTACCAAACGCGCCTTTTCTGTTAACAAGTACTTGAACACGGAGTAATAATTCTTCTAAGTCGAAGGGCTTGGCTAAATAGTCGTCAGCCCCAAGTTTGAGTCCTTTTATTTTATCCGATGAGGTTCCTTTAGCCGACACGAACAGAATAGGTGTAGTTGATTTTTCTTTAAATTTTTCACACAGTTCCCAACCGCTGATATCGGGCAACATCACATCGAGAATAACGAGGTCAAAATTATCTAGTTTATCTCGGTAGCTCAGCGCGTCAGAACCTTTATAAACCTGCTCAATCCGATAACCCTCCAACTGAAGGTTCATCGTAACCACCTCATTGAGCGTCTCCTCATCCTCAATCAATAGAATGTTATACATGGCGCAAAAATGAGAAATTTCATTGGAGAATTAGGTTTTCTGTTGGAAAATAATAGCTTTGTAGCGCTAAAATAATAAAATATCCTATGAAACTTTACACAATTAGAGTGTTGACGTGTGCTGTATTGTTCAGCTCTGCGTTCTTATCGGTTTCCCAAACTGAAGTATTGTCTTTGGTCAAATCAGGAAACGTAGTAGAAAAAGTAGATGTCAAGAAAGGTGTTCCGAGCTTGACGGTTCCTGCTCCTGACGTGCAGGCATTAATGACCGAAGATATTTCTCGAGATCACAATGGTGAGTTATTCAGAATTGCAGAGGCTGTAACATCAATTGCTGATATTAACGCTATGGCCACATGGAAAACGCTCTCGGATGGAACTAAAGTGCTTCGTATGAAGGTGAAGAGTTCAGGAGCGGAGGCGCTAGCCATATCGTTCACTAACTTTCATTTACCTCAAGGCGCTACTTTTAGAGCGTTCAATACAGAGCAGTGGCATTTTTCAAAAAGCTATTCCTCTCAGGACAACCGAGAGGACAACAGTTTTATGTTGCCAATGGTATATGGCGATGAAATCGTCTTAGAATTCACTGAACCAGCAAATGCTATTCAGTCAGTTCAAGCAACAATTGACCAAGTGTTTTATGTATATAGAGAATCAGGTAACCCAATGATAGAAAAAGATTTTGGAGATTCTGATCCGTGTGAAGTGAATGTAAATTGCTCTCCAGAGGGAGATAACTGGTTAGACGAAAGCAGGGGTGTTGCGCGAATTTTCGTTGTTGTTGGTGGTTCAGGAGGTTGGTGTACGGGTTCTCTTGTAAATAATACAGCACAGGATTGTAAGCCGTATTTTTTAACTGCGCTGCACTGTGGAGACGGTGCTTCTGCGGCTAACTTTAATCAATGGGTTTTTTATTTTAACTATGAAGCTCCAGGCTGTACAAACCCTGCGACACAAGGCTCACTCGCCACTTCCACGATTACGGGCTGTGTAAAAAAATCTGACTCAAACGATGGTGGTGGAACCTCAGGATCCGACTTTTTACTGCTTCAGCTTGGTTCTTCAGCGAATGAAGCGACGACAGTAAATACATTAAAATCATACAATGCCAGATGGAATGGTTGGGATGCAAATAATATCACTTCTAGTCAAGGGGTGAGTATTCACCATCCAGCAGGAGACATCAAAAAGATTTCAACTTATTCGTCAAACCTTATTACTACTCAATGGGGCTCTGCAACAGGATCTCACTGGAGAGTTACGTGGACGGCTACAACCAACGGACATGGAGTAACCGAAGGGGGTTCTTCAGGTAGTCCAATATTCCGCAACAATGGAAGAATTATGGGGACATTAACAGGAGGCTCCTCTTTTTGTACAACTCCAAATAACCCAGATCAATATGGTAAAATGTCATATCACTGGCAATCCAACGGAGCACCCACTACAGAACAGTTAAAGCCGTTTCTAGATCCGGGGAATACGGGGGCTTTAGTCATTGACGGTTCTGACGATCCTTGTTCTGCTCCGGCTTTGCCTGTTGCTGATTTTGTGGCGAACCAAACGTCAGTACTAGAGGGTACAATAGTCCAGTTTACCGATTTAACTTCAGGTGTTCCTGATACTTGGTCTTGGACAATTACTCCAGGAACGAACACCGTAGAGTGGGAATATACTAATGCAACGACAAGCGCCTCTCAAAACCCGGAGGTATTGTTTACAACCCCAGGTTTTTACACGGTGAGTTTAACAGCTTCTAATGCGTTTGGCTCAGACACAGAAACTAAAACGGATTACATTGAGGTGATTGAAATTGTTTGTTCGGACCCAGTAACTACGAATTACAGTATGAGTTTCGAAACAGGCGAAGATCTTTCTCAATGGGTGGTTTACGACTCTAATGGAGATTCATTTCCATGGGGAATTTACGACTTATCAGGAACAGGGTTTGGGGCTCAAAACGGGAACAATGCTGCGCTTTATCAGTATAATACAGACGCTGTTACCGGAGGAAATGATTGGTTAATATCGGGTTGTTTTGATCTTTTATCAGGGGTAGATTACACACTTTCTTATTGGAGAATAACAGATGCTACTTATCCAGAGAATCTGGGTGTATTTATAGGTCAATCTCAAGAGCCACTTGGCATGACCACTAACCTTCAACAATTAAATGCTATTCAAGATAACACATGGGTCGAAGAGGTAATTAATTTTACAGTGCCAGCATCAGGAACATATTATTTTGGTTGGCATTGTTCAAGTGATCCTGATCAATTTTATGTTGCAATAGATGCGATTAACATTTCAGGAAGTATTTCGGTATTAACAATTACAAATGCACCAGCTGATGTATCAGTAGATTGCGATGCCTCAACAGACCCAACAAATACGGGTCAGTTAACGGCATCCACAGGTTGTGTTGGGGGAGAAACTATTTCATATTCTGATGTGATTTCAGCTGGCTCATGCGCGAATGCTTACACAATCGAAAGGACATGGACGGTAATAGATGGATGTGGTGGAAACGAAACGCATGTACAAACAATTACAGTAGAAGATAATACGGCGCCAGTTGTAACATGCGGGGTTGCTACAGACGTAATTAATACTGCCGGTGGATCAGTAGCTCTTCCAAACTACATTCCTGGCGCAACAATTACCGATAACTGTAGCACAAATGGATCGCTGGTTATTACACAATCGCCTTCAGCTGGTACAATTTTGACTGCTGGAAGCTATACTGTAACAATTGAGTCTGTTGACGAGTGTGGAAATGTTGGTAGCTGTACGATAAGTGTTACAGTAAACAACAGCGAAGTGATTACGGTGACGAACGCACCAGCTAACGTTACAATTGAATGTGATGAGTCTGCGGCGCCGGGAAATACAGGCCAATTCACAGCAACGACTTCTTGTGCAACTGGAGGTTTGGTTATTGCGTCAAACGATTTAATTACAGCGGGTGCTTGTGCGAATTCATATACTATTGAACGTACATGGACAGCGACAGACAACTGTGGTAATACTGAAACACTTGTACAAACAATTACGGTTGCTGATAATACCGCTCCTGTTGTGGTGTGCGGCCAGTCAACCGATCAATTAAACACATCCACTGGTTCAGCACAAGTTCCTAATTATTTGGGAGGAGCAACTATTTCTGACAACTGCTCCGCAACCGGTGATATGACAATTACGCAATCTCCGACAGCAGGAACGGCCCTAGCCACAGGAACACATACTATTACAATTACTGCTGTTGATGAATGTGGTAATTCGAACTCTTGTTCTATCGTGCTAACAATTATCAATGATAATGGAATCACAATCACTAATGCACCAGCAAATACAACAATTGAGTGCGATGAATCAACGGACCCAACCAACACTGGACAACTTGCTGCGACTACATCTTGTGCGGGTACAACCGTGATTACCTATGCAGATGCAACTAGCGGTACATGCCCAGTTGCTATCACGAGAACTTGGACTATTACGGACGGCTGTGGAAACACAGAAACGTATCAACAAGTAATAACTGTTGTGGACACCACCTTCCCAGTGGGAGTAGCGCCTGCGACAGTAACTGTTGCCTGTATAGAAGATGTTCCAGCCGCTGATCCAAATGCGTTAACCGGCGTTTCAGACAACTGTACTGCTAACCCTACTGTAGCCCACGTAGGAGATGTTTCTAGTGGAACTACATGCCCAGAGGTAATTACTAGAACATATTCAATTACGGACGACTGCGGAAATAGTACTACGGTAACACAAACTATTACAGTAAATGACAACACAGATCCAGTAATCACGTGTAATCAAACTACCGATGAGTTGTTTACGACGAGTGGGGTGAATTGTCCAGATTATACATCAACTGTAACGGCAACGGATAACTGCACAAACAACTTGACAATAACACAAACCCCACCTTCTGGCACACCGTTAAGCGTTGGATTGAATACAGTTCAAGTAGTTGTTACGGATGATTGTGGTAATACTGCCGCATGTCAGGTTGAGGTAACTGTTCAAGACAATGTTGGGTTAGAAAACAATGGTGGGCTGAATGGGTTAATGCTTTATCCAAACCCGGTGAGCGATGAATTAAATGTTGTGTTTAACACAGTACTAGAAAAAGTAGCTTTGAGGCTGTATGATGCAAGTGGAAAACTTGTATTTGAACTAGAGGACAGTAACGCATCTGAATTGAAACTTTCTACAAGTTCGTTAGCGACAGGAATTTACCAATTGACAGTATCTACGCCAATGGGGTTTGTTACATACAAAATTTCTAAAATGTAGAACTAATTCATAATAATTAGGAGGGCACGTTTTAAAATAAAGCGTGCCTTTCTTTTTTAGAGTCTTTTTTTTAGCGAATTTCGTAACCAAATTTACGTAGCCGAGTACAATTTATTTTTTCAGTAAAAAAACTCATTTAACGCATGGAAAAACTTGTAGCCCAATTCCCAAGACATATTTCAGAAGCTCTCGAAATTGCGCGATCTTCAGAATTTTCTGGCTTAAATGAGTATTCGTTTGCCAATGTCGTTATTTGTGGAATGGGGGGTTCCGGAATTGGCGGGAAGATGGTCAATCAGTGGTTTTCTCAGCAATCGAAGGTCCCGATCTACTTGGTTCAGGACTACGACATTCCTGGTTTTATTTCTGGAAAAACACTATTTATTGCCTCGTCATATTCAGGTAATACAGAAGAGACAATGACAGCCGTGCAGAAAGCTGCGAAATCTGGTGCGAAAATAGTTGCTGTGTGCTCTGGAGGGGAACTCTACAAATTTTGTCAGGAACATGCATTTCATGTTGTAAAAGTCCCTGGGGGTAATCCGCCAAGGACGATGTTGGCTTTCTCAGTTATTCAATTAGTGAATATTTTATCCAATGCTCAAGTTATTCCAGCAGATGCTTTAACAAAGATTGATAAGTGTCGGAATTTGTTGACTAAAGAGCTAGTGAGCATTAAAGAAGAAGCGAAAAAGCTAGCGAAATTTGCACATGAGAAGCAATTAATATTGTATTCTACATCGAATCATGAAGCTGTCATCATTCGCGCACGGCAACAGTTTAATGAGAACTCAAAGCAATTGTGTTGGCATCATGTAATTCCAGAAATGAATCATAATGAGTTAGTTGGATGGGGAGGAGGAAAAGCATCCCATGCAGTAGTTTTCTTTGTGTCCAAATTTATCTCGGAGCGAAATAAGCTGAGATTATCAATAACTAGAGACACTGTGATGCAACACACACCGCATTGTATGCTCATCGAAGGTGCTGGAGAAAATTTGTTTGAAGAGTCATTCTATTTTATTCACATTGTGGATTGGGCCTCATTGTTTTTAGCAGAACTCAATAATGCTGATACTATTGATATTAAGGTTATAGATTACCTGAAAGACCAACTAAGCAAACTCTAATATATGACGAGTGTAAATTTTCAAGACTTGGGCAAAATTGACTACAAAGAGGCTTGGGAGTATCAAGAAAAACTATTTACTGAGGCTATACAGTGTAAGATTCAAAAACGCAAAGGAGAGACTGATGAAAGCACCCGAAACTATTTATTGTTTTGTGAACACCCGCATGTTTACACCCTGGGAAAAAGTGGAAACGAAAGTCATCTTTTAGCTCAGGGTGATGAGCTTTCATCATTGGGAGCTGCATATTATAAAATTAATCGAGGGGGAGATATTACTTACCATGGTCCAGGACAATTGGTGGCCTATCCAATTTTTGATTTAGAGTATTTTTTCACTGACATTCATAAATACATGCGTTATTTAGAAGAAGCTGTTATAAGAACAATTGCGGACTATGGTGTTATTGGAGGACGGCAAGAAGGTTTCACTGGTGTTTGGATTGAACCTGAGACCCCTAAAGCAAGAAAAATTTGCGCGATGGGCGTAAAGTCCTCGAGATGGGTAACGATGCATGGAATAGGATTTAACGTAAACACAGATCTTTCATATTTCTCACATATTGTTCCTTGTGGAATTCAAGATAAATCTGTAACTTCACTTGAATTAGAGCTTAATAAACCTGTTGAATTACAGGGAGTAAAGGAAAGGTTAAAATATTATTTAGCACAACAATTTGGATACGAATATGTCTAACAAGAACAGTAAAAAATCATCAAGTTTTATGGGCAGATGGTTGAGACGTCTAGGCCTCACGCTTCTTTTTTTAGTTATCGCTGCGAATGCATTTATTCTTCTTACCGGAAGAACATATATGTATAAGGGAATTAAGGAAACCTATTTAATTGGTCGCTCAGGCCCAGGAATATACGATTCTTTGGTGTTTCCGAGCCGAACAATTCCTGGGTCTAACGACACGGATGGGTGGCTGCGCGAAGGAAAAGCAAAGGCACTTGACGCGGACCAACTACAAGCACTGAAAGAATTAGAAACCACGTCTTTTTTGGTTATTCAGCGCGGAGAAATTGTAGCTGAGCATTATTTTAACGCACACACTAAAAATACGTTGTCGAATAGTTTCTCTGCTGCAAAAAGTGTTATTGGATTGCTCATAGGAATAGCTGTTGACAAAGGACTTATTGAATCGCTTGATCAACCAATAACAGACTTTTTAGACTTTATCGCGCCTAAGGACAGCATTGTAACCATACGTCATTTGCTGGGTATGACGAGCGATATCGATTGGAGCGAAAGTGGAGCCAATCCTTTTTCTGACAATGCTGAGGCATATTATGGAAGTGACCTGCGCGCAACGATGCAGAAGCAACCGTTTAAGGGTAGTCCCAATAAAGTGTTCGATTATGCGAGTGGAAACAGTCAGCTTCTTGGGTTTATCTTAGAAAAAGCAACTGGTCAAACAGTTTCTGAGTTTATGTCTGAAAATCTCTGGCAGAAAATACATGCAGAATCCGACGCTTTGTGGAGTTTGGACAGTGAAAACGGCTCGGAGAAAGCGTTTTGTTGTCTCTATTCAACAACAAGGGATTATGCGCGATTAGGTCAACTCATTATTAATGGGGGGACATGGGGAGCAGACACCATTATTTCGAACTTTATGCTCGAAGAAATTACCACGAACTATATGTTGGATGGAAATAGAGAAAATCACCGGTACGGGTTACACTATTGGATCTTAAAGGACCCAAGTCAAAAGGTTATTTATGCCCGCGGGATTAAAGGGCAGTATGTAATTTCCATTCCAGATTTAGATGTAGTGATAGTTCGCACTGGACACAAGCGCTTAGAAAAAGCAGGGGAAGAAAATGTGAAAACCGGAGAAGAATATATGTTGGATCACCCAATGGATTTGTTTTTATACTTGGACATTGCGCAACAACTATTAGACCGTTAAACGGGAACAGAATCTAAAAATAGGACGATAAAAAGCAGATGAAAGAAGAACTTCAGGGCCCGAAAGTAACCCAGGCGGCGGTTGCAGTTGTGGAAGAACTCAATGAACTAGGAGAGTCCGTGTTTAACGTTTACTTACTGAATTTTTATGAGGTTGAATTAGAAGGGGTTTTAGTCAGCTCTGTTGGATATGCTGTTCACCATGAAACTCAGGAGCAGGTGAAAACATCTACGCTGCGCCACCACCTTGAAAATGTACCACCTCGTTCGTTTAAAAAAATTGAACCAATAATTGAAGATATTTTTGGATTGAACAATGAATATTGGGTAAGCTTTTGGATGAATGACGCGATGCACGACAAGAAATTTATCTTTCTTCAAGAGACCATTAAAGAGGACAATTTTGTGCAAATACCCTTGATCAATAAACCAGGGGTGATGATACGTTAAAATTTGTGTCTTGTTCAGCCGTCTTAATCAGTTGAATTTTCTTACTTTCGCGGGGCGCGGTTTTCTTTCCAAGCACACTTGTATTTTACTTAAAAAACCCTTTATGTCAACAATTATTTACACGAAAACAGATGAAGCCCCATTTTTAGCAACACACTCATTGCTTCCTATTATTCGGTCTTTTACAAACCAAGCAGGAATTAATGTGGAAACCAGGGATATTTCTTTGGCAGGAAGGATTTTGGCTCAGTTTCCAGATATTTTATCCGCTGAACAATGTGTAAATGATGACCTGGCCGAGTTGGGCCAACTTGTTATACAACCAGATGCAAACATTATTAAGTTACCAAACATATCTGCGTCATTGCCACAAATCAAAGGGGCTATTTCTGAGCTTCAAGCAAAAGGATATGCACTCCCAGATTATCCGGAGGATCCTTCTTCGGAGGAAGAAAAGGCGATTAGGGCAAAATATGACAAAGTGAAAGGAAGTGCGGTGAACCCAGTTTTACGGGAAGGAAATTCAGACCGTCGCGCACCGCGTGCGGTGAAAGAGTTTGCGAAGCAACATCCCCACAGCATGGGCGCTTGGAGTAAATCGTCCAAAACACACGTGGCCACAATGAGCGGCGGAGATTTTTTCGCGAACGAGCAATCACGTACGATAGGAGCAGCCACAGCGGTTAAAATACAACATATAGGAACACAGGGTCAGGTTACTGTTTTAAAGGAAAAGACCGAATTACAACCCGGTGAAATTATTGACGCAACTGTAATGAGTAAGAATCAGTTGCTTCGTTTTTTGGAAGAACAAGTTGCTGACGCAAAAGCATCAGGAGTGCTCTTTTCGCTCCATATGAAGGCGACTATGATGAAGGTTTCAGATCCAATTATTTTTGGACATGCCGTTCGTACTTTCTTCAAAGACCTATTTGAAAAACATGGCAATACATTCGATGATTTAGGTGTAAATGTGAATAATGGATTTGGGGACCTAATCAATAAGATTTCCACGCTTCCAGCAGATAAACGTCAAGAAATCGAAAATGATATAGAAGCGAGTTTTGCAAATGGACCCGCGCTTGCAATGGTGAATTCTGACAAGGGTATTACTAACCTGCACGTTCCAAGTGATGTTATTATTGATGCGTCAATGCCTGCAATGATTCGTACTTCAGGTCAAATGTGGAACAAAGAAGGAAAACAACAAGACACGAAAGCGATTATTCCAGATAGTAGTTATGCAGGAATTTACCAAGCTACGATTGACTTTTGTAAAGAAAATGGTGCTTTTGATCCTGCTACCATGGGAAGTGTTTCTAATGTAGGTTTAATGGCTCAAAAGGCCGAAGAATATGGTTCACACGATAAAACTTTCGAAATACCTGCGCCTGGCAAGGTTCAGGTTGTTGATCTAAACGGAGACGTGGTGTTAGAACATAATGTCGAATCCGGGGATATTTGGAGAATGTGTCAAGTAAAGGATGCACCAATCAAAGATTGGGTAAAGTTGGCTGTTACACGTGCGAAAGCAACCAAGAAACCAGCGATTTTCTGGTTGGATAAAAATAGAGCGCATGACGCAGAAATCATTCAAAAGGTAATAACCTATTTAGCAGAGCACGATACAGAAGGGTTGGACATTCAGATTATGGCACCTTTCGAAGCTACGATATATTCTTTGCAGCGCGTTAAGGAAGGAAAAGACACGATTTCAGTAAGTGGAAATGTGTTGAGGGATTATTTAACAGACCTTTTTCCTATTTTGGAAGTAGGGACAAGTGCCAAAATGCTGTCTATTGTTCCATTGATGAACGGTGGTGGGTTGTTTGAAACAGGCGCTGGAGGATCCGCCCCAAAACACGTGGAGCAACTTATGGAAGAAAACTATTTAAGATGGGATTCTTTAGGCGAGTTTTTAGCCTTAGCAGCTTCATTGGAACATTTAGGGAATACCCAAAACAATCCGAAAGCCAAGGTACTGTCGGATACGCTAGATGAGGCAACGGTAAGGTTGCTTTCCAATGGAAAATCTCCTTCTCGAAAGGTGGGTGAAATTGATAACAGAGGAAGTCATTTTTATTTGGCGCTTTATTGGGCAGAAGTTTTGGAAAATCAAAGCGACGACATGGAACTAGAAGCAGTTTTTGCACCAATAGCACAACAATTAAGAGAAAAGGAAGAACAAATTGTTCATGAGCTTCTCACAGTACAAGGAAGTCCAGTAGACATTATGGGATACTATCGTGCGCCAGAGGAACGTCTTTTTGAGGTGATGCGTCCAAGCGAAACGTTTAACGCGATAATTGATCGTCTTGGAAGGTAATTGAATTGCACGCTCACAAGAGGGAAATAATTAAAAGAGCAGGGATGAACAACAAATGGATAGCACTACTAAGCTGTTGGTTGGTATCCGTAGTATTTGCCTACGGTCAACATGACGCAGCTTTTCAACTCTACGATAAAAAAGGAAAAAAAGTAGCTTACCAAAAGATGATAAAAGTCCTTGCAGAGAGCGACGTTGTTCTCTTTGGCGAGCTGCACGACAACCCTATTGCCCATTGGATGCAGCTCAAGGTAACCCAATCAATTCATAAACAAAAAGGAGTCGTCCTTGGCGCAGAGATGTTCGAAACCGATAACCAAGCGCAACTGAACCAATATTTGGTAGGAGAAATTGATCAGAAAGGATTTGATACATTGGCACGCTTGTGGAGCAATTATGCAACAGATTACGCCCCTCTTGTTGAATACGCAAAACAAGAAGGAATTCGGTTTATTGCGTGTAATGTACCGAGAAAATATGCCAGCATTGTCTACAAGAACGGGTTTGAAGCGTTGAACGAGCTGCCCGATGATGAAAAGAATTGGCTTGCACCCCTCCCGATTCCGTATGATGCGAATCTTTCCCAATACCAAGCCATGCTCGAAATGATGGGGGGACATGGTGGGGAAAAGTTCCCAAAAGCTCAAGCGATTAAAGACGCAACGATGGCCCATAGAATCGTATCAGGATTCATCGAAAACACAACCTTTATACATTTTAACGGTTCGTTCCACAGTAATTATTACGAAGGGATTTACTGGTACATCAAACAATATCGACCAGAAACAAGGATAAAAACGATCAATACGATACTTGTTGAAGATATCAACAGCGTAGACAAGAGTGAATTTGAAACGGCTGATTTTATTTTGGCGGTTGATCATGAAATGACGTCAACATACAAATAGTGAAGCGCCCTCAACACCTAAAAAAAGGAGATACCATTGCTATCGTTGCTCCAGCAAAAGCGATTAGTGAAGAGCTTGTTTTTGCTGCTCAATCATTTTGGGAAGAGGCAGGGTATACCGTAAAATTAGGAAAGAATGTCTCAGGGGAGCATTATTATTTTTCAGGCACAGATGCGGAGCGGTTACAGGATTTTCAACGCGCGTTGGACGACGAAGATGTTAAAGCCATTGTTTGTGCAAGAGGTGGTTACGGTTGTGTTCGGCTGGTAGACCGATTGAATTGGTCCGTCATGGTGGATCATCCAAAATGGGTAATAGGGTTTAGTGATGTGACTGTTTTTCTTCAGCACGTCAATCGAATGGGAATCCTAGGGGTTCATGGCACAATGCCCCTTAATTATTCTACAAATAGTGATGCTGCTCTTCAAAGTGTGTTGGAGGTGATTACCGGAAGTCCAATGCGGTACAACTGGTCTTCAGATACCGTTAAAGAAGGAGAGGCAACGGGTAAGTTGCTTGGAGGAAACCTAGCTGTACTGACGGGATTGATCAACACAAATTCGATGCCGGATTATACCAATGCTATTTTGTTTGTAGAAGAGGTTGGGGAGCACCTATATGCGATCGATAGAATGTTTTACACGTTATCTAAGTCGGGCATGTTAGATAAGATTAGTGGCGTTGTTGTTGGGAGCTTTTCATCGATTAAGGATACAGAAACGCCTTTTGGAAAATCGCTACAACAAATCATATTAGCACACTTTAACTACCGAAATATTCCAGTTGCTTTTGATTTCCCAGCGGGACACTGCGATGACAACAGGGCCCTTCTACTTGGTGAAACGGTTGTTTTCAAAGCAACGATCAAGGGGTGTTCACTTATGGCGCTGTAATCACATGGATTGAAAAGTCCTTCCAGGAAAATTGAGGATCTTCTTCTCCCCATACAAAAAGGGTTAATTCATCCGACGGCAATAGGTCATAGGAGGAAATGTCGACGGCAGAAACATGTTGTTGAGTCGATCCCACGGAAGACGAAAGCGGCCAAGCATTTCCATTAATCCACTTTCCTTCACGTTTATGCGCTATCCAAAACTGAAGAGCGGTTTCTTGGGATGCAGAATAATTGAAAGAAAAGAGAAGTACTTTGTCAAACAGCTGATGTTGTCTTAATACAGTATGTAAGTCGAACTGAAAACGGGTAGAGTCATCATTGCTAGCGATGGCTTTGATGGGCTGATCTAGCGATTTTTTGATGTGTTGTTGGTACAGCACATCGTTAATTTTGACGGTGGTCAAAGTCGTTGGAGCATTCAGCTGTAAATAGGCAATTTCTCGGTCTGTTTTCGGAATTTCGGTAGGAACATAGAGCGTGTCGCTTTTCTGTTTCCAAAATTCGGTGGATGAAAATATTGAAGTTTCGAAATCCGATGGAGTGAGCGTATTATACTCCGAGATCTCCACGGATGATTGTGCGAAGATGCGTGGACGATTATTCAGAAAACCAAGAATGAATAGCACCGCAAAAGTCGTAAACCAAAGCCATTTGTTCGGATGTACTAACAGCAGTATAAAAAGGAAAAGACAAAATAAACTAAGGGAAATCCAAAATGTAATAAGGTAAGGAGAACGGGAATATACGAGGTCAAATGTTGTATATTCGGAAGGATCAACTTCTAGTAGAAGAAACCCTTCATCGCTTTGTTTTAGAGGCAACTTACCCTTCTCTGAAATCACCTCCCATTCTGGAACATAGTGTTGCTTGATAAAGAGAAGACTTCCTTTGGGCAGCGTTGATGGATAAGAAATAGTCCAATGTTGATTGGATAGCATCTTAAGGGAAATCGTTTCATCCTTTACAACCGACATTTTTCCAACTGAGTCCATGACTAGCCGCCCTATGATGGGCGTGTTTTCTGTACGATGAATAGGGATAACATCCGCCCCGACTGTAGGAGACTTAATATGAAGAGGGTTGTACCATAGGCTGCTAAATTGCTTGGTATAAAAGGTTTTTGATTGCCAGGAGAAACCCAAGTAATCTTTCCAGTTAATCGCCTCTTGTTTCGCATGATCAGAAATCAATGGAGGATGTTTTAATGGTTGCGAACGAATGATATGGTTGGCCCAAGGAACATTTACAGGGTGATAAACAGTATGAGGCGCAGAGGTTGCCACTACCACTAACAGTTCAAGGCCCCACACTAGAAATAGAAAGGAATTGAACGTGACATATTTTTTTCTGATCCACCATACGGAAAGCCCTGTTAGAAGCATTCCCAAAATGCCTAAATTCAGACCGAGCCGGTCAATAAATGAGGTGTTTTCTAGCGGCTTAGTGTAGGGAATAGTTTTAAAATAACTGAGGTTAGTCAATACTTCGGAGTGCATCAATAAGTACCCAGAAGTAATGAGGAGAAGCACTCCTGTGGTAATGAGCCCCCAACGCGCGGCGGAGGTGGTAGGGATACTCTTTTGCAGCGGTGATCGTTCCAACACCATAGCTAACAGAACCAGTGCAATAAAAATTGAAAATAGTCGAAAAAGCGCAGGGTAGCGAAATAAATCCAAGAGAGGGAGGAGGCTGACAATTTTTCGAACAGGAAACACGTCACCCATAGAACACATTAGTGCAAGAAGCGCAACAATAAAGAGAAAGAGAAATCGACGGTTGATATAAATCGTTTTGAATTTTGCGACAAGTAGCAAAAACGGAATAAGACCGAAATACGTAGAAAAGGTACCAAATTCAGTTTCAGGTACATTATAGATTCCAGAAGAAAGAGGGAAGAGTATAGATAATATTCCATTCCAAGGAGTAGCACCAAGATGAATATCTAATGAGACGCTTACTTCCTTTACCTGAAAGCGATTAAACAATGGAAACAGTTCGAAGGCAGACAATAGTAAGGGTAGGGATAGCAACGCTATAAGAAGAACGCCTACCGCAAAATACCGATAAAAAACAGTAACAGCTCGGCTCGCACGATTAAGGTAAAACCAAATAAGCAGCAGCAATGTTAGGTATACGAGTACAAAAAAAATGGCTAAATATCCTCCAGAAAACAGCAAGTAACCAACAACAGCAAAGTGGAGCAGTTGTTTGATTTGTTGTTTGTCTCGGAGTTGGAAAATAGCTAAAAAGTACCATGGAATCCAGGCCGCACTGATAATCCAGGAGATGTGTTGTGCATTACCAATCATAAACCCCGATAGCATAAAGCTAAGTCCTAACAGAAAGTTAATGGTGTTCTTGGAGTAAAATCGCTTGGTGAGGGCAAACATTCCGGTTCCGGCCACCAGTAAATGAAGTAAATAATCTACATTCAATGCGTGCAGGTTATACCCGCCAAACAAAAATCCAATTGCCCAACTAATGGGGTACCAAGTCATCGTGTCTCCATGTTGGGGAAACCCATCTCTAAAATAGGGATTCCAAAGGGGTAAATCACCAGCATAGAACTCTTCAACAATGAAGTGCTTCCAGGGCATCCACAGGTCAAATGCGTCCCAGTTGAGACTAGCGGTACCAAAGAACAAGGGAAAAAAACAAATAATAAGTAGAATAGTATATAAAGACCCTGCGATGAGAACGGGTTGTTTTTTTGCTATCGAGTAGTGTGTAGTGTCTTTAAGTTGAGTCATTTAAGAGGTAAAGATAAGGACAATATTCACAATGTATTTTTGTTTTCATCAGGAACAAAAAAAGCTGGCTTATTCAAGCCAGCTTTGTGTATGTTCAAAACATGTTATGCAATTGCCCCATTCTCTGTTTCATAACTCTCGATAGAAGGGCAAGAACAAATTAAGTTTCTATCCCCATATGCGTTGTCCACTCTACGCACTGCTACCCAGAACTTATTCTCTTTCACATAATCGAGTGGATAAGCTGCCTCTTGAGGTGAGTAAGGATAATTCCAGTTACGATTGATAATGCAATCAGCAGTGTGTGGTGCATTCTTCAATAGGTTATTAACTTTATCTGCATGGCCATTTTCGATTTCACGAATTTCTTCACGAATTTTAATCATTGCATCACAAAAACGGTCTAACTCATCTTTATCTTCCGATTCTGTTGGCTCAATCATCAACGTTCCGGCTACTGGAAAAGATACGGTAGGAGCATGAAATCCGAAGTCAATTAAGCGTTTCGCGATATCTGCCACTTCAACATCCGCTGTGCGCTTGAAGTCTCTACAATCGAGGATCATTTCGTGTGCCACGGTATTGTTTTCTCCCATATACAAAACGTCATAATGACCGGCAAGGCGCGCCTTGATGTAATTGGCATTCACAATTGCCATTTCAGTGGCATGTTTCAACCCTTTAGCACCCAACATTTTTATGTAAGCGTAAGAGATAAGTAAAATCAATGAACTTCCAAAAGGGGCAGCTGAAACACCATGTATTCCCTTTTCTCCACCTGCTTCTGCAACCAACACACTTCCTGGTAAGAAAGGCGCTAAGTGAGCCGCAACACCGATAGGTCCCATTCCAGGTCCACCACCACCATGAGGAATAGCAAACGTCTTGTGTAAGTTCAAGTGACATACGTCAGCTCCAATGTTTCCAGGATTGGTTAAGCCTACCTGCGCGTTCATGTTGGCACCGTCCATGTATACTTGCCCACCTCTGTCATGGATGATTTTTGTAATTTCTTTGATCCCCGCCTCAAATACGCCATGAGTCGATGGATATGTCACCATTAAAGCCCCAAGACGGTCTTTGTGCAGCTCTGCTTTTTCACGCAGGTCTTCAATGTCAATATTTCCACCGTCGTCACACTTCGTCACCACCACTTCAAAACCGGCCATAACAGCAGACGCGGGATTAGTTCCATGTGCGGAAGAAGGGATGATGCAAATGTTGCGCTCTGGGTTTCCGTTGGCTTCATGGTATGCTTTAATAACCATAAGACCAGTGTATTCTCCTTGTGCACCGGAATTCGGTTGTAAAGAAACGGCTGCAAATCCAGTGATTTCGCATAAATCTTTCTCCAACTCCTTGAACATTTCGAAATAACCCTCTGCTTGCCAAGTCGGAGCAAACGGGTGCATGTTGGCAAAAGAAGGCCAAGTGATTGGCATCAATTGCGCAGCAGCGTTTAATTTCATAGTACAAGACCCCAATGGAATCATCGAATGCACAAGGGATAAATCTTTGTTCTCCAATTTTTTAAGGTAACGCATCATTTTTGATTCAGAATGATACGTGTTGAATACTTCATGCGTCAATACAGCGTCTTTTCGCTCATACTTGGCATTGATTGGAGATGAGATTGTTTCCACTTCACCGACCTCTTTAGCAGCAGCCTTTGCCAAAACCTGAATAAGTTCGTTCACTTCAGTTTTATTGGTGCGTTCACCAATACTAATGGTGAAAGTAGTATCATCGATGTAACGTAAGTTAATCATATGACCAGTTGCTATGGCACTTACATCAGCACAGGAAACGCCGGTTGGAGTTTTTACCCAAATGGTGTCGAAATAATCAGCGTGTAAAACACTATACCCGAAGGTTTCAATGTGTTTGTGAATGGTTGCTGCTTGATTATGGATCGTTTGCGCAATTTCACAGAGACCGTTTGGCCCATGATATACGGCATACATCCCCGCCATCACAGCCAATAAAGCTTGGGCAGTACAAATATTTGAGGTCGCCTTGTCGCGCTTAATGTGCTGCTCTCTCGTCTGCAACGCCATTCTTAGCGCAGTGTTGTTATCAGCATCTTTTGACACACCTATGATTCTACCAGGAATATGGCGCTTATAAGCTTCTTTCGTAGCAAAATATGCCGCATGTGGACCACCATAACCCATGGGAACACCGAAGCGCTGTGTAGAACCACACACAACGTCGGCACCTAGTTTTCCTGGAGCTTCTAATACAACTAGTGACATAATATCTGCAGCAACAGCAACAGCCACCTCTTTAGTCGCTAAGCCTTGAATAAATGGGGCTAATTCTTTTACTCTCCCTAATGCATCAGGGTATTGAATTAACGCACCGAAATATGTTTGATCTATGTGTGCTGTTTCAGGATTTCCAAAAACAAGTTCGATCCCTAGGTTTTCTGCTCGTCCTACAACGACATCAATCGTTTGAGGGTAGCAGAATTCAGATACGAAAAACTTTTTACGATTGTCTTTTACAGCTTGTCTGCTTCGTGCGTTGTAGAACATAATCATCGCCTCAGCAGCAGCAGTAGCCTCATCCAATAATGATGCGTTGGCAATTTCCATACCCGTCAACTCCATCACCATTGTTTGAAAGTTCAAGAGTGCTTCTAATCTTCCCTGTGCGATTTCTGCTTGGTACGGAGTATAAGCCGTATACCATCCTGGATTTTCCAACACGTTGCGTTGAATAACCGGAGGAACGTTCGTCTCACTATATCCCAGACCAATATATGACTTGAATACTTTGTTTTTTGCTGCTAAGACTGAAATATGGTCTAAATATTCCTTTTCAGTTAGGGCTGAACTTACGGATAACTCCTTTGACAAACGGATGCCAGACGGGATGGTTTTTTTAACCAATTCATCGATGGAGGCTACGCCGATTTTTTCAAGCATAGCTGACTTCTCCGCTTCCGAAGGGCCAATGTGACGGGTTGAAAATGCACTCATGCGTTCTAGTTAATTTATGGACGACAAATATACAGAATAAACATACGATTTGTTCACTGAATAATGTTAAGATTTGATGCGGGTTTTTTGGAAGACAAATGAAGTTCCATTAAATGCCTTGAGGCTTACGGCTCTTGTATTTCTTTTTTGTCCAACGGTGCTGTGCCTTGCTTGCTCCAGCATTCACACGGGAGATTTCTGGAAATTTATAGATCAATCTAAATTGATGATGTAATAGGCAGATACTTTGTTCTGCAGGAGGTCAAGTATATTAGTGCGGTAAATGCCAGCGAGTTTGTTTTTTTGAAATATTAACGGCAGGGTAAGTCTTCAATTATCTCAATACAACCTTTAAGGGTGGACGAAACAACAAAAATGACGGCAAAATTCTCATAGCGCACAGCGACTAGCTCCCGCAATATAAGCATCCTTCGTTGTCGAAATCATCCAATTCAGGATTGGCTTCAATTTCTGGACGTAACGTCTTTTTAAGGTCGTAGATTTTTTGCTGAACTTCTCCGTCCTCGAAAATGTTACCGGTTAATTGGCTCTTCAAGACTAAAATCTCTTGCATTACTTCTTGTTCTGTCATCTTTTATTCTTTGAGGTAAAATTAGCGGATACTTTAAGTTAAATATAGGCCTGCTTCAATTAATTAATAACCGCTACGTGTTAATTGATCAAGTTGACTTTACTTGCACAAATTTTCCTTTTACAATTCTATACTGGATTCCATCGAGTTCGATCAAGTCCCCTTCATTTTTTTTGATTAACGCGTCTAAATCACTTGCCATGGTATGCACAGAACCCCCAGTGGCACGCGCGATATCTAAGCATTGGGTATTAATCCCCATTGCGGTACCACAAAGAATGATTTTAATGGGGTTTTTTACTTGTTTGAGCAGTTCCACATCCCTAACAGGGGCAAAATTATCTGCGATCAGTACAATGTTTTTACACTCTTGACATTCCTTGATTCCTTTTAGAACTGCTTCTATGTCGTTTTCCTCCATGTCTCCCCCGCTTCCGTTTTTCATCGCTTCAATTGCCTTTTCAGCAACTTTTTGATAATTATTGGAGGAAATAGAATATATACCTCCCGTTTTGCCTACTTCTTTCCTACCACTTTTCCTGTCCCCATCATTAAAAAAAGTAAACTGCTTTGTGCGATTGTCTTTTGTATTGAGTTTTAACCAAAGTATCAGTTGTGCAGTGTAGGGGGTCATACTGCCTGTGACGTCTGCAATAACCAACATTTCTTTCCAGTGAGGGTTGCGCGCCATAGTTTTTAATATCGTGCTGTCTGATATCACAGACTTCCCCTCTAAAACGTCATTAATTGTGCTCAGTTCGGTTGATAAGTCGTAAGGCCGATAATACACCACAAACCCATGGAAGTATCCGTGAATATTTCCCGTTTTTTCGACACCCGTTTGTACCACAACGCGCCACTTTATATTTTTATCATTGAAAGCATTGGGAACATATTTATACAGCTCGAGTATTCTTTTTCGATTCAATTCAGAGAAGTCATCGCCAACAGGGTAATCGGAGTACACGAGCTCTACTTCGGCAATCCCTTGCGTTCTTAATTTCTCTGCTTTTTCGGGTTCTTTGAAACGGTGATGTCCTGCTGCCATGGATAGTTTTTCAATGGTTAGAAATGCAGAAACGGGCAGGTGCTTGTCTACTTTAAGAGTGTCGCGTAATCGAATTGCCTCACGTAAAATCACCTGGCTGCTGGCGAATTCCATTATCAATAGAACGAATGCCAATGTGGATAGCGTTTTTCTCATACCTACATAATGGCAAAAGAGGAAAAAGGTAACAATTCAATTGGAGATGGCCTTGAAACAAGTGTCAACGGAATTATCGAGTTAATCGATATTCTTTATAAATTGTCGATGACTCGGGAATAATTCATTAGGGTTTATTGCTTGCCATTCCGTTAGTGTAGGATCAAGAACTACCCGGTGATTGATATGTTCCTTTGCAGCAATGTGTTCAAATAATTGCGTATCATTTTCATAATCAAAATGCGCTAGCACAAGCTCCATTCCTTTAAACGTTAACAGTGAAGGGGTATAGGTTCCATTATCGAAATAATTAATACAATATTCGGAAGACGAAAGTCGAACTATTTTGTTGTTCGTGCCTGTTCCGGCAATTTTAATTTTATCCTTTAAACCGTAATAATAAACGTCGTCTTCTAGGACACATGGAATACTATCGTTTTCCTTTACACCAAACAAGTAGTTATCGCGCATATCATATGTCGAACTTTCACGAATTGTTTGTTTAGAAATACTAAGATATAAGATTGACGCAGCATATACCCCATCGTCTTCGAAGATATAATCTACTTTTTCGCCGACCTGTTGATAACTGCCGAAGTACTTCTCGTCTACAGAGAGCACTTCTTGTCCGCCAGGGGGAAGAGGATTTTTAAACTCAAAAGAGTTTAGCTGTCCCAAGGAAAAAAATACTTGAAAAAAAACTAGATGTAAAAAGATATTATTCGTTAACTTAAACATATTCAAACTTAATTTACAGTAAAAATATGCAAAAAAGATGGCTCATTAAAGATGCTTCAGACAAGGACACCGTTAAAAAATTACAACATGAGTTAAATGTTTCCGAAATTATAAGCAAAATGCTTGTTCATAGGGGAATTACAACTTATGATCAAGCGGAAGAGTTTTTTAATCCTTCATTAGAAAAATTACATGATCCGTTTCGAATGAAGGGCATGGAGCTGGCTGTTTTCCGAATAAATCAGGCCATTGAAAAGAATGAAAAAATATTGATTTATGGCGATTATGATGTAGATGGCACAACCGCGGTAAGTCTCTTCTACGGGAGGCTTTTTACTAAGTATAAAAATTGTGCGTTTTACATTCCCGACCGCTATTTGGAAGGTTATGGAGTGAGCGAGAAAGGAATCGACTATGCCATAGATAACGGATTTTCTTTGATTATCACACTCGACTGTGGAGTGAAAGCCGTCGAAATGGCTGACTTAGCCAAGAAAGGAGGTGTTGATATGATTATTTGTGATCATCACACACCTGGAGAACTCTTACCAGAGGCAATTGTGCTTGACCCAAAGCGCAAGGACTGCAATTATCCTTACGACGAGCTTTCGGGATGTGGTGTAGGATTTAAGTTGCTTCAGGCTCTCTGGGCAACTAATAATTGGGACTCAAAAGAGCTTCTTCAACAATTGGACTTGTTGGCCATTAGTATCGGTGCCGACATTGTGCCGATTACTGGAGAAAATAGAATACTTGCTTTTTATGGGATGAAACAAGTTAACAAATCAACGCGCATCGGAGTTTCAGCGATGTTGAATGTGGCGAAGAAAAACACACCGCTAACACTTACGGATGTGGTATTTACAATTGCTCCTAGAATTAATGCCGCGGGTAGAATGGGAGACGCTAAAACAGCGGTTCGGTTGCTTTTGTGCGACCAAATCAATGACGCTTCAGCTATTGCAGAAGAAATTCAAGCGGCGAATGATGAACGCAGGAACATCGATGAAGAAATAAAGGAGGAAGCGCTCATTTTGTTGGAGGAATCATTAGACAAACTGCCTTTTGCAAATATTGTTTTCAAAAAAGGATGGCACAAAGGAGTGATTGGGATTGTTGCTTCTCGTTTGATTGAGCATCGGCACCGGCCAACAGTTGTGTTGACGCAAATCGAAGAGAATGGATTGTTAACGGGGTCTGTGCGAAGCATTGATGGGGTAAATGTCTATGACGTGCTGGAAAGTTGTTCAGAAATTTTGGAGCAATTTGGAGGTCATTATTTTGCTGCGGGGTTGTCATTGAAGAAAGAGAACTTACCTAAATTCATCCAGCAATTTAACGAGAAAGTGGGTGAAATAGTGACCGATGAGATGTTGGTACCAGAACAAATTTTGGAGGCCGAACTAAATTTTTATGAGTTGTTTTTGAAGAACGAATCGTTGTACGAAGTCCCAAGGTTTAAGCGCATTTTATCGCGTTTTGAGCCGCATGGGCCGGGAAACATGAAGCCTGTTTTTGTTACACGAAATGTGTTTGTGAAAGAAGCCCGTTTATTGAAAGAGCAACACCTTAAGTTGAAGTTGTTTCAACCCGAATATGCCAATTGTGCGCTCGATGCCATAGCTTTTTTTAGACCGGATGCCTTTGAATTTTGCACATCAGGGGGCCCTATCGATGTTGTTTACACACTAGAAACGAATGAGTGGAATGGCAGAAAGATGCTTCAGTTGAATGTAAAAGACTTGAGACCCTCTTTGGTTCTTCATGGATAACATAATGAGAATACGTGCGATTATAACTAAAGAATCGATTAAATTTGTAGCATGAATTTATTTTTAGATTTTCAGGTTGGGCCATATTCAGCTTCTTTTTGGGTAGTGTTAGTGTGGTTGTTTGTTGTACTTTTTACAATCGTCGTACATAAATTGATTCAAAAACACCTGAAGCGGTATTTAAAACGCGCAAAAATTGAAATAAAAGGCACAAGAATTACTTCACTGCGCATCTTGAATCAGTTGCTCTATGTGTTTGCTTTTGTAATTGCCTTTCAAGCGTTTAGAATTGAAAACGACAAGATTTCGTTGAGCGAGTTCATGAGCTACAACATTATCCCTGAATTTAAGGGGTTTACATTGAGTTTTTTAGATGTCATCATCATCACCATCATTTTTACAGCAAGTCGTTTTGTAATTAACATTTTCAGACTTTACATCGCGAATCGCTTTAAAGACAATCCGGACTTCGACGAAGGAACACGCTATGTTTATGTTCAGTTGGCAAAGTATATTATCTATACGTTTGCAATTGTCACCACTCTTCAAGTGGTCGGGTTTGACTTAAGCATTTTGTTAGCGGGATCGGCGGCATTATTAGTCGGGTTCGGATTTGGGGTACAAGACATCTTTCGAGATATGACTTCAGGTTTATTGCTATTGTTTGAAGGAACAATTAAGGTGGGAGACATTATCCGTGTTTCTAATGCTAATGCTGGAGAACCGATGGTGGCGCGCGTCCTAAAAATCAATGTCCGCACCACAAAAATCGAGAGCAGAGATGGGAATACGTTGATTATTCCGAACTCTATGTTAACTCAAAATCAAGTTGAAAACTGGAGTTTCGGCTCTGACCTTACACGATTTAATATAAAGGTAGGCGTCGCGTATGGTTCGGATACGGAATTGGTAAAGAAACTATTGAAACAAGCCACTTTAGCTCATCCGGAAGTGAATAAATCGGAACCAATTATTGTGCGGTTATTGGATTTTGGAGATAATGCACTCGAGATGGAGGTGTTGTTTTGGGCCGACCAAACTTGGCAAGTTGAATTGCATAAGTCGGATATTCGCTTCGAAATAGATCGTTTGTTTCGACAACATGGGGTCGAGATTCCATTCCCTCAGCGCACATTGCATATTCCAGGAAATGTATATGCGGTAAATAAAACGGATAACAAGGAACAACCACAATAGATGAGAATATTTACTACGTTTCTTTTTCTGGTAATAGGAGTTGTATCCTTTGCCCAGAGGGATTTCCCTTACCTAGATTCCAGTGCATTTAGTTATTTAGAAAGCAACAATTATGAAGCAGCCGAAACAGCTGCAGGGGAAATATTAGAAATTGCCAATAAAGATGGTGCTTCAATCTATCAAATTAACGCGTATACAATTTTGGGAATTGTAAACAAAAACAGGGGATATTATCATTCCTCTATAGAGAACTATTTGAATGCCCTAAAATATTCCGATAAAATAGGTGATACAGCGAGGTCAAGTGCTTGTTTAAATAACATTGGGATAGTTTATAAACTTCAGAAAAAATACAGCGAAGCGATTTCTTATTTTCGACAAAGTTTACACTTGGAAGAAGGGTTGAACAATGAATTGCAGCGTTCTATTAGACTCTATAATTTGGCCGATGCATATTTGGAAGTAGACAGCTTGAATTTGGCCCTTTCATATTTTACGAACTCACTAATTATTGAAGAAGCTAATAATAATTTGGAAGGAGTAATCTATGCTAAAATCGGCATAGGAAATGTCTATTTGAAACGTTCAGATTATTTAAATTTGGGATATTTATTAGAGGAAATGGGGGGTCAACTTCTTTCCATGAGTATCGAGTTACGCCTTGCGTATCGTGAGTTGAGCGCGGAACACTTGCTAGGTATCGGGCAGCTCTCACGTTCGAGCGAACAGCTAGACTCTGCAATGCATATAGCAGATCAATACGAATTGAGTTATTTAATTCCAGAATTATTACGTGTAAAGATAAAGGTGTTAGAAGCTCAAGAACAATGGAGGGAAGCTGCACGTTGGTATAAGCGCTACGTTGAGCTGACCGAACGATTGAATTCGGATGAAATTGACAGAAGAATCGATGAGTTAAGTTATAATTATCAACTTCAGAAAAAGCAATTTGAAATTGAAGCGTTGCAAAAGGAGAAGGAGCTTGAACAAATGAAACGTGAAAAGTCAGATAATTTAGGGCATTTAGAGCGTCGGTTAATACTTTACATCTTAGGCGTCATTATTTTCATCATTATTTTCATCGTACTATCTCTCAAAAAAATCGGTAGATTTATTAACTAATGAAAAAGGTTTTATCGAATATCATTCTTGTTAGTTTGCTCTTTGCGGGTTATCAATTGTTGGTGCTTAGTTTGATTGAGGTAACTCGTTTTTCATTTATAAACTTATACAACGGCTTATTTAGCCTAATTATTGTCGGAGCCTTTTTCGTGGGAAATGTATTATTTTCAGTCGTATTGAAGAGTTTTTTAAAAGATCCCGAAAAGATGTTTTTACGTTCTGTTATTAATTTTTTACTGACCAGTTTAGTTGTAGGGTTCGGATTGACGCATTTGATGCAACCTGGGTATGGGTGGGTTCTCTTGTTGTCCATTTTAGTGGTATCTTTATTACCTGTAGCGCTCGTATTTTGGTTTTACTTGCTCGCAGAAATTCAAAACAAGCTTATTTTATCCATTTCACATTCGGAGGAGCCAAACGAATTTATAAGGGAAGAAATTGTGATTTCAAATCCATCTGGAAAGATTTTGTTTAAAGCAGCTTCCTCAAATGTTATTGCTTTTGAGGCCAATGATAATTATGTTATGATTCATTTTATAAAGGATTCAGAACCTGTCAAACAAATGGAGCGCATATCCCTGAAGAAGATAGAAGACTTGTTGAGGAGTAATGGAATTATTTTTTTTCGTGTTCACAAATCATTTATTGTTAATCCAATCTTTATTACCGAAGTTTTAGGCGTTTCTCAAGCCTATAAATTAAAGCTGAGCCATCTCCAAGACGCCATTCCTGTTTCACGTCAATTTGATATTGAGTCCCTCAATAAGAACCTTGAAAATAGCTAACCATTCACCACAAATAGTAGTCTTTTACCCCAAGTTTGTACGTTTTACCACATTATAACATCCGCATGCATTATTTATTTTTGATTCTAAAATTGTCTTCGTAAGTTTAGCACATCAAACGACTTGCTATGCAAAAATTAATCACTAAAATGAAGTTGATGCTTGAGGAATCAAACTCCTTCTCGTTTGTGATATTTTTGTTCGTAAGTTTCGTTATTCCATCCCAAGCTCTCTCTACCAATTGTGTGCATGATAACCGAACCACAAAACGTCTTTTTTATAGCGTAGTAGGCGCGCATAGTAATGCTGTGTTCACTCAAATTTTCCCAATGAAAGCTTTTAAGGACGCATCGACTAAGTACGGTGGAATTTTGACGAGTACGGACATTGTTTTTGAGGATTGGTCAAACACCGCCCTGACAGCAAGAGATTGTTTTCTTGGTTCAGTATCGCCAGAAGTGGGCATTAGAACTGAGTGCAAAAAATTGTCACATCTGTTTCACGAAGAGAATCCAAGTGATATTGAGAGCATTAATATGTATTCAATAAGCGGTCAATGTATGCTTTCAATGAATGAATTTGCAACTCAAAAATCAGTTGCTAATCGAATTCAACTTGATAATCCATTGGCGAAAGGTATTTTTATCATTGAGCTTATTTCTGCAAGTAAGGTGTTAACCACCAAGATTATCATTCATTAATTTTTTTGATCATCCCTAAAATTAAAGTCATGTATTTTAATGATTCTACAACTGTATTCTCCAACGGAGAGTATGTAACAGCGAAGGATTTGATGGTAAGTCCTTACAACCAAACAATGCACTATGGTAATGGAGCCTTTGAAGGTATTCGTTCCTATAATACACCAGATGGAACCCGAATTTTCAAGGCAATAGAGCATTACGAAAGACTGAAGTATTCTTGTGAAAAGATGTATATCCCTTTCGATTATTCAGTGAAGGAGCTCGAACAGATTACGTATAAATTGTTGGAATTAAATAATTTGTCAGATGCCTACGTGCGACCAATTGTTTTCTTAGAGCCAAATATGTCATTATCAGCGACCAAGAAATCTACGCTAATTATAATGGCATGGGAATGGGGACAGTACCTAGGTAGTGAGCAGTTGCGTGTGATGACCTCGAGTTTTGAACGTCCAAATCCTAAATCGTGTCACGTTGAGGCAAAGATTACCGGCCACTATACTAATAGTATTTTAGCGACACAAGAAGCCAAGGAAAAAGGCTTCGATGAAGCGCTCTTGACAGATATGAGGGGGAATGTGGCCGAGGGTCCAGGTGCAAATTTCTTTTACGAAAAGAATGGCGAATTATTTACTTGTCCCAAGGGAAACATATTACCGGGGATAACTCGACAAACAGTCTTTGAAATTGCAAAAGAGTTGGAAATACCCGTTCATGAAAAATGGTTTGGTATAGATGAGGTATATACAGCAGATATCGCTTTCTTTTGTGGAACAGCTGCAGAGGTAATCGGAATAAAAAGTGTAGATGACAAAGTGTTCCCAATGAAATGGGAGGACTCTGTGAGCGAGTTGATTCAACGAAAGTATAAATTACGTGTGTCGACAAATGAATTTAGAGAAATGCTGATCTAATGAAAGTAAACAATAAATACAGTCGCGTTCTTACTGAGGATGAAAACCTTCCTGCAGCGCAAGCAATGCTCCACGGAATAGGTCTAACAGATGAAGATTTTAAAAAACCATTTGTTGGAATTGCGAGCACTGGTTATGAAGGGAATACCTGTAATATGCACCTCAATGACTTAGCGAAGTTGGTCAAAGTAAGCGTTCAAGAGGCAAATACCGTTGGACTCATATTTAACACGATTGGTGTAAGCGACGGAATTTCTAACGGAACTACCGGAATGCGCTACTCGCTTGTTTCAAGAGACATCATTTCTGACTCCATGGAAGCCGTTATGGGCGCGCATTGGTATGACGGCATGGTGGCTATTGTGGGGTGTGACAAGAATATGCCAGGATCTGTAATCGCTATGGGGCGATTAAACCGCCCTTCAATTATGCTATATGGTGGGACGATTCATTCTGGAAATTATAAGGGAGAGTCATTGAATATTGTTTCTGCTTTTGAAGCTTTGGGGAAAAAAATAAATCAGGAAATCACTCCTGAAGACTTCAAAGGAATCATTAAAAACGCTTGTCCTGGAGCTGGTGCTTGCGGTGGAATGTATACGGCGAATACGCTAGCCTCAGCCGTAGAGGCTTTGGGTATGAGCTTGCCTGGAAGCGCATCTATTCCTGCAATAAGTAAAAAGAAAGAGCATGAATGTAAAGAGATAGGCGCAGCGATGAGAACACTAATTGAGAAGGATATTAAGCCGCGAGATATCATGACACGTGCTGCGTTTGAAAATGCATTAGTGATTGTGACGATTTTGGGTGGATCAACAAACGCCGTGTTGCACTTAATCGCCATGGCGCATTCTGTTGGAATAACGTTAACCTTAGAAGATTTTCAGCGGGTAAGCGATCGTATACCTGTTTTGGCTAATTTGAAACCGAGTGGAGAATATTTAATGGAGGACCTACACCGAATTGGAGGAATACCTGCATTGATGAAGTATTTGTTGGACAATAAGTTGATTGATGGGAGTTGCTTAACGGCAACCGGGAATACGGTAGCTGAAAATTTAAAAGATGTTTCTCCTTTGTCTTTTGATCAAAATATAATTAACCCACTTGAAAAACCTTTAAAAGAAACGGGACACCTTCAATTTTTATTCGGGAACATAGCCACGGAAGGAAGCGTAGCTAAAATTTCCGGAAAAGAAGGCGAATTTTTTCGAGGGGAGGCTGTTGTTTTTAACAATGAAGATGATGTGATTCAGGCCGTGAAAAGTGGGAAGATTGCTAAAGGAAAGGTAGTGGTCATCAATTATTCTGGCCCAAAAGGAGGACCGGGAATGCCTGAAATGTTGAAGCCAACTTCAGCGATTATCGGAGCAGGACTCGGTAAGGATGTGGCACTAATTACCGATGGAAGGTTTTCGGGTGGCTCACACGGTTTTGTTGTTGGGCATATTTCCCCCGAAGCGTTTGATGGTGGAGCAATTGCGGTTGTTCAAGACGGAGATATGATTACAATCGATGCGGTCAATAACACGATTAATTTAGAAATAGAAGAGGGCGAATTAAAGCGTCGCCTAAATGAGTGGGTTCGGCCAGAAATGAAGGTGAAACGTGGTGTGTTATTTAAATATATCCAGCAAGTTTCGTCGGCCTCAAAAGGATGTGTTACAGATGAAGAATAATAATATAAGTGGTGCTGAGGCGGTCATGAAAAGCCTTACCCAAGAAGGTGTAGACACTATATTCGGGTATCCGGGAGGAGCAATTATGCCGATATATGACGCGCTATATAGTTACAGAGATCAAGTCAACCATTTATTGGTACGGCATGAACAAGGGGCGATACATGCTGCTCAGGGCTATGCAAGAAGTTCTGGAAAGGTAGGTGTGTGCTTTGCGACCTCTGGACCGGGGGCAACGAATCTAATTACAGGTTTGGCAGATGCGATGATTGACTCCACCCCCGTAGTGTGCATTACGGGTCAGGTAGCTTCTCATTTATTGGGTACAGATGCCTTTCAAGAAACAGATGTAATCGGTATCTCTATGCCTGTTACAAAATGGAATATTCAGGTAACTAGAGCAGAGGATGTGCCGGGCGCAATCGCTAAGGCATTTTATATTGCACGCAGCGGTCGACCGGGCCCGGTTCTTGTCGATATAACTAAGGACGCACAATTTGGAGAGACAACATTTGAATATCAACCATTTTTAAAAATGAGAAGTTATTCTCCTGTTCCAAAGATTGATGTTGCTGCGCTAAATGCCGCAGCGGAACTCATCAATTCTGCACAAAGACCCTATTTATTGGTCGGTCAGGGAGTGTTGCTGTCGAACGCTGAAAGTGAGCTCTTAGATTTCGTGAACCACACGGGTATTCCAGTGGCATCAACGCTTCTTGGGCTTGGCGCCCTTCCTGCTAATCACCCTCAATATGTAGGTTACTTAGGAATGCATGGAAATTATGCGCCAAATGTGTTGACTAATGAATGTGATGTCCTGATTGCTGTTGGAATGCGTTTCGACGATAGGGTAACAGGTAATATTAGCAAATACGCCAAACAAGCGAAAGTGATTCATATTGATATTGATCCGTCAGAGATAAATAAAATTATTCCCGCTAGAGTCGGATTGGTAGCCGATGCAAAGGAATTATTGCCTGAACTGAAAGGGAAGTGTCAGCAAAGAAATCACAGTGAATGGATTGAAGAATTCCATAAATTGGACAAACTGGAGCATGAACAAGTAATTGACGGCGCGATAAACCCCTCCTCCAATGAATTACGGATGGCAGAAGTTATGCATATGTTGTCTGAAAAAACCAAAGGAGATGTTGTGGTAGTAACCGATGTTGGTCAACACCAGATGATCACGTCGCGTTATTATAAATATGAAGTCTCTCGAACAAATATTACGTCGGGAGGTTTAGGAACGATGGGGTTTGCTTTACCGGCTGCTATAGGCGCAAAATTAGGAAACCCAAAGAAAACGGTTGTTGCTGTGATTGGAGACGGGGGGTTTCAAATGACGGTTCAAGAACTCGGAACAATCATGCAATTCAATGTTGACGTCAAGATCTTGATTTTAAACAATAATTTTTTAGGAATGGTCAGACAATGGCAAGAGCTGTTTTTTGAGGAGCGATATTCATTTACCGATATTCAAAATCCGGATTTTGTAAAAATTGCAGAAGGCTACAGAATTGAAAGCACGAAGATTGAAGAAAGAGATGACTTGAGTTCGGCATTGGACAAAATGCTAAATAGTCATGGAGCCTATCTATTGGAAGTGGTTGTAGGAAAGCAAGAGAATGTTTTTCCAATGATGGAGACAGGAGCAGGTGTGAGTGAAATACGTTTAAATTAATCAACATGGTAAACACATCATTTAACATATCGATATTCACCGAAAACCGTATTGGTATCCTTAACCGAATAACCATCATTTTTACGAGAAGGCACTTGAACATAGAAAGCATAACTGCTTCTGAGTCCGAACTTGAGGGGGTATATCGCTACACCATTGTGGTTAATACGTCGCTGGACCAAGTAAAAAAGGTAGTCGGTCAAATAGAAAAACAAGTAGAAGTGTTAAAAGCTTTTTATCACGAAGATGATGAGGTCGTTTACCAAGAAATAGCATTGTACAAAGTTTCTACGAAAAGTCTACAAAATGGCTCTTCTGAAAGAATTTTGAGAGTTCACAACGCGCGTATATTAACCATTGAAGAAGGCTTTACAATCATAGAAAAAACGGGTAAACCTGATGAGCTCAAATTGCTATTTAATGAGCTTCAAGGGTATGGAATATTGGAGTATGTCAAATCTGGTCGTGTCGCTATTTCCAAACCTATGAAAACACTAGAAACCTATTTAAAAGAATTAGAAGATGAATAACTATTTCAATACACTCACATTTACGGAGAAGCTCACTGAGCTTTCAAAAAACAAGTTTCTTTCAACTAATGAATTTGATCAAGGACTAGAGCCTTTGTCTGGAAAGAAAATTGTAATTCTTGGATGTGGAGCACAAGGGCTAAATCAAGGGTTAAACATGAGAGATTCTGGTTTGGAGATTGCCTTTGCACTGCGAAAGGAATCTATTTCGGCTAAAAATGACTCATTCCGTCGTGCCCAAGAAAACAATTTTAATACGGGAACCATTGAGGAGCTCATTCCTTCAGCGGATTTAGTTTGTAATTTAACACCGGATAAACAACACACAGCTGTTTTAAGCCGAGTTGTTCCACTCATGAAGAAAGGCGCAGCCTTATCGTATTCCCATGGTTTCAACATTGTAGAGGAGAACATGACAATCCGAGAGGACATTACCGTTATTATGGTTGCTCCCAAGTGTCCTGGAACGGAGGTCAGAGAAGAATATAAGCGTGGTTTTGGTGTGCCGACACTAATTGCAGTGCACAGTGAAAACGATCCAAATGAAAAAGGATTAGAGATGGCGAAGGCCTACGCGTTTAGTCTAGGAAGTCATCGCGCAGGAGTATTATTATCTTCTTTCGTGGCAGAGGTGAAATCAGATTTAATGGGGGAGCAAACCATTTTGTGTGGTGTGCTGCAATCTGCGTCTATCTTATGTTTCAACCAAATGGTAAAAAGTGGTGTTGAGGTAGGTTTCGCTGCCAATTTGATACAATACGGTTGGGAGCGAATCACTGAAGCGTTAAAGCATGGCGGAGTTACTAATATGATGGATAGGCTATCTAACCCGGCCAAACTGGAAGCTTTCCGATTGTCGGAAAAATTAAAGGAAATTATGCGTCCTTTTTTCCAAAAGCATATGAATAATATTTTATCAGGTCAATTTTCTCAAGACATGATGGAAGATTGGAAGAGAAATGATGAAAATCTATTAAAATGGAGAGCCGCCTCAGGGGAAACTGTTTTTGAAAAAACTCCTGCAGTGGAAGGCGTTTTTTCGGATCAAGTTTACTTTGATAACGGAACTGTGTTGGTTGCCTTCGTTAAATCAGGGGTTGAATTAGCCTATGAAATCATGACTAAATCAGGCATTGGAGAAGCGTCTGCGTATTATGAATCACTGCACGAGCTGCCACTGATAGCGAATACAATCGCACGAAAGAAATTGTATGAGATGAATAGAGTCATTTCCGATACGGCGGAGTATGGTTGCTACCTATTTGATCAAGAATGTCAACCGTTGTTGAAAGAGTTTATGCAACAAATTACAACGTCGCATATAGGTAAGGTGTTTTCTGAGGAGAATGAGGTAGACAATCAACAACTCATTAAAATAAATGAGGCTATACGGAATCATCCTATTGAAAAAGTGGGAAAATGGTTGAGAAGCGAAATGACCAAAAATGATATCTAAGCGATGAATCTGGAAAGTATTAAAGCGGCTGAGGCCCGACTAAAGGAAGTGTCGGTGAAAACTACCCTGCATAAGTCGGAGAACTTGTCGAACGAATTCGGAGCAGATATTTGGTTCAAAAGAGAAGACCAGCAAAAGGTTAGGTCGTATAAAATTCGTGGTGCCTATAACAAATTGGCTAGCATGGATTTTAGTCATAAAATCAACCGTGAAGTTGTATGTGCTAGTGCCGGAAATCATGCCCAAGGGGTGGCTTTATCCTGCGAACTATTGGGTTTAAAGGGGACTATTTTTATGCCTTCTACAACCCCAAAGCAGAAAATAAAGCAGGTTTATCATTTCGGGAAGTCAAGTGTCAAGATTGAGTTGATAGGCGATACATACGATGACGCTTATGCAGAGGCTATAAAGTACGCAGAGGAGAATAAGTTCCCCTTTGTCCATCCATTTGACGATCCTCAAGTTATTGCAGGTCAAGGAACCGTTGGACTTGAAATTTTGGAGCAGTTTCCAGAAGAAATAGATTACTTGTTTTTGCCAGTTGGTGGAGGTGGATTAGCGGCTGGTGTATCAATCGTATTCAAACAGTTAAGTCCGAACACAAAAATTATCGGTGTTGAGCCAACGGGAGCCCCGTCTATGTCTCAGTCTTTACTCGCAATGGAGCGCGTAGAGCTGAGTAAAATTGATAAATTCGTTGATGGTGCATCTGTGGGAAAAGTAGGTAAATTGAACTTTCAAATCTGTAAGGAAACACTCGATGATATGTTGTTGGTACCTGAAGGGGAGGCTTGCACGGTTGTGCTTAAATTGTACAATGAAGAAGCAATAGTTGTAGAACCTGCTGGAGCGCTTTCTATTGCTGCATTACGTCAAAAACGGGAGGAGATTAAAGGAAAGAATGTGGTGTGTATTGTAAGTGGAGGAAATAATGATATTACGAGAACTGAAGAAATCAAGGAACGTGCATTATTTTTTGAGGGACTGAAGCATTATTTTTTAATCAAGTTTCCACAACGACCAGGAGCTCTTAAAGACTTCTTGGCCAATGTATTGGGTCCTAACGATGACATTACATATTTTCAGTTTATTAAAAAGAATAGTCGTGAAAATGCTCCAGCTGTTATTGGCTTGGAGTTGTCTTCACCTCTAGGGCTCAATGAGTTAAAGAAGAAAATGGAAGATCACAAGATAGAGTTTCAATATTTGAACGATAATCAAATATGGTTTGATCAGTTGGTCAACATTAGATAAGCAGAGTTATTATCATTTAGGTTAAATTCAATTCTAAACAGTTTAAAAAATTGTTATATTTTTATCAATCTTTAAGATTAATTATATGAGTAAAAATTATTATCTTTTTTATTTATGTTATGTTTTGTCCTTTTTTGGATCAACTCAAATAACAATAGATAACAACACATATACACCTGCTCAACTTGTTGATGGTGTATTAATACCTTCAGCAAGTGGCACAGTTGTTTCTAATATTTCATTTGGCGGGGTTCTAAACAATTCAAATCGGTATCAACTAGGATATTTTTCAACGGCCACTTCTACCCTTAGTGATATGGGTTTTTCTGAGGGAATCGTTATGTCCACTGGAAACACATCCGACATACCTCTAGCGCTTGGAACTAATCCAGGCTCGGTAGCTCAAATTGGAACTAACTTTGTTTCTTGTACTGCAGGAGAGATAAGAAAAACCGGTACCTGTGGAACTTTTGTAAATGACCTGAACGTTTTGTCGGGTGGTGCAAATTATTACAACGCAGCGATTCTTGAGTTTGATTTTATCCCGTCGAATGATTTTGTTCAATTTAGATACGTTTTTGGAAGCGAAGAGTATGAAGACAATGGGGGGTTTATAAATTATCAATGTACAGAATACAATGATCGATTTGGTTTTCTAATTAGTGGTCCAGGAATAGCTGCCGGCCAGGGGTTTGATAATGATGCTGAAAACATTGCCACCCTAGCCAATGGGTCTTTTGTTGGTATTAATTCAGTTAATAATGGTGTGGTTGGTTCAAGTGCGGTTCCCAATGGGTCCTCGTTTTGCCAAGGCGTCAATCCAGATTGGGTTCAAAACAGTCCATCTCCTGAGTTTGGTGGAATTATTGATGGCACTCAACTTAACGGAAATACGATAACTCTTACGGCTTTTCGAAATAATTTAATTCCCGGTCAAACATATCATATTAAACTGTTGTTGACGGATGTTTCAGATGGAACTTACGATGCTGTTGTGTATCTTGAGGCTGGAAGTTTTATAACCCAAAACTCTTGTAGCATAATGAATATAACAACAGGAGTTCAAACGCCATGTGACCCAGCAACAAACACCTACACTCAAGAGGTAATATTGACATATACCAATCCACCATCTACGGGAAATTTAGTTGTAAACGGTCAAACATTTGCAATAGGTACGAGCCCACAGACGATTGTATTAACAGGTCTTACATCGGATGGCTTGGGTGTAGATGTTACGGCAAGCTTTGATGCGGACCCAATTTGTAGTTTAACGGAGCTTAGTTTATTTACAGCCCCAGTGGACTGTACACCAACACCATGCGGAATTTCAGCAATAACAGCAGGAGTTCAAGCGCCATGTGACCCAGCAACAAACACCTACACTCAAGAGGTAACATTGACATATACCAATCCACCATCTACGGGAAATTTAGTAGTAAATGGTCAAACATTTGCAATTGGTACGAGCCCACAGACGATTGTATTAACAGGTCTTACATCGGATGGCTTGGGAGTGGATGTTACAGCAAGCTTTGATGCGGACCCAAGTTGTAGTTTAACAGAGTTGGATCTGTTTACCGCCCCAGTGGACTGTACACCAACACCCTGTATATTAGATAGCATACAATTTTATGCACAGTCGAATTGTCATCCTGTAACCAACACGTATGATGAAGAACTTGTTATTTACTATAGTAACCAGCCGGACTCAGGTTATTTAATAGTTAATGGCCAAGCGTTTTTGATAGAAAACTCTCCCCAAAACATATTATTAACAGATCTTGAGGCCGATGGAGGATTTGTTGATGTAGATATAATTGTCTCTTCTGACTCTACTGCCTTGGACACTTTGTGCCAACTGTACGTTGCTGATTTTTTTGAAGCGGCAGCTGATTGTTATTTAGAATGTGGGGATTTCTATGTTCCAGAGGCTTTTTCACCGAATGGCGATGGGAATAATGATGTATTCACCGGAAGGATTTTCGAGGAATGTGTGAAAGATTTTGATTTAAGAATTTTTAATCGCTGGGGAGAAATGATTTTTCATTCAGAATCAATTTATAATGCTTGGGACGGTACATTTAAAGGTAAGTACGCGGAAGAAGGAGTTTATGTCTATAAAATTGAACTTCTTCTATTAGAGGAGTTTGATCCGACACTTTATTCTGGTAATATTCAATTAATACGCTGATTATGTGTTTAAGAAAGTCTACTATTTTTTTCGCGGTACTTATGCTTAGTTTGATAAGTTATTCGCAAGATGCTAACTTTTCAATGAAATCTGCAAATTTACTTTACTTTAACCCTGGCTCTTGTGCCTCTACTTCAGACGTCAAAGCTACGTTGATTCATCGAGATCAATGGAGGGCGGTAGGAGCTCCTTACAAGTCTTCTACGTTGGCTGTTGAAGGCAAAATAGCGGATAAAAAAAATAGGTATCAAAAATTTTTCCCAGCAGTTGGCATGTATTTTACAAATGACAAATTTGGAATATCTGATGTTACTTCAAATCAGTTAAATGCAGTATTTAGTGCTATTTTGCAAACTTCTGATATGGGTTCTTTCAGTGCTGGATTAACGGGTGGTTATGGGAATAGATCTTCAGGGTTAAAGAGTTTGAAGTGGGGTAATCAATATGATGGCTCCTATAATTCCTCAATTCCATCGGGAGAGGTGTTTACGTTTACTCGGTACAGCTATTTTGATGTTGGCGCCGGAATTCATTACCATTATGGACTTGATGAAAGTTACATGCGCGCTAATAACGGAATTCAAATGGATGCGGGGTATTCTATTTTTCATCTCGGCGTGGCAAGAAATTCATTTGTTTATGATACGATAAGAACAGGGATAAAACAAACAGCCTATGCTTCGCTAGAATTTGGTTTTGAAAGGACAAAAATGACATTCATACCAGAATTATTTTATCAAAGACAGGCTAAGTTTCAAGAGTTACAATTTGGTACGGCGTTACGTTATTTACTTACTGAGGAATCTAAGCACACGGGTTTTATATCGGCAATGGCTGTGCAAGGAGGGATCTATCACAGATGGGCGGATGCTTTAATCCTCAACTTTAAATTGCTTTATGCGAATTATACAGTAGGCTTGAGTTATGATATTAATGTTTCAAACCTGAGAAAAGTTTCCAATTATAGAGGAGCCTTTGAAATTTATCTTGGGTTTCAAGCCCCCAACCCCTTCACTAAAGTCACGCGCTCTAGGATTTAATTCATAAAGTGTAATAATTAAGTAGGGAGGATTATTACTAACAAACAGCGTCGTTTACCATGTCAAAAATCCTAATCAAAAACATTAAAGGACTTTTTCAAGTGGGAGAAGATCTTCCTGTCTTTAAGGCCGGTAAGGAAATGGACAACCCTAGCATGATGGAAAATGCCTTTTTAGCCATAGAGGATGATATAATTGTAGCCTATGGGAGTATGGAAGATTGGGGAGGGATCAACGATTGGCGGGATTTAGAAGTCATTGACGCTGATGGAAAATATGTACTTCCTACGTTTTGTGATTCGCATACACATGCGGTTTTCGCAGCCACACGGGAAGAAGAGTTTGAAGACAGAATAAAAGGATTGACGTACGAAGAGATCGCATTGAAGGGTGGAGGAATTTTAAATTCTGCTCGGAAACTTCAATCGATGAGTGAAGACGAGTTGTTTGAACAAGCGCTAGAAAGAATTCACAACCTTATTCCTTATGGAACAGGTGCTATTGAGATAAAATCTGGCTATGGACTTACGGTTGATGCCGAATTGAAAATGTTGCGGGTGATTAAGCGGTTAAAAGCCGTTTCTCCCTTGACGATAAAAGCTACTTTTTTAGGAGCCCATGCTTTTCCTGTAGAGTTCAAAGAGCACCATCAAGGTTATATCGACTTGATCATTAATGAAATGCTTCCGGCTATTAACGATGAAGGCTTGGCCGATTACATCGATTGTTTTTGTGAGCGCAATTATTTCTCCGTAGAAGAAATGGAGCAATTACTCACTGCTGGTGCGAAATACAGCTTAACGCCAAAAGTGCACGTGAATCAGTTTTCTGTGATGGGGGGTGTAAAAGCAGCGATAGATTTTGGTGCTCGTTCCGTGGATCATTTGGAAGAAATGGACACCGCAGACATTCTAGCGTTAAAAGACTCAGCGTGCATGCCCACATTATTGCCGGGATGTTCATTCTTCTTGTCCATCCCTTTTGGAAAAGCACGAGAGCTAATTGAAAATGACTTACCCGTTGCACTTGCTTCTGATTTCAATCCTGGTTCTGCTCCAAGTGGAAATATGCAGTTGTTGAGTTCACTTGCCTGTACAAAGATGAAAATGACCCCCATAGAAACACTTAACGCGATGACCATCAACACGGCGCACGCAATGGGGCTTGAGGAAACACACGGAACGATTTCCCTAGGTAAAAGAGCGAATGTAATGATTACAAAGTCCATTAGTTCGCTTGCTCGGATCCCTTATTCTTTTGGGGAGAACTCTATTGAGCAGGTTATTTTGAAAGGAAAAGTGATGTAAAATAAGATGCGTGAATAAACCCTAAACTTTTCTCGATTCATCGTTTTTGTCGTTTCGAGGAAGTAGTTTAGTGGAAATGATAATTCTATGAAACGACTTTTTCTCCTTCTACCCGCTTTAGGTTTTGTAGGTTTAACGGTCAATGTAAAATGCGTTTTAATGCATTTTACATAGTGTTATATGTTGTTTTATTTCTTAATAATTAGACTAGCTCGCTCATTCGAAACTGAATCCTTAATGCAACGCACTGAAAATCCGTTACTTTTGTAAAAATCTCCTCGACTGAACGTGCTATCACTGAACTCCACCGACCACACCCATGCTGCAATATCTTGCGCTAGTTCAGCGGTACTCCCTGATTTTGTGCTCCACCAAGACGTAAGTTCACCAAGTCCACTGTACTCATTAGACATATCGGAGTACCAACCACAAGGTAAGGCATTAAATCCACTGGCGTTATTGCCGTTACCATTCTCAACCCAATCAGTTGTACTTTTTAGATAATGACCTGCCACTTCTTCGTTGTTGAGAAAATTCTTTAATTGTGTCCACGCAATGTCGCTAGGAATTTGCCACCCTTCAGGGGCCAAACCTCGTTCATCAGTTACAGCGTGCCAATTGTAAAGCATACCGTATTTTTCTCCATTTTTTGGGTTGTTGTCGTAGTATCCACACAAAGGAGTGTCTCTCCAAGATGCTTTTTCCCAATCCGAAATAGAATTTGCTATTGGTATTGAATCACCGTTCCGAAAAGTCATGGTGTTCAAATTCATGGTCATCCAGGTTTGATCACCCAAGGTGATTTCAGTACTGTCCTCTGAGAAAATTACATCGAAATTAATCTCAACTTCTTGCTTTTTATTTTCTTGAGAATTTCCGCCACAACTTGCCAATATTATCGATGTGACAAAAAGAGTCGATATAACGATTATTACTTTATTCATTATTATATGTCTGTTTAATTATTGCCTCTAACTCGTTTATATATACCACAAAACTGTATCAACCCGCAACATGAAGGCGGTATTATACAGTTTTATTGTATTTTATCTACGCTCAAAAATACTAACTATTTTACCAATCATCAAATGGAAGTTTCTTCCTGACAAGTGATGTAAACTCTGCTGGCATCAATATTATTTTAATTACATTTACTTAAAACTAAGTGTATGCAGAACATACTTACAACTCAGGGCCTTCGTAAAGTATACCGAGATGTGGTAGCATTGGAAGGACTTTCGTTAACTGTTGAAAGCGGGCAAGTATTTGGCTTGTTAGGGCCAAACGGCAGTGGAAAAACAACCTCCTTAGGAATTCTTCTGGGCGTGCTGCGTTCTAATGCCGGTGACTTTAGTTGGTTTGAAAAGGGCAACAGCGATGACTTACGAAAAAATATAGGTTCGCTTCTCGAAACGCCCAACTTTTATCCTTACCTCAATGCAATTGATAACCTCAAAGTGGTAGGGAAGATAAAAGAAGTGCACAACCTAGACGCGACCATTGAAGAGACCTTAAAAAAGGTGGGGCTGTATGAGCGAAGAAAGTCTAAGTTCAAAACATTTTCGCTGGGAATGAAACAGCGATTGGCCTTGGCAGCGGCGTTGTTGGCAGACCCAGACGTGTTGGTGTTAGACGAGCCAACAAATGGTTTAGATCCGCAAGGTATCGCGGAAATGCGCACATTAATCAATGAAATTGCGCAAGATGGAAAAACAATCATCTTAGCCTCTCACTTGTTGGATGAGATAGAAAAAATGTGTTCTCATGTGGCGATTCTCAAAAATGGAAAACTACTAAAGGTTGGAACACTTGGAGAAATCATGATACATGACCGAATTTTGCTCGTCGCATCAGAGGAGAAGGATCAACTTATGGGTGCAATCGCGGCGTTGAGTGAAATCATTTTTATTAAAGAGGAGCAAGGTGAATTGATGATTGCCGTAGAAGAGCAGCTTACCCCAAGCGACGTGAACAGAATGTTCGCTGACAAAGGGATTTACCTTTCTTCTTTGCGCGAATACAAAAAGAATTTAGAATCCACCTTTTTAGAAATTGTACAGTAATGAAGAAGCTATTATCCATAGAATACGCAAAACTCAAAAAGCTGAATTCCCTTCGAATCATTTTATTGGTCTATGCCATTATGATTCCATTGGTGATGTTCATGCTTTCATCGTTCTACTATAACGTCATTCATCCACTGATACCGATTTTGGATGATATATGGGGTTTTCCTTCTATTTGGAACTTTGCAACATACTCAGCCAGTTTCTTTAATGTGTTGATGGGGGTAACGGTTGTGATTGTAGTATGTAACGAATATAGCTATCGCACCATGAAGCAAAACGTGATTGATGGCCTTTCCAAGCGAGAAGTGATAATTAGTAAATTCTTAGTGGTTTTCGCGCTTTCAACCATTGTTACGCTTTATACAGCTATCGTGGCGCTTGTTTTTGGCGGTATCAACTCGGGATTTTCGAATGCGTTGGAAGACAGCTATTTCATTCTAATATACTACCTCCAAACGCTAGGTTATTTTAGTTTCGCGTTTTTCTTTGCCGTTTTAGTCAAGCGAACAGCGTTATCGATTATTTTCTTTATTGTTTCGTTCATTGTAGAGTCTATTATAGGCTCTATAATTACCGCAACACTTTCAGCGAAGATCTATTTGTTTTTTCCGTTGAATGTGTTTTCCACGCTAACACCAAGTCCAATTATGTCTCAGTTGAATGCACTTGCAGCAAAACAAACTGGAGAAGTGCCACCGGCATTGGAGCTATCTACGAATATTGCTATAAGCCTCGGCTACATGGCTTTATTTTTCGTAATCGCTTATCAAGTATTAAAGCGGAGAGATCTGTAATTGACGAGTGATTAATGTCCAAATAGTTATAAGGGAAAACCGAAAGGGTTATTGTAGCGATAGATATATCCTAACAGGTTGCTAGACTTTTCGTTACTAATAATTTTGAATGTAGTTTTTTCAGTGGTAAATATGGGGGCGGTAAGATCAAGTTTCTCTGCTGCCCACCTGTAATATTCGCCTTTTTCAGGATGCTCACCTGCACAACCGTTTATTGTCTCTCCCCAACACGCATTTTCGATTACTGCATCGATTAACCCAATACAGTCTTCAAGGTGAATCAGGTTGATGGGTTCCGACTTCCCAGGATAATTTTTTCCCGTCATGAATTTCACAGGGTGCCGGTTGTTTCCAACCAAACCAGCCATTCTTAAAATAGTTAAACGCGTTCCTAACAAACTATTAAGTTCTTGTTCCGCCGCATACACAGTTTTACCCCGCGCACTATCTCCAACTTCGGTGGTCTTCTCGTCGACAATCCTATTTTGGTTATCGTACACTGAGGTAGAAGATATGAAAATCACGTTTGTTTTCCCGCCAATAAACCGAACTATGTGGGCCATAAAGCAAGGATACTCAGCGCCTAATGAAGAAGGTGGAATGTTCAATACGAGGATATCCACTGAATCCAACCACGTTAGGTCATCGGTAAAATCGTTGAGCAGGTGCATGTGCACTCCTTTTTGCGTGAGTTGCTCTGCTTTTGAAGGCGTACGGGTGGTTCCATAAACCACAAGGCCTTTTTCCAGATAGAATTCGGCCAACGTTGCACCAAGCCAACCGCACCCAACAATTCCTATGCGTTCTATTTTCTTCATTAGAACTTTAACATAAACGAGAGGATAAAGTTTCGTCCCGCAGCCGCTAAACCAGAGCTATATGGTCTGTAACGCTGATCAGTAATGTTCTCAACTCCAGCGCTGAAGGACAGCTTTTCGGCAGCCTGATACATGGCCTTAATATTAAGGGTGTACCAGCTTGGTGAATGTAAATTACCGTTTTCGTCACGCGCATACAAGAAGGGTTTTTGTTGTTCTTCGGGATTGAGGTTTTCAGCGCTCACTTCACCGCTGTATGTCGCATAAAGCTGAAGGTCCAGTTGTTTTTTCGAATACGAAAACTTGGTAATCCCAAACCAAGGCGCTGCGTGTCTCGATCGGGCAACCGTTCCATCTTCCAATTCTTCAACACCCAGTTGATAATTGAATTTAGAACTGAGACGAAATCCTTTTGTTAAGTTAACCTCTACATTCGTATGGAAGCCATAAACTGTTCCAAAAGCTGCATTTTGAATAGCGAACACCTTGCTCAAATCACCGTCGTAAAGAATACTGTCTTGTCCATTCAGGGTGAATTCACGACGAACCATGACATTGTCTAAATAGGTATAAAATCCTGATACATCGATTTTCATAGTCGTCCCAAAAATACGAGAAAGACTTGCCTCTGTACTGTAAGCATATTCTGCTTCTAGATCAATATTGGGTACTACTATGTCGCCAGCTGAGAAGTCAAAAATCTTCCCAATGTCATCCACGTTCGGTGCACGATACCCAGTAGACGTATTCACACTCATGCTCCATTTTTTGTTTGGATTATAGGTCAAGCCGAGTGTTCCGTTTAGCGCCCCATTATTAATTTCCACGGTGGTAAAATCGAAGGGAAAAAAGGTGAGGTGACGGGTGAAATCGGAAGATACAGTGTAGCTAGAATAACGCAGCCCCGCTTGAGTGACCAATTTTTCCGTTGCGTGGAATTGATAGTTTACATATCCCGACAAGGTGCTCCATGTTGATTGGGGATATCGATCTTGAACAGGAATAGGTGTGTTGTCTGTAATATCTATCGCACTTCCAATGGAGGTGACATCATTCAATACTGCTTCGGCACCATAGAAAAATTCGTGTTTTCCTGCTTTTTTCTCGAAGTCAATATTGGCAGAATAAGCGTCTACTCGTTCCAACTGGGTTCTAAGACGATGGTGGTTAAAGCGACGATCGATTCTACTTTCTTCGAAGTTCTGTTGTGCCAATCGAATAGTCATGTAATCAAAGAGTTGGTTCTCCCCGAAATACGTAACAGAAAGGTTATTCATCATCCATTTTTGAGGGCCATAATTCCAAACAGCACTTCTTGGCAGACCGTTGGAGGAGGTTTCAATCAACCGATCATAACGTGCATACTCGGATGTTTCTGAGTAATGGAAGCCATACTCAACATCCCATTTTTTACTCGGCTTGAAACGGATTTTTTGCATGAGGTTGAGTTGACTGTAACCAGTTGAAACCTGCTCGCGGGGATCATTATTAGTCACCATTTGGTCTACACTATCTACTCGTTGTACATAAAATGGCTTGAGGTAAACTTCAGGGCCATTTGCACCCATGTGTAGGTCGTCGAATTTATTGTGTGAAAAACTCGTGAGCACCGCCCATTTTTTCCACCCAACATTCACGTCAACATGCCCCGATAATTCGTTGTTTGCCGAACTATGACGCATCATAGCGGTACCTGTAACGAACTCATCTTTATTAGAAGAAAGCTCAGGTATTAATGTTTGAAATCCCATTACTCCACCAATGGCGTCGCTTCCGTAAATCACAGCCCCAGGTCCAAAAAGGACCTCAACATTCTCCATGGCTAATGGGTCAAGGGAAATCACATTTTGGATGTTTCCCCCTCGAAAAATAGCCGTGTTCATACGCACCCCGTCAACGGTGTATAATAAGCGATTGGTTGCCAAACCGCGAATCATTGGAGACCCTCCTCCCTGTTGACTCTTTTGTATAAACACTTCACCTGAAACCGAAAGTAAATCGGCAGCCGTTTGTGGATTATGCAAGCGCACTTCTTTTTTCGATATTGTGGTAACATGCTGTGGAATATCCTTTTTGGATTGCCGCCAGCGCGTCGCTGATATAACGAATTCATCTTGGTTGAAGACTGCGCTGGTTAAATAAACAATATTTTCGAGCGCAGTAATTTCTTGCTGAGAAACGTACCGAGTTTCATATCCAAAGAGCTCTATTATGAGCGTATCATAACTACTCAGCGCACTGATATCAGATAACCCATTGGAATTCGTACTGGTACTAAATTTCGCTCCTTTAGCTCCAATATGAACCATATCCAATGGTTGTTGACTTTGAACATCAAGGATTTTTATAGTTTGGGCAGCAGCTTGTTGAATGAAAACAAGCACCACCGCGATATAGAGTAATTTCATATGAATGACATATGTATAGTTAATAAATTCTTTTGCCCAACCCTTTAGGGTTGTATGCTATGCATAAAGTAAACTATACGTATTGCGGGGGGTTAAATGGCGTTATGCAAAACCCACAATGAGGAAGACCTTGATAGGTGTGATTCCATTTGCGAGATGGCTCAAAAAAGAAGCTGTATAGCTCAGTACTGTTATCTTCTAGGTATAAAGAATTGATTAATAATTGAAAAGAGACTTGATGATGGTAGCTGTCATGTGATAGGGTGAAAACACTATTTGCGAGCCGTTTGATCCTCAAATTAACGGCTGTTTCTTTATCATCTTGCCACACCAAGTACGTGATGGAATCTTGATGTATATTGCGTTGGACAATGTCATACATTTTCCCTTGAAATTCAAATTCTTTTGCGTGCTCCCAATCGAAAAACAGGGTGGAATCCATGTGTAAAACAGTGAAGGAGATTAATTCTGATTCGTCCAGCGTAGGAAGGATCTGATTTCGCACATGCTTTTGAATTTGCCGGCGTTCCATACTCAACCAGTTGGGTCCGAAAAAGAACGGAACCGTAAATAAGGCAAGTAAAAATATGGAAGCTAACGTCCGCATCGTGGCATTTCAATCTCAAAAATACGAAAAAATATGTTCAACCGCATAGATTAAGGCCATCGTGAATATATGAAAAGCGGTAAAGTGTCTTTTCGGAATGCAACGAATTTATCTATTTCATTGATTACCTTTGTTCATGCGAAATACGTCAAAACAGCTGGTTGCCCAGCTTGGAATTAAAGAGTTAACACCCATTCAAAAAGATGCATTGGAACAATATCCCTCCTTTGAAGAAGTGGTGCTATATTCTCCAACGGGTTCAGGAAAAACCCTGGCTTTTCTTTTACCACTGGTTGAGTTACTTGCAGAGAAAGATTCCTTTTCACGAGGAGTGCAGGCAATTATTCTCTCACCGACGCGTGAATTAGCGGTGCAAATAGAAACAGTTTTTAAATCCTTGAAGACAGACTTTTCTATAACCGCCTGTTATGGGGGTCATTCGGTGAAAACCGAAGTGAATAACCTAGCAGCACATCCTACAGTGATTGTTGGTACACCAGGAAGAATATCAGACCATTTGAACCGTAGAAATTTAGTATTGAAAGGCACATCATTTTTTGTGGTGGATGAGTTTGATAAATGCTTAGAATTAGGCTTTCATACTGAAATTGAACATATAATTGGTCAAATGAATAGCTTGAAAAAGTCATTCTATGGCTCAGCGACGCGCATTGATGAATTCCCATCGTTTATTCGGTTGAAAAACCCTGTTTATTTGGATCAACTCAAGAAAGAAAAGCAACCCGACATTCGGTTCTACGAAGTATTCACTGAGCAGGATAAATTAACAACACTGCGTCATTTAATTACCCAGTTTAATCATGCTCCAACTATTGTGTTTTGCAATTTTCGCGAAGACGTTGACCATATTGCGGCGTTTTGTGCAGATAATGGGATGGCAGTAACTCGTTATCATGGTGGGATGGAACAGGATGAACGGGAACGAGCACTTATCAAATTTAGAAATCAGAGTTGTCCAGTATTGGTGTGTACGGATTTGGGTTCAAGAGGATTAGACATTCCAGAAGTGAAGCACATCGTTCATTTTCAGCTACCTGATAAAGAGGATGCATTTATTCACAGAAATGGAAGAACGGCACGCATGGCAGCCGATGGTAATGCATATGTTTTTCGAGAAGATTACCCAAAATTTGATCTACCGAAATTAAGTCCATTTGAGCTTAAAACGAGTTTAAGCTATGTTTTACCAAAATGGAACACGTTATATTTTAGTGCAGGAAAAAAGAATAAAATTAATAAAATCGACGTACTGGGTTTCATTTGTCAGAAAGGAAAGTTGGGAAAAGAAGATGTTGGAGTTATCGCCGTTCTTGATTATGCGTCGTATGTTGCAATTTGTTCGAAGGATATCGATGCCTTATTAAGAGAATTGCGCAACCATAAAGTGAAAGGACAGAAGCTTAAAATTGCTCATTCAAACTAGTAGGACGTACTCATAAAAAAGCTCTTTCAGTTCGAAAGAGCTTTTTTAATAGTTGTGTCATATTATATCACCCCAATAGAGGGTGTAGATTATCGAATTCCGAAGGATCTTAGTTTACGGTTATCAATTACCTCTGAACTTTGAATCAATGAATTTCTATAACGTTGTAATAAAGTAGAAGCCGCTTGACTCGCAAGTTGCGTTTGCTCCGTTGAGTAATCAGTAGTTTCAGGAGCCTCCACAGTGCTATCCACGCGTAATACAAACACACCGTTTGTTCCTTTTACTGGAATAGAAGTTTGGCCATCCTTCAACCCTGAAAAAGCAGTACCTAGAAGAATTGGCTCTCTTCCTACAGCAACATTGCTTGCCCCAAAAGTGATTCCTTCAGTTTGGTATTGTGCGCCGAAACTCGTTGAAAAAGCCTGTAAGTCTGTTTGCCCAACCATTTGATCGATTAAGTATTGGGCCTGCTTCTCTTTTCTGACTTCTGCACGCATACGAGCTTCTGCAGATTGATAGCTTGGCTCCTTCGTTTCGTTAATTTCCGCGAGAAATGCGATAACCACTTGTTCGTTATCTTTTATTGGAGAAGGTGAAATTATTCCTTCTTCAGCTCCATCTTCGAAAGCGAGACGCAATAGCCGACTTTCTGCCATTTGACCGAATCCAGTTGCCTTTGGGTTATCAATGTTGAACGTTAATGAACGAATGACATATCCATTATCAACTGCAAAAGTGTCAAAAATCTGTGTTTTTTCTTCCACTGTTTTTCCGGTCATGAGTTCATCTAAATCGTAAATAAGAGATGATGCAGCGGCTGCAATGTTGTCAAGAGAAGCCTTTGTAGTTGAAATTGTTTTTGCAACTGTTGCAAGCACAGGACGCTGTTCCGTTTTTCTGTCTAACACTTCGATAATGTGAATACCGTAGCTTGTTTTAACCGTACCTAATGAACCAACAGTTTTGTCAAACGAAAAATCATTAAAAGTTGGTACCATCGCACCTTTTGCGAAATCTTCATATTTACCGCCCGTATTTTTTGATCCCGGGTCTTCACTGAATAATGTTACCATTTCTTCGAAATTGTTATTCGCACGGATAACACCAACTATACTATCTGCTTTTCTCTGAGCAGCTTCAAACGCAGCATCATCAGAGGCAGAAAGCAAGATGTGACGAACTGTTGCATATACCTCACCTTTCCACTCAATAATTTTTGAAATTGCCACATATGGACCATTCGCATAAGGACCTACAACTGTTCCTGCTTCAGCTCCTTCCAGTTGAGCTGCTAGGCTCGGTGGATAGTACCCAAACTGGGTTTGATTTGCTGACATTGTTCCTTGCGGATGAGCCACCGTTGAAGAAAATTCTTTTACTTCACTGTTCTGGAAGACAAACGCAGAGTCAGTAGTTGTGCTTTTAAAAGCGGGAATTAAGTTTGACAGCTGATCCATAACGCGTGCAGTGTCCTCGTCACTCGGAGTAACAGGAATCGTAAAATAATTTACCTTTCTATATGGCTTCTGCTCGTACTTCTTTTCATGTTTATGCGCTTCGTAGTATGCCATAACTTCTTCATCTGTCACCTCAGAAATAGCGTCTTGAGGAACACGCGTGAGGTTTTGGTATACGTAAGTTACGTTTTTAACTTCTTTTTGCGCCATATATTCACTTTTCCCTTCAAGTGAGGTTGCATGAATACCTTTTGAAAGAAGAGTATTGTATTTTTCCTCTACGCGATTCTGACGAATCACACGGAGCGTAGTTGTTAGCTGTTCGGCTGCCGCTGGGTCTGTGGACTGCTCCATGTTTTCCATGTACTGGCGCAACTGGGTAGGGCTGAATTCACCAGTAACAGAATCCAGGAAATTCATCGAAAAAAACGAAGGCGTAAAGTCCTCTTGACCATACAAGATATTTTCCAACTCGACGTCATCTACGATTAAACCAATTTTAGCATATTCTTGCTTCAAAATGTGATTTGCTAAAGCAGCGCTCCAAGCTTGAGCCATGGCGTTTTGCTCATCATTTTCATCTAACGGAACAGGTTGTCCGTTATTTTGTTGCATCTTATTCTGATACGTTTGGTAACGCGCATTCTGCAAGAGATTATCATATTCTTTATCATCCAGCATTTCACCATTGATGGTACCAATACCATACTCATCAACCTGAGCTCCTCCGTTAAAGTTAATTTCCGGAAGGATGAATGCAATCATTGCGATACCTACTACTGCAATTAGTAACCAAGATTTTTCGCGTATTTTTCCTATTAATGCCATTTTTACATTTTTCTTTAAGGGTGCGAATATAGTGATATGTATTAATATTTAAAAGGATAGGTGTAAATTAATGATTGTTGTATAGTTGCCGGTTTCATGTTGCGGCTCAGTTTTATTTCTTGAGGAGTAATTATTGGTATACCCACGAATAAAACTAGTGATTGATAAATTGATGAATGGCATTTATTTGAATGAAACTTTTGCGCTTTAATCCGTTTCTATTACTTTTGACATTGTGCGACGCGTAAAATCATATTGGCTTTATTATTCTTCTATGAAAGGAGAGTCGGTATGCTGTGTTGATTTCTAATGCTTTAAATAGAATTAATAATCATAGGCCCGGCTTGTAAAGTCGGGCTTTTTTTATGCTTGAATATGAAAACATATGCATTAATTGATGGACTGCGTCAGGAGTATAACCGCTATACTCCTGAGGATAGAAAAGTATGGACAATTTTGTTTGAAAGGCAGCTGAAGCAACTGCAAGGAGTTGCGGACAAAAATTATTTGGAGGGCCTTGATAAAATTGGGTTTTCTGCAGGATCAATTCCTGATTTCAGAATAGTGAATCAGCGGCTAAAAGAGCTAACTGGATGGGAGATTGTTGTGGTTCCAGGAATAATTGATCAGCGTAATTTCTTTGAAATGCTATCTGAACGAAAATTCCCATCATCCGCCTGGCTGCGTTCTATGGAGGAACTGGACTACTTATCTGAGCCGGATATGTTCCATGACGCTTTTGGGCATATGCCATTGTTAACCAACAAAACATTTTGTGACTTTTTTCACCGTATTGGGGTAATAGGGATGAACTATGAAAACAGTCCGAAACATATTGAAATGCTAGGTCGCGTATACTGGTTTACAATAGAATTCGGATTGATACAAGGTGCTGACCGCCTAAAGATTTATGGGGCAGGTATTCTTTCTTCTATTGGAGAGACCCAGTTTAGTTTAGGAGATGTGCCAATACGTTTGCCGTTTGATGTGAAGGAAATCATGAATACTGACTTTGATAATACAAAGATACAGGAGAAGTATTTTGTCATTGAGTCGTTTGACCAATTGCTAGCAGCTGTTCCGGAAATGGAGGAACACCTTGCTTCTGTCTAGAGGCATAGAACAAAAAAACGCGCCCCTAGGAGCGCGTTTCTGAATTGAGTAGCTTAATAAAAACGGCACAATTATTAACCACTACACATTTCACAGTTGTCAGGATCATCCAATGAACACGATACTTGCGCTTGAATTTTTTCAGCAGTAAGCTCTTCGGGTTTTTCCGTTAGCGCTTTGTCTACTGTAAACTTAATAGCGTCTGTGGCAGCTTTTGTTCTAAGGTAATACATTCCTGTTTTAAGCCCTTTTTTCCATCCGTAGAAGTGCATGGAAGTTAACTTACCAAAGTTTGCGTTCTCCATGAAAATGTTTAATGACTGTGATTGGCAGATGTACGCACCACGATCAGCGGCTTGTTCAATAATTGCTTTTTGAGAGATTTCCCAAGCAGTTTTGTACAAGTCCTTAATATGTTGAGGTATTTCTGGAATATCCTGAACAGAACCATTCGATGCCATTAATTTTTGACGCATCGTGTTGTTCCAAAGACCTTCCTTCACAAGGTCTTTTAATAAGTGTTTATTCACGATAATAAACTCTCCAGAGAGTACGCGTCGTGTATAAATGTTCGACGTATATGGCTCAAAACATTCATTGTTTCCTAAAATTTGTGCAGTAGAAGCTGTTGGCATTGGTGCCACTAACAAAGAGTTACGAACACCATGTTCTTTTACTTCTTCGCGCAATACATCCCACTCCCAACGGTTGGTTGGTTTCACATTCCACATATCGAATTGGAAGACTCCTTTCGACACTGGAGACCCAGCAAATGTTTCATACGGCCCTTCTTCTTTTGCTAAATCTTTCGACGCTGTCATAGCGCTATAATAGATGGTTTCAAAGATTTCCTTATTCATTTGCTTTGCCTCAGTGGAATCAAATGGTATACGCATTAAAATGAACGCATCGGCCAAACCTTGAACTCCTAATCCAATTGGTCGGTGACGCAAGTTTGAATTTCGCGCTTCTTCCACTGGGTAGTAATTACCATCAATAATTCTATTCAAATTGATAGTCGCTTGGTAGGTTACTTCGAACAGTTTATCGTGGTCAAAAGTCCCTTCGTCCGTTACATATTTTGGCAATGCTAATGAAGCCAAATTACACACTGCAACTTCATCTGGTGCTGTGTATTCAATAATTTCTGTACACAAGTTTGAAGACTTGATAACACCTAGGTTTTGTTGATTCGATTTGCTGTTTGCAGCATCTTTGTACAACATGTATGGTGTTCCTGTTTCTATTTGCGATTCTAAAATCTTAAACCACAGATCCTGTGCTTTGATCGTTTTACGCCCCTTTCCTTCTGATTCATACTTTGTATAAAGGGCTTCAAACTCTTTACCGTAAGTTTCGGATAGGCCAGGACATTCGTTCGGACACATTAAGGTCCACTCACCATTGGATTCAACACGCTCCATGAATAAATCTGGAATCCACAATGCGTAGAACAAGTCACGTGCTCTGTTTTCTTCTTTTCCATGATTTTTCTTCATCTCAAGGAAGTCAAACACATCTGCATGCCAAGGTTCTAGATACATTGCAAAAGAACCTTTACGCTTGCCTCCACCTTGATCAACGTAACGTGCGGTATCATTGAATACACGTAACATAGGAACGATTCCGTTGGATGTTCCGTTTGTTCCTTTAATGTAAGACCCTTTTGCACGAATATCATGTAAAGCTAGTCCAATTCCTCCAGCAGATTGAGAGATTTGCGCGCAGGATTGCAATGTTTGGTAAATTCCAGAGATACTGTCCTCTTTCATGGTTAACAAGAAACAAGATGACATTTGTGGTTTCGGTGTCCCTGCGTTAAATAAAGTTGGGGTTGCATGTGTAAACCAACCTTCTGACATTAAATTATAGGTCTTAATAGCCGACGTAATGTCCGATTTATGAATTCCTAACGCTACACGCATTAACATGTGTTGTGGTCGTTCGGCGATTTCACCATCGAGTTTCAATAAATACGAACGCTCCAATGTTTTAAATCCGAAGTAATCATAACGAAAGTCTCTATCATAGATGATGCTTGAATCTAAAAAGTCGCGATTTTCTTGAATAATATTGAAAACATCTTCTGCTAATAAAGATGCATTTTGATTCGTCTTTGGATCGATGTAGTGATATAAATCTTCCATCGTTTCAGAGAACGTTTTTTTGGTGTTCTTATGAAGATTGGATACTGAAATGCGCGATGCCAATAACGCGTAATCTGGGTGGTCAATAGTTTTAGCAGCTGCAACCTCTGCCGCTAAACTATCCAATTGTGTTGTTGTTACACCATCGAAAATACCCTCAATCACCTTCATGGCTACGGCCTCTGGTGATACAAGTGGATCTAATCCGTAACTCATCTTTTTGATGCGGGCAGTGATTTTGTCAAATTTCACCGCTTCTTTTCTTCCATCTCTCTTAACTACATACATACGTGGTGCGTTTATCTTTAGTGTTTATTAGGGTTCTTTAAAATTCTTCATCCATGGAGAACGACTGCTTGTCGTTTCCTGCCATTACTCCTGCTTTCTGGTATTCAGCAACGCGTTTTTCAAAGAAATTGGTTTTTCCTTGAATTGAAATCATGTCCATAAAGTCAAATGGATTTGTAGAGTTGTACTCTTTCTTGCAGCCTAACTCAGAAAGTAAACGGTCTGCTACGAACTCAATGTATTGTGACATCAAATCTGAATTCATTCCAATCAGACGAACAGGCAGAGCCTCAAGGATGAATTCTTTTTCAATTTCTACAGCGTCAAGTATAATTGAACGTACTTGTTCTTCGGGCAATTTATTTACTAGGTGGTTGTTATATAGCAAACAAGCGAAGTCACAATGTAACCCTTCATCTCTTGAAATTAATTCATTTGAGAATGCTAAACCTGGCATCAAACCTCTTTTCTTTAACCAGAAAATGGAACAAAACGATCCTGAGAAAAAGATTCCTTCCACAGCTGAAAATGCAATTAATCGTTCCGCAAAACTTCCCTCGTCAATCCATCGCAACGCCCAGTCTGCTTTCTTCTTCACACACTCCATGGTTTCGATAGCATTAAATAAGCCGCGTTTATCTTCGGTGTTTTTAATGTAGGTATCAATCAATAGGGAGTATGTTTCAGAATGGATATTTTCCATTGCGATTTGAAATCCATAGAAAAACTTAGCTTCAGTGTATTGTACTTCAGCTACAAAATTTTCTGCTAAATTTTCATTTACAATTCCGTCAGATGCAGCGAAAAAAGCAAGAACGTGTTTAACGAAATATCGTTCGTCTTCCGTTAACTTGTTTTCCCAATCAATTAAGTCTGGGGATAAATCGATCTCTTCTGCTGTCCAAAAACTCGCTTCAGCCTTCTTGTAAAAAGACCAGATGTCATCGTGTTTAATTGGAAAGAGAACAAATCGGTCTTTGTTTTCTTCTAAAATTGGTTCGTTTTGTGCCATTTGTTACCGTTTTTATTAGTGCAAAAATATGTTAAGTGCAATTTGCTGAATTACACGCTTTTTGGTTCCTTAAATTAATTTTTTAACTCCTCAGGGAAGAATAATTTTGAGAATAATTATTCGCTTGAAGTAATGGTACAAAAATTGTCAAAATTTATTTCACTTACAACTAAAGAAATTCACAAATTGGGTTTCAGATTGTGGATAAAATTTTGAAAAAACTATAAACCCTTTATTAGTCGAGCAAGGGGCGTTTATTAACACTGGATTAAAAGATATTCACAGAAAATTAATATTGATTCATCTCTTAATTTAACTATTTTATACCAACTACCTGAAGAGTTACTATTAAAAAGAACGTCCAATAAAATTATGTTAAAATGAAGCAATTATGAGAAAAAAATATGTTATCTTACGAACATTCAGTTGTTAAAAGAGATGACAAATCTACTAGGATTCAAGCAGACAGCGGCTTACGATTTTTTACACAAAAACTGGAACGGATTTTTGTCCTTGCTTTATCCAAATACCTGTGAAATTTGTTCTGGAGAAACAACTGAGAGAGCTCCTTTTATTTGTTTCGGATGTGACAACGAATTGGATTATACTCACTATGAAAGATCGGTGGAACATACTCCGTGTGATGAGTTATTTTGGGGACGAGTTCCTATTCAACAAGCATATGCATTATTATTTTTTAGAACAGGTAGTTCCACTCAAAAGGTTCTTCATGCAATTAAGTACAAAGGCGCAAAAGAGCTTGCTGTAGAATTTGGAGGACGATTAGGCAGTCGATTAGCAAACACACGCTATCTTGAGAATGTTGATGCAATCGTCCCCATTCCCTTGCACAGCAAAAAGGAATTCAGTAGGGGGTATAATCAAAGTGAATTGATAGGAAGAGGATTGGCTGATAAATCTGGGGTTCCGGTGGTACATTTATTACAAAGAAAAAGGCATCACGCATCGCAAACAAAAAAGGATCGTTTTGATAGATGGGATAATGTAGCAAATATATTTATGGTAAACCAACGAGTGAAGGCTCATTATTCCCATGTGGTTTTAGTAGATGACGTGTTGACAACAGGGGCAACACTGGAAGCTGCTGCGCGGACACTGATTGAACAATACCCAACATTAAAAGTGTCTATTTTTACATTGGCAATTGCTAAGTAATTGAGTAATTCAACGAATTTATTATATATCTTTATCAGATAAAACAAACGAATATGATTATAAAACGCTTTTTCCTACTTTTTTCGCTCATCGCACTAGCTTCTTGTTCCGTATTGAAGCAGTATAGTATTGAAGGGTTTACAACCGAGCAAAACACCGTTTATTTCAACGGGGAAGCCATGGCTGAGCTTAGCGCAATTGAATATGCTTATGACGACGGTAAGCTTGTTAAAGAATTAACATTCAACTTATTGCATGGCAAAGACAACAACAAAATCAATAATTTAATTGCGTTCTTGAATACACGTTACGATGGGTACGAGTTCGAAATTAATATTCCAATGGAGGAGTATAAATTTGAGGACTAATTCTCAGTTTCCAAAATATCTAGTGTTAGATCTGTACAGAATAACAAATAACGCCTGAGGTGAAAACATTAATAGTAGGCGGTGGTCTAGCTGGAGTTTGTGTTGCGCATGAAATATTGCGCAGAGATTGTCAAGTTACCTTAATTGATAGTGGTATAAATCATAGTTCGGCAATTGCCGCGGGAATGATTAATCCCATGACGTTTCGCAAGATGGTCAAAACCTGGATGGGAGATGAACTTATTCCCTTTTTAAAGGAGTTTTATTCTGACCTAGAGCTTAAAATAGGACAACAATTCTTTTTTGAACGAACGATTCGACGTGCTTTTTCAACAGCGCATGAACGTGAGCTTTGGCTCGAGCGAGAACGAGATGAGGAGTATAGGAACTATATATTCCCTTTTTCAGCGGATGATACCCCACCTTATATCCATGAGGAGTTTGGTACAGGAGTGGTGAAATGTCCTGGTTATATAGACGCCAAAACATTTTTAGATGCTAACCACACATATTTTCGTAGAAAAGGTCTATTAAGGACGGAGGAGTTTGATTTCTACCAGCTTGACGTCGACCAATCTTCCTACAATGGGGAGCGCTTTGACGCTATCGTTTTTGCGGAAGGATATAGGGGGGGGCTAAACCCTTTTTTTCAGTATTTACCGTTGGAAACAACGAAAGGTGAGGTGCTTACCCTCAATATTCAAGGGTTAGATACCAAGGAAATTGTGAATAGAAAATGTTTTATACTTCCAACCCATAATGGCGTTTATAAACTAGGAGCAACATTCACATGGAAAACAACCGATATATCGCTTACTGAAGAGGCAAAGAAGGAGTTACTTGGTCAATATTCAGATCTCATTAAAACGCCCTTTCACGTCGTTGATCACGAGGCGGGAATCCGCCCTACTGTGGCTGATCGTCGTCCCTTAATTGGTGAACACCCGAAGCACAAAGGGATTTATATTTTTAATGGAATGGGAACAAAAGGATATATGATTGCTCCCTATTTTGCACGGCATTTCGTGGAGCATTTGCTCGATCATCATGAACTCCTTGAAGAGGTGAGTATCGTTCGATTTCAAAAGTATTTTAAAGAGGAGTAGTTTCAACAGCCTTTTTTATTTAGAATGATTATTAATAAATCTTAATTTCATCGTTGATTTTGGAAAAGGGTTTATATCTTTGTTCCAACAAATAAAAACGAAATACTATGTATCCTCCAGAATTAGTTGCACCAATGAAAGAAGATCTTGTTTCTGCAGGTTTTGAATCGTTAACTTCCGCAGAACAAGTTGATCAAACGATTAACAATTCCACTGGTTCGTTGCTCGTGGTAGTCAATTCAGTATGTGGATGTGCTGCAGGGAACATGCGCCCAGGAGTAAAATTATCCATTCAGAATGATGTTGTCCCAACAAAGTTAGTTACTGTTTTTGCAGGAGTTGACGGTGAAGCAGTAGCAAAAGCACGTAAATATTTCTTGCCTTATCCTCCATCTTCGCCATCTATAGCACTTTTTAAAGATGGGAAGTTGGTTCACTTCTTAGAGCGTCATCACATTGAAGGGGGAACAGCACAAATGATTGCTGAAAACCTGAAAGAAGCATACAAGGCGTATTGCTAAGTTAACCTGTACTTTTTTCCTGGCAGACACATTACTACACCCTGTAATTCAAGCGTGAGTAATGTGCTGCTAAGCCAGGATATCGGTTTTTTTAAACGTACAGCCAACACATCGATACTTGTTTCTGGAGCCGCATCAAGGCTTTGAACAATGCTCCGTTCATCAGGGGATAAATCGGGATACAGTTTCCGCTGTACAGCCTTATTTTCTTTCATTTCCCACCCCAAAAGTTGAATAATATCCGCCCCACAAGTGACGAGGTGCGCGCGATTGGAAGCGATCAATGCGTTGCACCCTTTTGAATACGTGTTGAAAACATTACCGGGGTAAGCGAAAACATCTCTGTTGTAATCATTGGCTAGGTTTGCTGTAATTAATGAACCGCCTTTTAAACTGCTTTCAATGACAATGGTGGCATCAGTTAACCCCGCTACAATACGGTTTCTTCGTGGAAAATTTTCTCGATCTGGATTGGTTCCGGAAGGAAACTCAGTGAACAACCCACCGTTTTCTATCATTTTTTGTGCTGTAGACCGGTGTTGATGTGGATAAATACGATCAAGACCATGGCCTAAAACACCAATGGTTGATACTCCGTGCTTTACACAAGCTCGATGTGCCAGAATATCGACCCCATAAGCCATACCAGAAACAACCTGGACGTCATACGGTTCGAGGGCTTCAATCAATTCTTCCACAATAATATGACCATATGTGGATATATTGCGTGTTCCAACAATGGAAATTGTTTTTGGGGGATTTGTTGACGCGTTTCCTATCGAATAGAGCAATAATGGGGCGTCCGGACAGTTTTTAAGCCGATGAGGATAACCTTCTTCCAAATAAAACTGTGTTTGAATATTATTCCGTTCGATGAAGTGAAGTTCTTTCTCCGCGAGGAGAAGTGCTTCTTTCTTATTGAGTGCTTTTAGGCGACCAGGAGAAAAACCAGGGATATCTAGTTTTTGAAGCTTGCGATTCTCAAACAAAGCATCTAGGCCACCGGCATAAGCAATGAGGGACTTGGCATTTTTAGGCCCTACACCTGCGAGGTAATGCAACGCAATGGCACGCTGTAGTTGTATTGTTGTCAAGGTGATTCAATTCGGTTAGGTACTCTAATTTAGCAAAATACTTGACTACAACAATGCGTTAAATTCTTTTTTTACAAAAAAAAGCGGCCCATGACATGGAGCCCCTTTCGAGGAAGTTATTCATCAGAGCTGTATCTCTCCCTAAAATTTCATTTGGACTTGGAGCATATAGTGACGAGGAGGTTGAATGTCTCCCGGTCTGCTCGTATATTCCTCATTGAAGAGGTTGTTTACCATAAATCCGATGCGATAAGTGTCGTTTAATTTATAACCGAGACGAAGATCGAACACTAGATTTCCACCATTAAATTCTTCACGATACTCTTTGTTTCCTGGTAAAATGAAGGTTCCTCCTCCATTTGCAGGTGCTCCACCAAAAAGGTATTCCTCAGCAGAAATCTCGAATAAGCGATCGATGTTCTCCATAAAGCTATTATAGCGGGCCGAGAAACCAAGGCTGAATTTTTCATAGTTAACTTCAACATCTAGTTTCGCTAAATGACGAAAACGGTATTTCAGAATAGATGAAGTTGGATCAGAGAAAGTTTGGCGGTATACACTATCGTTATTCAGGCTTATTGGGTTCATGAAGGTATATCCCATCAATGAAATAATTTCAAACTTTCCTATTTGTCCTGTACTGTTAAATGATAATTCAATACCCGCGATTTGAGCTTTTTCGGCGTTTTGCGCCTGAAACCCTAAGAAATTATTAATGTAACCAGGACTGTTTGGGTCGGTATTTAGTGAAATAGAATCGGGTTTATATAAACCGAATGTAAATTCAATCATGTTGTTGTACTCGTTAATAAAACCACACACATCAATCATTCCTTTCCAATCTCCAATTCGAACACCTTGTTTAAGACCAATTTCTGCTGCCCATCCTGTTTCTGGTCGAAGCCCTGCATTAGGGAATATGTTTAACGCTCCAACGTTAGTTTGTGTAAAACGTTCTGCTACTGAGGGATAACGAACCCCTTGACCTATTGATCCGCGCAGGTGTGTGTACGGAGTGATTTCTATATGAAATCCAGTACGGAGTACAGGATAAATTGGAATTGAAAAAGCAGAGTCTTCTCCGAAATAATAATCTGAATCCCCTGTTTGCCCGTCCATTTGAAAATGCTCTAGCCGTATTCCTGCGCTGAGATCTAATTTTCCAAATGTTTGCTCGAATTGTCCATAGGCAGCTACGTTATTTGAGGTATGATCACCAAAAAGTTCAGAAAATACAACGTTATAGATATTCGAAATACCAGATGTTAACGTGATATCGTTTGAAAACTGTTTTTGGTATTGGTATTCTGAAAAGTTGATCACTGCACCATTACTTTGAGAAGGGTTGGTGATGTTGTCATTTCCTGCATAATAGACGCGCGTTTTTAGCGTATGTTTATTGTTGTGTTTGTCAATGTATTTTAAGTAAGGATCGATGTATAATCGATGTCCAGTATTATAGGTTAACGTTGACGCAATATCGCTAGTGTCTGCACCTCCACTAGGAACAAATCCTTGTTCTGCACTTTCCCAAATCAAAAAGTTTCCTGTTTTTTGGAATTGATAATTATAACCCACTCCAAGTTTGAGTCTATCTCTTCCCTCAGGTCTGAAAAACAATGAACCACTAATTCGCCCTCTGTCCTCTGTTCCACCTTGCCTGAAACCTTCACTTCTAAAAAAGTTGGTGGAAAGGGTATATCCGAATTTTTTATACATTTTACCAGTATAAGCGTCAACTTGCTGAAACATGGGTGCTCTATCCCACCATTTTAAGGACGCCCTGTTCGGGCTGTCATAAATTCCAGCTTGCACTTTGACCTTTGTTTCTTGTTGGAGGCCCGGTTCTTTTTCCGAAAGAGCAATTACTCCATTCAACGCTCCAGAACCATATAGCACTGAAGAGGCTCCCTTCATAACTTCAATTTGTGATGCCTGCTCCATTGGGATAGCATTCCACTGCGTATCTCCCGCATAACCTGAAAGTAGTGGCATTCCGTTCCAGAGCAGTAAAACACGGCTACCAGCACCGTATGCAAACCCGGAACCACCTCGGATACTCACTTGGCCATCCATGGTAAATACTCCTGGACTTTGATTTACTGCGTCTTCTAGGTCAGTAATTCCTTTATTATCGATCAACTCAGGGCGAATAATTTCCATAGACACTTGAACGTCCTCGATTTTTTGTTTTCGTCTACCAGCTGAGATGACCACGGTTTCCAAACTAGTCGCAGGTTCGAGCAGCTCGATGGTGAGCTCTCCAGGTCCGGTTAGGGAAATGGTATCTGAGATGTATTGGATCATCGATACAATGACATTCGTAGGATAGGTTTTGATGTTTAACTTGAATGCTCCATCTAAATCTGTAATAGCTCTGCTACCTTCTAGAGCAATTAACTTTGCTCCAATTATAGGTTCTTTGGTATCTCCATCTAAAACAACCCCTGTCACCTGTGATTTCGCAAAAGCACATAAAAACACCAAAAAGATAGTGAGTATTGATTTCGTCATAGTTTAAGTTTTACAGTTAGACAATATTAACAAAATTTTGCAATTACTGTTGCTTTTTGAGTTGAAAAGCAAGGTTGGGGATTTTGCACGAAGGTTTTTTGCTGGTCTCAGATTAAAAAATTACACGTAAATTTGTTAAATGACCAAAGTTTTAGGAATAATTCCAGCGCGTTATGCTTCTACCCGTTTTCCGGGAAAGCCGTTGATTGACTTAAAGGGTAAGTCAATGATTCAACGAGTATATGAGGGCGTGAATAAATCGAAACGCTTTTATAAAGTAGTCGTAGCAACAGATGACCAACGTATTTTCGATCACGTAACGGGCTTTGGTGGCGAGGTCGTACTAACCGCTTCTTCACATCCTTCAGGCACGGATCGGTGTGGGGAGGTATTAACTCATTTTCCGGAAGCTGAAATTGTCATCAATATTCAAGGTGACGAACCACTAGTGGACGCCCACCAATTAGAACAATTGATAGAGTTATTTGACGACCAGCAGGTTCAAATAGGAACTTTAGGCTCTCATCATATTACGGAGAAGGAGGTACATGACGCGAATCGAATTAAAGTGGTAGTTAACCATAAAGGAGATGCGCTTTATTTTTCGAGGAGCCCCATTCCTTTCGAACGAAACTCCATGCATTATCCATACATGAAGCATATTGGAGTCTATGGGTTTCGTGCGGATATACTGAGTAGGTTGATTGCCCTTCCTTCTGAGGCCCTTGAAAACACGGAGTCACTAGAGCAACTGCGTTGGATGTATTATGGTTACCCAATTCGTGTGGCGTTGACCAATATTGAAACACCGAACATAGATGTACCAGAAGATGTACAAAAAGTATTGGATGCGCTGTAATTCAAATAAATTAAAAAAACAGTCGTTTCATGTAAACATGTATCGAATAGCAGCATTAATTCTAATTGTGGCGTGCAGCCAATTTTCTTTGGCTCAAATTGGTATGGGTCAATGGCGTATGCACATTTCTCCAAAAAAGGCAGTTGCCGTTACACAAGGGAATGGAGCCGTATATGCGGCACTTACTAAAGGTCTCTTAGAATATGATTTATCTGCTGGAGAAATTACCACTCGAACTGCAGCGGATTATTTGTCGGACAATGAATTAACGGATGTACACTATCACGAGCCAAACAAACGAGTTTATATTGGGTATGCGAATGGAAATATGGACATTTTACAAAACGGCGGCATCACCAACCTCAATTCCATTGTTACTGCACAACTCACTGGTTCGAAACGAATTTATCGGATGGAAGGCAGGGGAAATGAAGTATTCGTCGCAACTGGATTTGGCATTGTGGTAATCAATGACGCGAAACAAGAGGTAAAAGACACCTATTACCCCTCTGGCGGGAATCAGGCCATCATCGATCTCGCGTTCTCATCAGATAGTATTTATGCGTTAACCACCAACCGATTATTTGTCGGAGCACTCAATAATCCGTTTTTGGCTGACCCGTCTCAATGGCGAGAAGCGAGCTATGTGCCAGATTTCAGCACCACGGGAACATATAAGTCTATAACGAGCTTTTCGAATGAATTATTCTTGGCATACAACGATGCAATTTACAATGCAGACACCTTATTTCAGCTCGATCAAACAGGCTTTGAGTGGACACCTTTTCTGATTGAAACAGAGATAAACTATGTTTCAATTGCGAATAATCAGTTACTCGTCGGAACAGATGGAGGTCTTTTTGTGTACGACGATGATTTATCGCAGAATCAAATTATTTTCCAATACAGTCATGGAAGTTTCCCTACTTGTGTCGATGGCACATTTGTGGACGGAAATTATTTTATTGCAGATCGGTCATCGGGATTGGTGCGTGCACCGAACGCATTTGCGTCGCAGCAGATTTTATTTCCAGGCCCCGATAACAATTTTTCATACCGCGTAGATTGGCAACGCGGGAAATTGACGGTAGCAGGTGGACCAGGAGACCGCGCTGGATATACATTTCAGGAGGAAAACTGGACATCGATTAACATGTTCAACCAAGTGATGATACAGGGAAAAGCGATTCCCGGATGGCTTTCTACGACTGTTAACCCAAGAAATACTGACCAAGTCGCGTTTGGTTCTTTTTCGGAGATGCCGTTGGTGGTTACAGGAGATGGAGCTCAAGTGGCTGATACACTGAGTATTTATAATTCGTTGTTAGAGGTCCGGTTTGATGCGGCCACAAGCGGCTTGGATTGGTCGGAAATTTCGGATATGGAATACGATACCCGAGGAAACTTGTGGGTTGCCAATTCGGGGTGTCAACGACCATTGAAAGCGTATACGGAGGAAGGTGTCTGGTACGACTTTGATTTAGGTTCTACCTCTCGGAATAAGTTTACGCGACGAATTGCGGTGGACAATAATGGGGTGAAGTGGTTGGCCATTGATGGTGCAGGTATTTATGCTTTTGACGATAACGAAACGTTGGATGACTTAACGGATGATCGTTACCGATTATTGAATACCGGGGAGAATTCGGGGAACCTACCAACAACAACGGTTGAGGCATTAGCCGTTGACTTGGACAACAACATTTGGGTGGGAACTCAGGAAGGGATGCGTGTATTGTATAATTCAACAGGAGTGTTTGACGCTGCACCTGGATCCTACAATTTCCAACGACTATTGATTGAGTTTGGCGAAAATGTGGAAATCGTATTGGGATCGACGCACATTACAGACATTGAAATTGATGGCGCCAATCGAAAATGGATTGGTACGGCGAGTTCAGGAGTTTTCTTATTTTCTTCGGACGGACTTACTTTAATTGAGAACTTTACAGCTGAGAATAGCCCCTTGTTGACCAATACCATTTTAGACATAACTATTGACGAGCGCACGGGTGAAATTTATTTTGTGACGGATCAAGGCTTAATTTCCTATCGTTCAGATGCCTCGGCGGGAGACAACCAATATACGAATGTAAATGTGTTCCCAAATCCGGTTTATCCGAATTACTTTGGTCCAATTACAATTCAGGGCATCGCTACGGATTCGGAAGTGAAGATTACGGACGTAGCCGGTAACCTCGTTTACCGCACTGCTTCGAATGGTGGAACAGCAACTTGGGACGGCAACACCCATCAGGGTCAACGCGCTACTACTGGTGTGTATTTGATATGGACAAGTGTCGATATTGAAGGTGGTAAAGGACGAAAAGTGGGTAAAGTGGTCTTTATTCAGTAATTCACGAAGCATACACAATGAATACAGTGGTCAACGGAATTTTATTGAAACGCATTTCGTTCAGTGAAACGAGCCTCATTGTGACGCTCTTCACGCGACAACACGGGACTAAAGCTTATTTGTTTCCTGGTGGTAAAAAGAAGAACGCCAATATTTTACAGCCTCTGGCGCTGTTGGAGTTGGAGACTTTTCAGCGGCCTGACAGTGAATTAGGAAAGATCGCTAAGATATCTTCGGAATACGTTTATCAAACCATTCCTTTTCATCCCATCAAGAGTGGAATAGCCTTTTTTTTTGCAGAACTACTTGCGTCATGTTTGAAGTCCGAAGATCAAGATTCTCAGAGTTTTGAGTTTCTATCCCAAGAGATGGAATATTTCGACCAACTCGATCAACTTGGCAATTACCCAGCATGGTTTTTGTTGGAATTCACTCATTATATCGGATGCACCCCACATAGCGCGGACGACACACCGCATTACCTAGATCTGATAGACGGAACACTCACCAACGCAAAGCCATTTAATCATGCTTATATCAAAAACTCCTCCGTCAATTGGATGCACCAACTGTTGGCGCTGCCTAAAGCAGAAGGTCTCACCTTACCGATATCAAAGCCTGAAAGAAAACAGCTTTTACGTGATATATTGACCTATTACACACACCATGTGGATGGATTCAAAACGCCAAAATCATTGGAAGTGTTGGAGACGATTTGGACGTAAACAAGGAGTACTTTCTCATTCTGAGTATCGCTAACCAATCAACAAGGCAGATACTGTCATTTATGGTTTTACGAGAAGTTTTACAGCTTTCCGTTCTGTTTCGGTTTTTAACACCAACGTATACATGCCGCTAGACCATGATGTTGCATCAACATTGAATTTATGTAGACCAGCTTCAAGGATGGTTCCTTGAGTAATTACGTTTACTCGTCTACCCA
>JAQWYK010000038.1 GCA_029254025.1 Crocinitomicaceae bacterium | reverse complement strand
AGGATCATGGGCATCATGGAGTACTCCAATAAACCTAGATGAACCATTTAATACTGAAAAGTTTGATGCATATTTCTCATATAGCGAAAAATACGCTTATTGGGCGAGTAATCGGGACGAAGAAAAAAGCAACATTTACATGGTTCAAATTTTGACTCCTGAAGCGTTACGCATTGCATGCACATCAGTTAATATTAGTGAATTTGGTGAAGGGAATGGTAGTATTGACTTAACAGTAGAAAGTGGTATTGCGCCATTTAGATATTCATGGTCTAACAAAAAACAGACGGAGGATCTGACCTCATTACAAAGAGGTGTTTTTACTGTGGTGGTAACCGATGCGATTGGACAAACGGCAGAAACTAGTTGCACTATAACTGAACCAGAGCCACCTCAAGACGTGATAATCCGTTTACCGGAAGTGCGTTACCCACTTAATGAATGGAGTTTGTTAAATGACTCAACTATCAATTCTCCTGACTCTTTATTATTTGTATATAACTTACTTACGGAGTATCCAAAATTAGTGCTTGAACTAAGTTCTCATACGGATACACGTGGATCATTGAGTGCAAATCAAAAACTTGCAGAAAATCGTGCTCGCGCATGTTACAAGTATTTAGTAGAGGAAAAAGGTATTGATGCACGTAGAATTATTCCAATTGGGAAAGGTGAATCCAAACCGAGAAATGTTTGGTTAAAAGGGGAGTCCTACCTTGTTTCTAAGCCAGAAGATATGACTGGAGTTAAAGAGATCGTTTTAACAGAAAAATATATCAATAAGTTTAAGAAATCGGAAAAAGACATTTTCGAAATGTTACATCAGCTTAATCGTAGAACAGAAGGTCGGGTGTTGAACTTAGATTTCGACGCTGCTACTGCTCCTAAAGCGGATTCAAAATATCTGAACTACGTTAAGTACCCTTAATGTGGAGAGACGGATTAACTTTTTCGTTTAAACTATAAAATTCAAGAAAAGGCGCAGATGATATCTGCGCTTTTTCTATTTTAGTAGAAGAATTTTCTCCATGAAGCAATCTTCCATTTCCGCTAACATATCACAACAGTTCAAGCGCCTATTCCCGAGTCCTTTTACAATTGCATTACTTATTACTTTTCTTACATTTGGATTAGCTCTCTTACTCACCATACCGAAGGATCAAAGTATTAGCAGTTACAGTTATGATCTTCTCATTAGTTGGCAAAACGGTCTATGGGACAAAAGCGGAGGCGGACTCTATTTCGCTTTTCAAATGATGTTAATGTTAGTACTAGGACATACATTGGCGCTAACACGTCCCATCTCTAGACTCATCGAATACCTAACTCAATACTGCACTTCCACTGCCAATAGTGCGGCAATTGTAGCCTTCTCCTCTATATTTATGGGATTATTTAATTGGGGGCTTGGATTAATTTTTGGGGCTATTTTAGCTCGCCGTGTTGGGGAGCAATTTAATCGTAAACAACAAGTACTCAATTATGGCCTCATTGGCGCGTGTGCGTACTTAGGACTTATGGTATGGCACGGAGGGATATCGGGAAGCGCTCCGACCAAGGCCATGGAAACAGGTGCAATACAAGAAATGATTTCAGGATTAACCATGGACGCACCAACAGAAATTCCATTTGAGACAACCATTGGCTCCACCATGAATATAATTACCAGTTTTGTTTTACTTCTGTTACTCCCTGCTGTTGCTTATATACTTGGCAAGAAAACTAAGCTGAATAGCATCCCTTCCATTCAAACTCACGAAAAACATAAGCCAGACATTCAATTATCACGAAGAGGAGCTGAGAAGCTAGATACAAGTAACCTATTCGGAATATTCATAGGAGCATTATTATGTCTAACAGTAATTACTAGTGCTATTACTTATAATGGTACCAGTAGTTTCGGGTTCATAGAACCTAATTTTATCAATTTAATGCTTTTAGGGCTTTCGATATTACTTCATCGGAACATCACTAATTTTCTTCAATCTATACAACATTCCATTGGAGATGTATCTGGTATTTTGATACAATTTCCATTTTATTTTGGAATATTGGGAATTATGAAGGGTAGCGGGTTGATTGTTCTATTCTCAGATATTCTCATCGATTTATCGACCTCCACTACTCTTCCGTTGTTTACATTTCTCAGCGCGGGTGTTATTAATTTCTTCGTTCCAAGTGGTGGCGGGCAGTGGGCCATTCAGGGTCCCATTATTCTTCAATCCGCTCTTGAATTAAATGCAAGCATCCCTAAAACGATTATGGCAATGGCCTATGGTGATCAACTCACAAACATGCTCCAGCCATTTTGGGCACTACCATTATTGGGTATTACACGATTGAAAGTACAGGATATACTTCCCTATACATTTGTATTTTTCTTAGTCGGACTAATCATTTTCGGATCGGTATTACTTGTTTTTTAGAACATCTCTACCCTTCCATTTTGGGATATGAAATAACGAAAGGATTATCACAAGCAAGAATAACACAGGATATACAACAAAAAAAATAGGGTAAACTTTAATCATTTTCAATAAATGAAGTCTCGAAGCATAATTCGAGAAAACAAACCAATCGATTGCCAAACGAATCCCGAATAAGGTCATTACTCCAACTAAATTTCCTGTAATACTCAGTTGAACGAAGAGTATAAATGATCCCATAAAGTAAAGACTGAGAACTAATCCCAAAATCCACTCTTTCCAGTTTGACTTACTTTTAAGCTTTGATAACCAACGAACACGTTGATTAAAGTAACCCTTCCAAGTATTAACGCTCGGAGTACTTACCGCAAGTTCTAATAAGTTTGTAACATCAATAGATGCTTGATTTGCTTGAAAATCTCGAAGTAAAAAATGATCGTCTCCCGACGACAGGTAATTATGCGAATCGGATGAGTCCCAAATGATATACTTCTCCCTATTAAAAAGCAAGTTAGCCCCACTTGCTGAACTAACATAGAGCACAGAGAGTGAGAAATTCAATGCATTAAAGAACATATATTCAAACCCAAATAATCTTCCCAGAAAAGTCTCCGAAGCCATAATAACTGGAGATATCTTCATATCGCTAATCCTCGAGTTATTAAGTGTATTAAAAAATGTTGATTGAAAATGAACATCGGCATCAAGCGTTAAACAGTGTGAACCACGGGCATGCTCCACTCCGAATCGCACTGCGGCCTTCTTTCCCTCCAATTGAAAGGGCAAGTTCAAAACCCTTACTCGTTCATTATTTACAAACGTATCGATTAGTAGGTTTCTTCCAGAATCACTCGAATGATCATCAATGAATAAAATCTCTAGCGGGTATTCTTCCTGCAGGTGTATACATTCTATGAGATATGGTAGATTATCGATTTCGTCACGAAAAGGAATGATTACTGATATTGAAAAAGTATTACGCATCGGTTCTTGGCTTCTATTAGAACAGGTTTGTTTATAAGCCGCACTCGTGAATAGTACAAAACCTAATACACACAAGAAAATGAAATATACCGTTATCATAAAACGCTTCGCTTAGATTGAACCACAAAGAATAATCCTATTAAGGAAGGTATACCTAAATTTATTACCCATAAAGACAAAGAAGCAGTTAGAATGATCATAGGATTCGAAACGACTTCAGCCAATACGACCAACCCAATCGTTTCTCTTACCACCAGTTTACCCATAATTAAATTTGGTGTTAATGTTGAAGCGAAATAAAGCACGTATAATGAATAAATAAGCTCATAACTGAAGTCAGCCCCAAAAGCAATTAAAAGTAACGTAAATTGAAGAATAAACACCAAATAACGTGCTCCGCTTAAGAAGAACAGAAGCAGGAATGTTCGTTTAGAAGATTTTTGAAAAATCAACAAGGTATTTAACCGCCGTTTGAACACATTAAATCTTCGCAATGGAACAAACGGAAATACGAAATAGAGAATAATTGCGCCTACTACGGCGAAAAAACCAAATCCTAAAAGCCAATCTCCTATTTGTAATCCAACCGCAGTATTTGAAGTGAAATACAAACCTACCAACCCGAAAAATACAGTGGCAAGAAATTGTGCAAGATTTCCATATAAAGTACCCAACGTTAACAGCGCACGTTCTTTATAATCAAAGTATATAACTCGACCAATAAAATTACCTATTCGATTTGGTGTAATAATTCCAGTTGATATCCCCGTAAAAAGAGAAGCCCCATATTTCCGCATTGAATAGGACGTTCCTACCGATTTGGCAATTAATAACCATTTCACGAATTCAATACCCCAATTTACAGGCACTAGAAGAAGTGTAAAGAGAGCATAGTTTAAATCACTTAGCGTCAACCCTTCGATATCCTGAGTTGAGATACTTCGTAGGCGCGCAGCAAAATAATACAGTACGAAAACAAAGACCAGAATTTTTACTGACCAGAGCAAAGTCTTTTGTACTTTTAAACTTTGAAATACACTTTTCATAATAATGGTTGAAGATAAAATAATTCTTGGAATAGACCCTGGAACTACCATAATGGGGTATGGAATTATTCACGTCAAAAATGGAAAGCTTCAACTCGTGACTTATGGGGTTATTCACCTGAGCAAGCTTCCTACTCATCCAGACAAACTAAAAAAGATCTTTGATCGGGTTTCGGGTATCATTAAAGAATATAGACCGGACGAAATGGCCATTGAAGCACCATTTTTTGGAAAAAATGTACAGTCCATGCTCAAATTGGGGCGGGCCCAAGGTGTTTGCATTGCTGCCTCATTAAGCCATGACGTCCCTTTTGAGGAGTACTCCCCGAGAAGAATCAAACAAGCCATTACTGGTAAAGGTGCTGCTTCCAAAGAACAAGTAGCAGGAATGCTTCAAACGCTATTAAAGCTGGATGAACTACCCAAACATCTCGATGCTACAGATGGATTAGCTGCGGCAGTATGCCATTATTTTAGTAAAGGTAAAGGTGAGCACAACAAAGACAAAGTGTCAAATTGGGCGGCTTTCGTCAAAAACAATCCATCACGAAAAAAATAGTGGTTAACAACCGATTAATTCTGCAATCCGCTCTAATTCATTTTTCGAAGGGTTCATTTTTTCTCGAGAGAAATCCATGTCTGTCACTCCATTAATTGGAATAAGGTGAATATGTGTATGTGGAACTTCCAATCCAATGACAGAAACACCAATGCGTTTACAATCGAATTTTCCCTCCATCATCTTCGCTACTTTCTTAGCAAAAAGAATTAAACCAGCAAGAAGCTCATCCTCACAATTGAAGATATAATCAACTTCAATTTTTGGGATCACCAATACATGACCTGGCACTAACGGCTGAATATCTAGAAACGCCAAATACCTTTCATCTTCAGCAATTCTGTGACAAGGAATTTCACCAGCTATTATTTTAGAAAAAACAGATGCCATTACCTCGAGATTTCGATGACTTCAAACTTAATAATTCCGCCCGGTGTCTGAACATCTGCCACATCTCCCACCGACTTACCTAATAAGCCTTTTCCAATTGGTGAATCCACCGAAATCTTTTTTTGTTTAATATCAGCTTCGTTCTCTGCTACCAATTGATATTCCATCTCGGCATTATTAGTTAAGTTTTTAATCTTAACCTTAGATAAAATCAACGCCTTAGATGCATCTATATTGGTATCATCCATTACTCTTGCATTGGAAACAATTGCCTCTAATTTAGCAATACGCATTTCTAATAAACCTTGTGCTTCCTTTGCTGCATCATACTCAGCATTTTCCGAAAGGTCACCTTTATCACGTGCCTCCGCAATTTGTCTAGAGATTGCCGGGCGTTCAACCGCCTTCATTTGATGCAATTCATCTTTTAACTTCTTAAACCCTTCCTCTGTGTAATAATTAATCTGTGACATAATCTCAATTCATTTAACAAAAAACAAGAGAGCCCAATAGGACCCTCCTGTCTAATACAAATATAAAACTAATATTTATTTCAAGCTCACCGTCAAACCAAAAGTGTGGATTGTTCCAAACGGATTGGCCAAACGAACCGCATACTCAAGACCAATTGGTGACTTATTATCACCTACCAAGGCGTCCACAGAAAAACCAGCAGTTAAACCCGTTAAACCCGTTGTAGCCAATTCTCTATTGAATATATTGCTTTCGTATGCATATCCAGCACGTAGATTAAACGCCGCTTTTTCAAGACCAAAACCATAATCCAAACCTATTCGATAGATATCGTTCGTAAACGAATTTGCCGAGAAACCTAAAGCAGCAGTCAATTTATTCGATTCACTAAAGATGAAATCATATGAAGTACCAATCGCCAATTGCGAAGGCATTTCGAATGAATTTGAACGTTGCTCCAATGTCGCTACACCACCAGTAGTTTGGTAAAAGACTGGAGTACCCAAACCATCTCCACGAAATGTCATTGTAGGTCCAACATTACGCAAGGTAATTCCAAACTTTGCTTCATCTTGCTCTCCAGTTATATATTGCACACCAGCATCCAATGCGACACCTGTTGCTGAAAGGTTTGCAATACTTTCACTCACAATTTTCAAGTTCATACCAGCATAGATTGAATTCGAGAACTCACGTGCGTAGCCAACATTTACAATATTCTTTCTTGGACTAAATGTTCCAATACCACCTTCTGGGATGTCCACAGTTGTAATATCAATATCACCAAATCCAAACGCCTGAATACTCACTGCAATGACATCTTGTTTAGAGATACGTTGTGCGAGACCAGCAGAATTTAGTGAAATTCCAGCACCACCTAACCAGTTCGTGTAATTAAACTTTAGCTGAGTTCTGTCGGTGAATGCCAAACCTGCAATATTTACAAATTGAGCCTCAAGCCCACGTGATGATGAAATTCCTGCATCTGCCATAGCACTTGTACGTGCCCATGGGTTAACTAGCATTTCACTTGCACCCGCAGAACCTATTCGGTCTTCATTACCCGCTAAAGTATACGTACTTGACAATGCACCTAGCGCAATTGAACCTCCTATAATATATTTTTTTAATCCTTTCATGCTTTCAATTTTTCTTCTCGTTAAAATAGTTGGCATTTATTACAAGTTCTCTAAATCTGGTTGTCTCATTCCACAGAAGAATTTCACAACACGATCATACATCTTACCTTCAATTTCTACTTCTACGTGGATTAGATAAACTCCTCCAGAGATTGGAATAATTTGACCATTTTTCAAGTCCCAATCAATTGATGTTACTGGGCTATCCTTATCATATGCTCGTACTACTTTACCGGACACATCATATATTCTCAC
>JAQWYK010000049.1 GCA_029254025.1 Crocinitomicaceae bacterium | reverse complement strand
TGGTAAAGCAATAAGCTCGAAGGAATATCTTCAGCAAGTGCATAATCTAACAATCGGAAATAATAATCGTAGTCGAGTACATTTAAGTTCTCAATTACCGATTTATACGTCAACGTATTTCCTGCAAAGCTCACAATTTGATCAAAAATAGACAGTGCATCTCTTAACGCTCCGTCCGCCTTCTGTGCGATCAAATGCAATCCTTCAGTTTCAGCATTAATCCCTTCTTTAACCGCAATCGCGCTTAAGTGATCCGCAATGTCGTTGATTTTGATTCGGTTGAAGTCAAAAATCTGACATCTCGAAAGAATCGTAGGTATTATTTTGTGCTTTTCGGTCGTTGCCAAAATGAAGATGGCATGCTTCGGGGGCTCCTCAAGCGTCTTTAAAAAAGCATTAAATGCAGCATTGGAAAGCATGTGCACCTCATCAATAATATAAATCTTGTGAGAGCCCAATTGAGGAGCGATACGCACCTGGTCGATTAAGTTGCGTATATCATCCACACTGTTATTTGAAGCAGCATCTAATTCGTAAACATTTAACGAACTGCCTTCATCGAAAGAAACACACGAATCGCATTTTCCGCACGCTTCAATATTTTCCGTTCTATTGAAGCAATTAATTGTTTTAGCAAGAATCCGAGCAGTAGAAGTCTTTCCTACTCCGCGAGAACCACAAAACAAAAATGCCTGAGCCAACTGGTCATTTTTAATCGCATTCTTTAACGTCGTAGCAATGGATTTTTGTCCAACTAACGTATCAAATGTTTGGGGTCTATATTTCCTCGCCGAAACGATGTAATCACTCATACTACAAAAATAAAATAAAAATCAGCGCATGTGAACAAGAATCCTTATAAAGTTTTGCACAGTTCATGGATTCCCGAAACACTGCTAATTCCACACAACTTGTGTCCGATGTTTTCAAACATAAGCATCGGCGACATTTCGTAAAAATCAGTAAACTACACCCCACAAAAAACGAATAATTTAGTTACTTTTGAAAAACATCTAAAAATACACCCATGAGAAATTTATATGTATTAGGATTCGCAGCTTCTTTATTATTTGCGAGCTGTGGAGAAGGAGAAGAAACGACGGATACTGTGATGGAACAAACCGTAGAAAATTGTTTATACATGTACAATCCAGCGATGACAAAGTTAGATTGGACCGCCTATAAATTTCTGCGTAAAGCGGGTGTAGGAGGAACTTTCACTGTCATTAACGTTCAAGGAGAAAAAAGTGGCGCTAATCCGAAAACAATTATCGAAAGTTTATCGTTTTCCATACCTGTAAACTCTGTTGAAACAAATGATCCAGGAAGAAACAAGAAAATCGATTCGCTCTTTTTTGGGACGTTGAATAACACTTCACTTTTATCAGGTGAAGTCGTTTCATTGAACGAAAATGGCAAAGCTGTTCTTCGCGTGACTATGAATGACATAACCAATGATGTAGAAGGGGATTATACGTTAGAAGACAATGTATTCACCTTTAATACTGAAATCAACGTAGAAAACTGGAACGCACAGGCGGGGATTAATAGTTTGAACGAAGCGTGTAAAGATTTGCACACCGATGTAGAAAATGGTGATACTGAATCGAAATTATGGTCGGAGGTGACCATCTCATTCTCCACAGAATTAACCAAGAAGTGTGACTAGTAATAACTTCCTCTAAAGAACAGTAAAGAACTGATTATCGCTAACGGATTATCAGTTTTTTTATTCCCTATCTTCAAGAATTAATAATATTTTTGTGCATTCTTAGTTATACTATAAAACAAAGTTTGTTGAGTCATTTCATCAAAAAATATAAATATTCCCTCCTTGGATTCAGTATTCTGCTGATTATAGCAGCAGCCTGCTCTACAGAGAAAAACACATTTGTTAATCGAACCTACCATAGTACAACCGCTAAGTATAATGGATATTGGAATGCGCGGGAACTGATTCGCGTGGGATTGAGAGACTACCGCAATAACTACAAAGAAGATTTTTATGCGATTCTGCCATTAGACTTATTGCCTAATGAGGAGGACGTCGTGGACATGTACCCGGTACTAGACACTGCCATCTCAAAATGCATGACGGTCATCTCAAAACACAGTATGCCAACGGCATCTAAACCAGCAAAGAAGAAAACCGAATACGCAAAATGGATTGATCAAAACTGGTTGCTTATTGGTAAATCCAATTTTTATCGCAGGGATTACCAAAAAGCATTAGATAATTTTGAATTCGTGCGCAAATTTTATGGCAATCGTTCTTCTATGTACGAAGGAATGCTTTGGAAAGCCAAATGTCAAATTGAACTCGGCGATATAGCAGAAGCGAAACGTACCTTACAAATCTTAGATAACAACTTCAATAACTATTTAAGTCAGAAAAAAGAAAAAGACACGTCCTCTTCCAAATCAAAAAAGAAAAGCAAGGACGATGACAACAGTCTACCTGCCTTCCCAGCTCATTTGCATCCTGAAATCGCCAAAACTAAAGCACACTTAGCACTTATTGAGAATGATCCAACAAAAGCGATTCGATTTTTAGAAGACGTGATTAAAAAAACAAAAGTTAAAGAAGAAAAAGCACGCTTGAACTTCATTGTAGGTCAACTTCTGCAGCTGAATAACGACGAGGCTGCTCGCGAATACTTCACGCGTGCCATTAAGCTCAACGCGCCGTTCGAAATGAGTTTTCACGCTAAAATTAACCGTGCTACCGTTGGGGGCGCTAGTCCTGAGGAAATTTTGGCAGACCTAACCAAAATGGCAAAGGAGCAAAAATACTTAGAGTACCGCGATCAGATTTTTTTCGCGATGGCCAAAGTTGAACTGGCTAGAAACGATGTTGCACAAGCTAAGACTTTCCTAACAAAATCGGCTTTCTTTTCTTTGAACAACCCGCGTCAAAAAGGTGTAAGTTATGAAAAGCTCGGTGACTTATCGTTTAACGAGCGAGATTACGTCTCTGCGCAACGCTATTATGATAGCTCAGTGCAGGTCATCCCCGATGAATACATCAATGCTGACTTAATACGTAGTAAAGCGAACAACTTGGCTCAATTGGTGAACAATATTGACGTTGTAATGTATGAAGACAGCGTTCAACGTATTGCCCTTATGGATGAAAAAGAGCGGGATAAATTCTTGAAGGATTTGGTGAAACAATTACAGGAAGAAGAGCGTCTGCGGAAGGAACGCGAGGCTCAGCGTGCCGAAGAAATGCGCAAATTACAACAACAAATAGCAGCACAAAACCAAGGTGAAGGAAATAAATGGTACTGGAATAATGTTAAAAATATTGAGGAAGGATTTAATGAATTCAGGAATATTTGGGGACAGCGCGAAAATGAAGATGACTGGAGAAGATCAAACAAATCTGCAACAATAGATTTTAACGAGTTAGCGGAGGGTGACACAATTGTCGACTCTATTCAAACTAAGCCCAAAACAGCTATCGAAGACCTCAAGCCGGAAGCCTTACTTGCAGACATACCCTTGACGGATTCAGCTATGGCAGTATCTAATGAAAGACTATTGGCAGCGCTCTATAATTCTGGAATAATTTATAAGGATCAGCTAAATGAAACTGAATTTGGAGCGAAGCAATTCCAGCGTGTTATAGACCATGACATCGAGAACAAACATAATGTGCTTTCCGCTTTTCAAATGTATAAAATTCATGAAGGAAATACGAGTAAATCGGCTGTTTACAAAAACTACATTCTAACCAATTACCCCAATTCAGATTATGCCAATTATCTCAGAGACCCGGACTATTTTATCAAGAAAAAGGAACTTGATGCATTGGCGTTGCAGGATTACCTTAAATCTGTTGAACGCTACGAAAGCGGTCTATACTATCCTGTCATTTTGAAGGCGGACAACGTCATTAACGGTGAACCTGACAACAAGTATCGCGGACAATACCTCATCTTGAAGGCTATGGCTATGGGGCGAGTTAATCCTGATAAATCAACTCTTCTACCTACACTGGAACAAGCTGTTCGAGAGTTTCCAGAGACAGTGATTGCTGAAAAAGCACAAGAATTAATTGGTTTTATCAAAAATGGCATACCATTATTTCAAGATTTCGATGTAGTAGAAACATCTGATTTGTATTCCTATTCTTCAAAAGATAAGCTTTTCGTACTTGTATTCCTTGAAGAATCAGATGATTCGCGTGCAGCCCAAACAAAAATCTCGGATTTTAATCGGGAGTTTTTTAGCCGAGACCGCCTAAAAACAGGAGCTCAATTATTAGATGCACAAACAGCTATGGTGGTGGTACGAGAATTCAATGATGCCAATGCCGCCCAAGAGTACTTAAAGAGTTTTGAACGCACTAAAAAACACGTTAGCGATTATAAATCCAGAAAAATCCTATTTATATCAAGCGAGAATTTTAAGGTATTTATGAAAGAAAAAGACATTGCAGTCTACGAAAAATTCTTTTTCGATAATTATTAATGTATATTTGGAGTATGTTTAAAGGCGAAAAAAACAAAGGAGTAGTTGATAGTCCGGAGCGGCTTAATCGACTTGTGAGTGGGACAAAACTCAAGGGAGACTTATCGACAGAAAGTAACCTGCGTGCAGATGGAATAATCCACGGGTCTGTTTCCTGTAAAGGGAAATTTGTGTTAGGTGAACAGGGTAAACTCGAGGGAAACCTTGTTGCTGTGGAAGCCGAAATTGAAGGAAATATTGAAGGGGACTTAACCATTGATGGGCTATTAATTTTGCGCAAATCGGCAAATATTCGAGGTGCTGTGCAATCAGGTCGCTTAGTTATCGAAGATGGCGCTCAACTGAATGGGAATATAACCACTGGAGACTTACCTAAGGTGGGTAAAACAGCCACGCAAAAGCCTGTAATAAAAGAGGCTCCGATGGCAGAAGAAAAAGAGCCTGGCGTGGTATACTAGTCATGCTCAACGATGTTGGTAAACAAAAAGTAAACACCTATTTAAAGTGTACTTCTATCGCATTGCAAATGGCGCTTATTATAACCACGGTTGCATTATGTGGACGATGGCTAGATAATAAACAGGGAAACGAAGTACCCATTTAGACACTTGTTCTTATTCTAATTTCGATGTTCGCTTCCCAGTCAAATTATTCGAGAAGTTATCAAAATGGGAAAGGACAATAATTAAGGATTTTCTTGCTTACGGAGTTTTTTATGGACTGACCGGTTACCTTCATTAATATCTGACGCCTCACCTACCACAGATCCAACCAGCAAATGATTTTTTATCATTTACCTTTGCTTATTTGTTGTATCATTAATGGGGTCAACGCTATTCCATCTCAATAAACGACTGGGAAAAGCAAATTTCTCAGATATGATTATCGTATTTACCACAATTTAACTTTTGGCATCGATGTCATTCTCCCTGGCCATTAAATTGATTCGTGAAGAGGATGCAAAAGTGACGCTACTCCATTTCGTTGCAGCTTTTCTGCTTACACTCGTGTTTCAAACAATCTACTTATTGAAAGTACATAATCAGCCTACAGATGCTGCTTAACGCTTCCACTCCACCTCTACAATCACCTCATTTCTTCGATTCACGACATCAAACGGTGGATTGTAACCCAGATATGCAAACTCACCGTTGTGCGCAATACCTTGTTTCTTTAAAAGATGAGCTAATTCTTCACTATGAGCGTTGATTTTTTCATCGCTTGCCCAACCACCAAATTGAATCGCTGCAACAATACGTGATGGATACTCTTCGAAATAAATCGAGGTATCATTTGGTTTGGGCAATTGATCCTTCGTTAATCCCTTAGGCACCATAAACATCATTTTCGAGGTATCCTTTAATTCCATTGTTACTGGAGAAGTCATGGCAATTTGTTCCTGATTTTCATTCCCCCCAAAAATATATCCTGCCAAAGTTCGAAATCCTTGACCAGAAATTTGTTTATATGACGTGGTTGTATATTGCACTGAGGAATATAGTGCCGGTGCATATTTACGAATTTCAAATCCATCAAACATTTCGAGTACCTCGTACTCGTGGGTTTCTGTTTCATCCACACTTTTTTTCACAAAGGCCATGACAAGGGTAGCAATTAACACAACTAATCCAACTATAATTACAGCTGTTCTCATATGTTTGTTTTTCTAGTAAACAAATCATTCATGAAAAAGTTCTAGCTTATTGTCGAATGATTGAAAACAGTCGATCTGGGTAATCTGTAATAATTGCATCCACGCCTATCGCAATCATTCTACGAATGTCTTTGGGCGCATTGACTGTCCAAACACCTACCTTTATCCCAGCTGCATGGATTTCTTTTACTTTCTTCTTATTTAACAATTTAAAATAAGGCGTGTAATAGTCCGGCTGGAAACCTAATTCCCTAATGTTCTCCGAAAAACCTTTTAAATTCGCCACAAGGTAGGATATCGTAATCTCCGGTGCCTGGTGATGTAACTCTTTTAAAATACGGGTGTCAAACGATTGAACTATTAGGTGGTCATTGATGTTCTTTTCACGTAATAACTTTACCAAAAGGGCAACATATTCTTCAGGCTCAGGGTGATGTGTCAAATCGCCTTTGGGGTCGCTTTTCACCTCCACGTTATAAACAATCGGGACTATTCCATTTGACTTAACGTAGGATTCTACCGTATCAATCACCGTTGACAAAAGCGGCTTAGACACCTTCATGTTCGCTTGCTCAGGGAAACGACTATGGGGCAATGAACCGCAGTCATAGCAAGCCACTTGAGCATAGGTCATCTCATAAATATTGTGATTCTTTGAAGGATTTTTCAAAGGTTCACCCAAACTATCCAAACATATCGCTGCAGACATATATGGCTCATGGGATACCACTACCTGACGATCCATTGTAATAACGACGTCCAACTCTATAGCTGTAGCGCCAAGTTCAATTGCTCTTATGAAACTAGGAATGGTATTTTCCGGAAGATACCCGCGCGTTCCGCGGTGACCATGTATTTCGATTGTTCGTTGTCCCATTGCGATCACATTCATACACATATAAAAACCAACTAACCAATATTTCACATTCCCGGTTTTAATTCCGCAATATCATCTGCTCACTACAAACTTACAGTTTTTGAGAATTATGTGCTGAACTAAACAGTATATTCTTTGATTTTAATATTTTAGAAGGATGAAATACACATTACTACTCTCGGGACTACTAGCGCTGCTTCTTTTCAGCAATTGTGCAGAAACCGCATCAACACCTGCCTCACCAACTGATGATGCTACCAGTCAACTTACGAACCAAGAACATCCTATAGCAATTGTCCTTCACGGTGGTGCTGGCGCCATGAAAAAAGAGCTAATGTCAGACAGTTTAGAGGCTGCCTATCTTCATGTTTTAGATAGCGCACTTCATGTGGGTTATACTATACTTGCTGAAGGAGGAATCAGTATTGATGCCGTTACCTCTGTTATTACCATTTTGGAGGATTGCCCTTTATTCAATGCGGGAAAAGGAGCTGTATTCACCAACACTGAAGAAAACGAACTGGACGCATCCATTATGGATGGAAATACACGCAACGCCGGAGCTGTCGCAGGAGTTAAGCGCATTAAAAACCCCATCTTATTGGCGAAATCTGTCATGTTGAACTCGGAGCATGTATTATTAGCGGGGGAAGGCGCCGAGAACTTTGCAGTAAGCCAAGGTTTTCAGTTGATGGACCCGGCATACTTTAGGGTAGAATCGCGACTTCAATCGCTCAGGAAAGTAAAAGAAGCAGATAAAAAACAGGTCAACACTCACTACGATGAGCGCTTAAAAGCCTCGAAATTTGGAACTGTCGGATGTGTAGCGTTGGATAAAACTGGAAATATTGTTGCAGGTACTTCAACAGGAGGTATGACCAATAAAAAATTCGGACGAATTGGCGATGCTCCAATTATAGGGGCCGGCACCTATGCTAATAGCAAAACATGTGGCGTATCATCTACAGGATGGGGAGAATACTTTATTCGAGGTGTCGTTGCGTATGACATTTCCGCTCTCATAGAATACAAAAGCTTATCCCTGGCAGAGGCTGCTCAATTGGTTATTCATGAGAAAGTTCCCGCGTTAGGCGGAGATGGAGGGGTCATTGCCTTAGACGCCAAAGGAAACATCTCCATGGAGTTCAATACAGAAGGTATGTTTCTTGCCTGCCAAAATAGTGCTGGAATGAAAGAAGTAAAAATCTTTCATTAGCGGGTAAGATTGTCAAGAGTAATTATTTAATCTTAATTTCACGCAATTCTAATTGAAAGAACAACCCTTGATACTAAATTTACGTTTACACCAAGTATGAAAATCCGTATAGCTGCATTTACTTTTATCCTGAGTATATTCCACACATTTAGTCAAAGCTGCTTTGAAATCGAATCTATCCTCGTCGACGCGTGTGGAACTCCAGAAGGACAAAACGAAATGGTTCGTTTTCAAATCGGACCGAATGCATTGAATACAGCAGATATTACTGTGACATGGCCCAATAATAATTACTTGGGAATATGTCAAAATGCGACTACCGCAGGCCACGTTTCAGCAATGAATTCGACTGTATTATCCTGTGGTTATTTTTTAGAACCCTCGAGTGGTGTTTTACCAGCAGGTGCAGAAGTCCTAATGATTACAAGTACTGACTTCGATCCTACTTCGCACAACTATGCAGGACTAACTGATACCATTTATGTCATCTTTCAATGTGCAGGAAATACCAATGGTCATTTTGCCAATTGGACAAATCCTTGCGATCCAGCCACTGGAGATCGCACTTTGACGATTGATATAGGTGTGTGCAACGAGACAGTTACTTACAACAAATGCAGCCTGCTTAATCAAACAGGAGGTATCGGGGGGACAGCTGCAGAGCGAGACGGTGCGCGCGTCGATTTCGACCCAACTGGAGATCCCTTTTATGCAAATGACGGATGTACCATTCCTTATACATTATCTACACTTTCTGCCAATTTCACAGTTGGCAATGGCGTTCTTTGTCTCGGTGACACAGAGGACGTGGGTAGTACAACCACTGGAAATTTCTCGGTGATATTTTGGAACAGTAATAACGGTACGTTCAGTGACAGTCTTTCGCAGTTTACAACCTATTTGCCAAGTAATACTCAAGACCATTACATCTATCTTATGGGCGTAAATGGCTGTAATGATACGATACGCGATTCTCTATTAATTCAACCCTTTGCTCCACCAACAGTCACGATTCAGGAAAATACACTTTCTCCAGACTGTGTGCCAGGGTCTATTGAACTCGTAGCATCCGGTGCAACAACTTATTTATGGAGCACAGCAGAAACGAATCCAACAATTCTTCCTTCTCAATCGGGCACATATACTGTTTATGGAACAAATGTATGCGGTGCCGACAGTGCTTCCGTCAATGTGGTGTTCGGAACTTCTACGACTTGCTTCATTGACTTAGGCAACAGCTTTATTTCCTGCGACGAAAGTATTGTAGCTACGGCTATCACAAACGGTAACGATATTTTGTGGAATACGGGAGATACATCAATTAGCATAACAATTACACAAACTGGAAATTACTGGTACACCGCATCAGGAAGTTGTGGCGCATGCGGAGACACAGTGTTTGTCGAATTTCCTGAACTTGATGCGTTTTTCACTCCGAATACGAACACAGCTTATATCGATGAAATCTTTGACTTTTTCAATTTAACACTTCAAGCTGACCAGTACGCATGGTACATTGATGGAGAATACATAACCAATAGCCTCAATTTTGCAGCAACGTTCAGCGAGGCTGGCCAATATACAATCACACTAGAAGCCACGAATAGCAGCACTGGATGTTCAGACACCTACAGTATTGTTGTTACTGTTATTGATGATTATTCGATTACTATTCCAAACATTATCACGCCGAATGAAGACGGAAGTAATGATGTATTTGGAATACAATTGAATCAGGAGCTGCGCATCAACGCTTTCATTCTAAACCGCTGGGGGAATATAATGGAGGTAAAAAATTTCCAGTCGAATCCGAACGATTATTCCGTAATTTGGGATGGTTGGATAGACGGAGAACCCGCCAGTGAAGGGGTATACTTTTACAAAATTATAGTGAATTTACCAGAAGGGTCAAAAGAGTATCATGGGCATTTCCAACTCGTGCGCTAACTCCTTTGCTAAGATCAGAAATACTCAGTTGACAATCGCCAACATTGTTAATAACATCTCTTTTTTGCACCTTGAAGCGGCGTGAAAACTTGCTATTTTTGTAGTATGAATTTTTTGGATGATCTCAACGAGAAGCAGCAATTAGCCGCCGCACATATCAATGGTCCGATGATGGTGATTGCGGGTGCTGGCTCTGGAAAAACGCGTGTACTGACATACCGTATCGCGCATCTGATGCGCCAAGGAGTAGACCCCTTCAATATTCTAGCCCTCACCTTCACCAACAAAGCCGCCAAAGAAATGAAAGAGCGGATCGGATCCTTGGTAGGAATGGGAGAAGCCAAAAATATTTCAATGGGAACCTTTCACTCAGTTTTCGCGCGAATCTTGCGCCACAATTCTGAGAAAATCGGTTATCCTTCCAACTTTACAATCTACGATACCCAAGATTCCCGAAGCTTGATTAAATCCATTATCAAAGAAATGGGCCTTGACGATAAAATTTACAAGCCAGGTAGTGTCCATGGGAGAATATCGAGTGCAAAAAACAACCTCATCTCCCCTTCTGCGTATGAGGCGAGTGCAGAGATTGTAGGCGAAGACAGGATGGCGCGCAAACCAGAAATTTACCGTATTTACAAACTCTATAACGAAAGATGTTTTAAATCGGGGGCAATGGATTTCGATGATTTGCTCTTCAAAACAAACGAGTTGTTACGCGATTTTCCTGACGTACTACACTATTATCAGCAGAAGTTTCAATACATTTTAGTAGATGAGTATCAAGATACCAACTATTCACAGTATCTCATTGTAAAAAGGCTAGCTGCGGTCAATGAAAATATTTGTGTGGTAGGTGACGATGCGCAAAGCATTTACTCTTTTCGAGGGGCGAATATTGAAAATATCCTCAATTTCAAGAAAGATTACCCAGATTTTCAACTCTATAAACTCGAACAAAACTACCGAAGTACGAAGAACATTGTTGAAGCAGCGAACAGTATCATTGCACGTAACGTCGACCAAATCAAGAAAGAAGTTTGGACATCTAACGATGACGGAGGACACATCACCGTGCTTCGATGTGCCACTGATAATGAAGAAGGACGAGTGATTACGAATAAAATATATGACCTCAAACAAAGTACCGGTTGTGACTACAAGGACTTTGCAATTCTTTACCGCACGAATGCACAATCGCGTTCTTTTGAGGAATCGTTGAGAAAGTTGGGGGTGCCCTACAAAATTTATGGAGGATTGTCGTTCTATCAGCGAAAAGAGATTAAAGACCTCATTGCATATTTTCGCCTAAGTGCTAATCCCAATGATGAGGAAGCCTTAAAACGGGTCATAAATTACCCCCGAAGAGGCATAGGAAATACTACACTTGACGCAGTATCTGTAGCAGCCTTGCAATACAATACTTCGATGTGGAACGTTATCTCAGACCCACATCAGTTTCCGTTAAACATCTCTTCAGGAATTCGAACAAAACTTTCCAATTTCGTGACTAAAATCCAAGGATACAGCGCGAAATTGGAGTTAGTCCCTGCATATGACCTAGCCAGCGACATTGCTACTAGCACTGGCATTATGCGCGAATTATATGAAGATAAAACACCTGAAGGAGTTGCGCGGTACGAAAACATCCAAGAATTACTCGCAGGTATTAAGGAATTTTCCGTTTCTCAACCTGAAGGAACTAAAGCAACACTTGCTGACTTCTTAATCGATGTAGCTTTACTCACCGACGCCGATCAAGAAACAGAAGAGGATTTGAATAAAATCACCTTGATGACGATTCACGCTTCAAAAGGATTGGAATTTCCTCACGTATTCATTGTTGGGTTAGAGGAGAACCTATTCCCATCTCAACTTTCTTTAACCTCTCGGACCGAATTGGAAGAAGAAAGGCGACTATTCTATGTCGCATTGACACGTGCAGAAAAGTCCTGTACATTGTCTTACGTGAACACCCGCTTTAAATGGGGACAGCTAATTACTGCCGAGCCAAGTCGATTTATAGACGAAATTGACTCCCGTTTTGTACATTTTGAAAACAAATTGGAAAAAAGCGGTGGCGGAGTTTCTTTAAAGGGATTTACGCGACCTTCGGACTTTTCGAAACCAACCACCTCTCGGATACAAGAACATCCTTCAGGAGTTCCAAAAAATTTAAAAAAGTTATCCGATACGCCTAATAGTTCGTCCACTTCAGGCGGGACAACACAACCTTTAAAAGTTGGATACAACGTGGAGCACGATCGTTTTGGAAAAGGAAAAGTAACAGGGTTAGAAGGATCCTTCCCGAATCAAAAGGCAACTGTGTTCTTTCCTCGTGTTGGTCAAAAGGTACTCATTTTGAAGTTCGCGAAACTTAACTTGTTGGATTGATCTGATCCATAAAAGAGTATCGATCAGTAAAGTTAATTCGCTCGATATTCCATTTCTAGTGCCTGTCAATTATTATATTTGGTAAAGGTTCGTGCGTAAAAGAATCAAAAACAGTGGAAATAATTTAGTACTTCATTTGTTTAATATTACTCCATGAATAAAAAAATAAGGTATTTATTGCTACAAGTATCGATGGTTTTATTGCAGACAAAAATGGCAAAATTGATTGGCTTCATACACTTCCTAATCCCAACAAGGACGACATGGGGTATATGGAATTTATTAGCGGATGTGACGCAATTGTAATGGGGCGAACCACATTTGAAACGGTATTGAGCTTTGACATCCCTTGGCCATATGAGATCCCTGTATTTGTTCTGAGTAGTCAACTCAACAATTTACCACCACATCTTGCGGACAAAGCGCATTTGGTAAAAGGATCATTGCATGAAGTCTTAGCAGAAATCCATCGAAAGGGGTACAATCAGCTATACATCGACGGAGGAACAACTATACGAAGTTTCTTGAGCAAAGACTTAATCGATGAAATAACGCTTACCACCATTCCTATTTTATTGGGAGGGGGAGCCCCTTTATTCGGTGATTTACCACAGGAACTTAACTTTGAATTGCTTGAAACTAGAAGTTATTTAAATCAAGTAGTTCAGCGTCACTATCAACGAAAGAAGTAAAATACTACTTGCTAATCGTATTTCTCCTTCATTTTTTGAGACATGTAGTTAAAGAGGTTAGTCAATGGTTTTTGAACCATCATCTTTAAAAAAGGATTTACATCTCCATCAAAATGAATGTATCCGATCGTTTGCTTGGTTACGTCTTCCCCCATATGAATAGTGAGGTGAAAAGGAAATGGTGATTTCTCTCCAGAAACCATTTTGATTTCGCTGTGCGGAATAAGTTTTTCCTGAATCAAAGTAATCGTAATTCCTCCTTGAACTTTAAAAGAACACTGCGTTTCTGTAGCTTGAAAATCTTTGATATTATCTGCCGGCAAGAGTTCCTCAATGTTTTGAGCATTTGACAAAAATGTAAACACATCTTCTGCCGGAGCATTCACTTCTACTTTCTGACTTTCAATCACCATAATTTCTATTGTTTATTTATTCCACATATCTGGCGCTGCTCTCCAATCCTTCAAGGAGTTCATATCTCGCTCTCCGATAGCACCTTGAGCCAATGCCTTATCAATCAGTACATCGTAGTTACTCAACACTACTAACGGGCAATTAGAAGCCTTAAATGCATCGACAGCTTGCTGAAAACCATAAGAAAAAATGGCCACGACACCTTTTACACTCAAACCGCCATCTCTCAACGCTTCTACGGCTTTTAGGCTGCTTCCTCCGGTGGAGATCAAATCTTCGATAACCACTACACTTTGTCCTTCTTCAAAATGACCTTCAATCATATTTTGAAGTCCATGACCCTTGGCAGAAGAACGCACATAAACAAAAGGAATACCTAGCTCTTGTGCAACAAGCACTCCTTGGGCAATTCCACCTGTAGCTACGCCTGCAATCACATCTGGCTTCCCAAATTCATCTAAAATCGCTTGGGTATAACTCTGTCTTATGAACGTACGTACATTTGGATAAGATAATGTTTTTCTATTATCGCAATAAATAGGAGACTTCCAACCAGAAGACCACGTGAAAGGATCATTTGGCTGGAGTTTTATCGCCTTGATTTGCAGTAAATATTCTGCTATTTTTGAGGCGTTATCAAGATCTGTAATCATAGCGCCAAATGTACAAAGTTTTTATCGAAAATAAAGCAATAATTTTTAAGAAAGGATTAGGAAAATTACCGGATTATTTGGAGCGTTATTTCCCTTCTTTGAAAACAAAAGACCTTTCGCTACTATCTTTAGAGCTTGAAAAACATCCTGGTGAAGTAACTGTCCTTTGCCCTGAGCCCCTAGAAGAAATCGGGCGCTTTTTTTGTAATTTTAAATACTTGGAAGCCGCTGGTGGAGTTGTAAAGTCTACCCAGGAACCCTACAACTACCTTTTCATCTATCGCTGGGGGAAATGGGACCTTCCTAAGGGGAAATTGGAAAGAAAAGAATTACCTTCAGATGGAGCAGAACGGGAAATCAAGGAGGAATCCGGCATAACAGATATTCACCTAATTACAACACTTCCTTGCACCTGGCACGTCTATTATAAATATCAAGAATACGTATTAAAAAAAACGCATTGGTTCCTCTTTGAAGCAGATAATCAACAAAAACTAATTCCGCAAACTGAGGAGGATATAGAAAAGGTCAAATGGTTTTATAAAGAAGAATTTGAGCGACTAAAGTCAGAAACGTACCCCTCTTTACATGCTATCATTGAAGCTGTTAAAAACCAATAAAGAACATTATTCGTTCTTCACTTGCACCGTAATCTTCACCAGTGCTGTATGTGAAAGGTTTAGTTCTTTGCCATCAATCACGAGTGTTGCGGAACCATCAAATTCGAATTTCTCTTTGAGTTGAATTTCACTTCCGAGTTGAATACTATGCCTATCCAGGTACTGCAGAAAGCTTGGTGAACCATCATCTACGCCAATTACAATTGCTGATGGTCCCCCATGTAATTCAGACAACTTACAAGTGTTTTTTCTGAGTTGCATTTCTCCTGCTTTGTTAGGAATGGGATCACCATGGGGATCAAACTTTGGAAACTCCAGAAACGACTCTAGCTTATCCGTTAATGCTGTGGACTGAATGTGTTCCAATTGTTCTGCAATATCGTGCACTTCATCCCAACCAAAGTTCAATTTTTCTACCAAGAACACTTCCCAAAGTCGGTGCTTCCGAATAGTAAGAAGTGCTTTTTGACGGCCTTTATCGGTTAATAAACATCCTTGATATTTCTTGTAAGAAACCAGTTCTTTTTCAGACAGCCGCTTAATCATGTCTGTAACGGAGCTCGCTTTGGTATCCATTACCTCGGCTAAGTCGTTTGTAGAAATTGCACCAATGTGACGTTCTTCAAGACTGTAAATTGCCTTTAGATAATTCTCTTCACTTTGCGTGAGTGATTTGGACATAGGACTACTCATTCTCCCGAATATACGTAACGAATATCTCCTTCAAATCCAGCAAGCAGCAGGACAATTTCGCTTTCCTCCTTTTGCTGGTATGCCAATTTTGAAATATCAAACACCAGCTCTTTGGTGATATATTCACGACACCCGTCGCCCTTGGTATCCCGGACCAGAGTAATCGCACGTTTCGGAGGAAGTGATTTCATGATCATTTCATTTCCAACTAACTCAATTACTTGGTCTTCGCACCCACCTGAGTATGAAGCCGTAATTTTTAGCAGATTCCCTTCAAGGGAAACATTTACGATGTCAGTCGCTGGATTATCTTTTGGTACTTCACCAATTGTTGCCTTCTTCACCATTTGATCTACTTGTAATGGTCTTTCTTCTGTTTCCTTCATGGAACCACATGCAGCAGCAATAACTAAAACCATTGAAATAAATAAGTAACGCATATTTCTATTTTTTCCTTGAACATACAAATTACTGTCCAAAATAAAACGAATAACCGAACCCGATAACGAAATAGGACGTGATTTTATCAAGACCCTCAGGACTATATGCCGAAAAGTCATCTTCACAGACGTGATAAGGTTGGAACTTAAAGGTATGGAATGAATACGTTAGATTCAAGTAAAAAGAACTTTGTTCATCGGCTAACAAACCCAGGTTGATCACAGGTTCGATAAAACCCCCATCAAAAATCTTCAATCCCTCGTTAGCCTCTTTGCATTTATTTGTAACAGAGGCCATCATATTGTACCCTGCTCGAATACCAATATCAATTCCAAATTGACCGTAATACTTCTCAATACCAATTTTACCATACATTCCCCCAAAATGGATTCCACCGCGCAAGTCGATTTTATTTTTAAACTGATTTACAGTGAAATAATTATGTCGAATACCGGCACCAAAGGAAAGCGAATTAGGGAGAGTATATTGATAACCCACCGTAATATTAAAAAGACCTTGCATTAAATCACGGAAAGCCTCGTTGGATGCATTATTCGCTAAACCGATTTCTGCTTTGAATGAACCAGCTGGCTGAAACTCCTCTGTTTGCGCTGAGGTTCTTCCGGAAAAAAAGATGATTAGCAATATGGCCGTCCAATTTCTCATGGTGGGAAAATAAGCTTTTTTTATAAAACGCTAAACCTTATTCTTTATTTCAAGCAATTTGTACGTTTTTTGATTTTCCGTTTTCACTTCATAATAATACCACCCATTAGGCACTAGAGTTGTATCAAAATTCACAATCGTATTTCCAGGTTTAAATTCACCATCAAATAGTACCCATTCTGCCTGCCCCTCTTTTGCATACAAGCGAAAGGTACCTTTTCCAGATTTTTCCGCAGTAAAATACAATTGAATTAGACCCCATGCTGGTTCTTTCTCACTTCGATGTAGCACCACGAAACCAGAGTTATCCATCACTTCTCTCTTCATTCTTCGTAAGAGTAATCGGTACAAAATAATTGCGATAATTACCAACAATGTTCCCCATGCCACATTTAAGATCACTTTCGGTAAATCAATTACCAATAAAAAAAATGCTTCCATTACAATGATATTACCCCTTTTACTTTGCCAGCTTCCTTGTACACATCAATTACACGCTCCGCGCTCAACATAACTTCTTTCACCGAAATACTTGTGTATTTACCCTTTGTTGAAGGCTGAAAATTAATGTCACTATGTACGCCAAAAAGACCAACAATTTTAGCTACTGTCTCATCGTCCGAGGGACATATAAATTTAAAAAAATACAGGGCAGGCCAATCTTGTTCCTCCAACTGTTTTCTCAATCCGTCAAATAAATCTTTCTCCATAATGTTCTGCCAACAAAGTTAACCTTTTCACCTCAAAGCGGAGCCGTTCAGGTAAAAAAGGAAAATTCATATGTAATTGATGAAACGTAGTAAGACCTGCAGCACTCTTCCAGTTATTAATTAAAGTGAGTATCTCCATTGGATCTGGCTCCTTTGAAATAACCATCTCCGCGGGAATCTCAGTACTTTGTGGGTTAACCCATTGAGTAATGTAGTCCTTCTCAACGCGTATCCAAGCTTCTATCAACTGGACAATTTCTTCAACATTATGCGTAGAATGGATGCGCTGCTTGATAGATGTTCGCCAAACATGTAATTGATGAAAGGCTTCAGAAACATCTGGAGAGAAATTGACAAGCTCAATGGAAATTGCATCATTCAATGACGGAACATCTACCCCGATTAGCGTAAAGTACGCTTCTTCGAATTTGCGCAAGCGTGCCAGTTTAGCATAAAACACCTTTGGAATAGGTGTAGAAGTTAAAAAGTAACGCTTAATACCAAACATTTCTTGCTCCCAACGGTCGATGAACTCATCACCATCTTCAATTTTCAATAGTACTTTTGCCTCTTGAGGTGTCATGGTGCAAAGTTAAGCGTTGAATTGGTAAAGTCGCATTGGACACTTACAAAGTTCACACACGACAAAAGTAACTTAAGAACTTTATCATAGGTCTACGCAAGAATGTTTAATTTTGAAGTAGTGAAAACACATATGAATCGTCGCGATAATTTTTTAACCATACAGGGACAAACGAATCCGTATCCTTTCCTGATTGATGTAGACTATGCAAAAGGAATTTACATCTATGATAAATCAGGTAAAGCTTACATGGATATGATTTCCGGTGTCGCTGTAAACAATATTGGTCATAACCATCCTCACATAGTTGAAGCGCTCAAGCAACAAATTGACAAGCACCTCCACGTGATGGTATATGGCGAATTCATCCAAGATAGTCAATTGGTGTTTGCACAAAAACTAAGTGCTTTGCTTCCTACTCCACTCGATTGTGTTTACACGGTCAATTCGGGAACTGAAGCAAATGAAGCCGCATTGAAACTTGCTAAACGGATTACGGGACGCAGTGAATTGGTCGCTTGTATCGGGGCGTATCACGGGAGTACACATGGCTCTCTGAGTGTATCTTCCAATGAATCTAAAAAATCACCCTTTCGACCTTTACTGCCAGGTATCCGATTCATACGACATAACTCTCTGGAGGATTTAGAGTTGATTACGGAACGAACAGCAGGAGTAATTATTGAGCCAGTTCAAGGAGATGCGGGTGTTCGAATTGCCTCGGCTGAATATTTAGAAAAACTTCGTGACCGATGCACTGAAACTGGAGCTCAATTAATTTTCGATGAGATACAGTGCGGAATGGGGCGGACTGGAAAACTTTTTGCATTTGAGCATAGTGGAATTATCCCAGATATTCTAACACTCGGAAAAGCACTTGGTGGAGGAATGCCAATTGGTGCTTTCGTTAGCAGTAATGAGAAAATGAAACAGCTCTCATTCGATCCAATGCTTGGACATATCACCACGTTTGGTGGACATCCTGTTGTATGTGCGGCAGGTGCTGCTTGTTTAGATGTACTAACTGAAGAGGTAGACTATCTCGAAGTGGAAGCGAAAGGAAAAAAACTAGAGGAGTTACTTAGCCGACACCGAGCTGTTCAGTCGATCAGGCGCATAGGGCTTATGTTTGCTATTGATATGGAAAGTGATGTGATAGTCACGAAAATCGTAGAACAATGTCTTGAAGATGGTCTGATTACGTTTTGGTTTTTGTCTCACCCTTATAGTTTCCGACTAAGTCCTCCACTTACAATATCATGGGAAGAAATTCAACAAGCAGGAGAAGTAATTTTGAAAGCGATGGACAACTTGCCGTAAGCTATTTATTTCCCATGGGAATTATTGGATGTATCTTTTCTTTTAGGAACAGGATCATGACCGCATCCGCCCCAAGGTCCACAACTTGCAAGCCGCTTCACTCCCATCCAACCACCTCTAAGAACGCCCCATTCCCTGATTGCTTCAATCATATATTGGGAGCATGTCGGCGTATAACGGCAACTCGCTGGCAAAAGTGGACTTATTAGCCATTGATAAATCTTAACTAAAAAGATAAAAGGGGCTTGCGCTATTTGGCGGAAAACATTCACACCGTAAAGATACGCAAAGTGGTTTAATCAATTTTTAATTCAACTGAGAAATCAAAATAGTGCAGATCCTTGTAATCAGTCGGATGAAACGCATAATAAATCGCGGATTTAGATGTAAGAGCAATCGTGATAAACCCCAATCCTGCACCACCTTTGTTAGAAAGAAAACCTTTGCTCAATACATCTAGGTAAAAGGCTTTGACTTCTTCTAAGGATTTTTCATTGATATTATCGAGATGCTTGGTTAAAAAACTTCGATCCTCCTCAGATGCGTAGCTTCCAAAAGATACACGGTAATCTGCACACCCCCTAAGAACAATTACATGACCAATTTGCTGGTCATCGGAATCACTCCCACCATGAATACGAATATTTTGAAGCCCTTCTATTAGGACCGAAAACATACGCTTGATCATGTTTTTCTTGACGTCATTGGAAATGAGAATATTTTCAACACCTTCTGAAATACTGTTCACTAAATCCTGGGAAAACCGACCGAAATGTGCAATAACTACTGAGGAGTCAGGAACAGCACAGAATGTATCGTAAATATCCTGGTAGGTATTTTTTACGACGGTTGATATTTCAGAATTTTCGCTACTCATGTTTTCATTTTGAATTGCTTTGTATGTCAATTGGAGCCCAACTCACTCACTCAATAGACATACTTATAATGAACGCTAGAAGGATCATATTGGTTACACCGTTAGTGTACGATAGTTACATTTCCTGCCGCTTCAAAGGTTGTTCCATCCGTTCGCGTTCCTTTCGCTTTATACACAAAAACACCTGTATTCACCTTCTTACCTTTAAACAAACCATCCCAGCACACTTCCGGATTCTCTGTCTTGAAAACTCGTTCTCCCCATCTATTAAATACCTCAAACGTAATTGAAGATACACATCCTCCTAAAACGCAAAGTTCATCATGGAGATTATCTCCATTCGGCGTAAAAATAGTAGGCACGAAAATTTCACCACATGGATTGGTCACAGCAATCAATACTGTATCTGTCACAACACAACCATCCGCATTCGATACGGTAACCACGTACGTTGTAGTTTGGGTTGGACTTGCAATTGGATTGATACAATCTGTACAACTCAACCCAGCTGAAGGCGTCCACGTGATCGCATCGGAAGCCGAAGAAGGATTGATTAAAAGCGTCAATCCCACATTGTCTCCTAAATCTATGGTTGGATTGCCTGGAACAACATCGATAACAGGAGCAACTGTTCCTCCTACAGTGATCGGACCATACGAAACATTACAACCGTTCTCATCTATTACTTCCAAAGTGTAGTCACCTGCGCTTAAGCCAGCGGCATCCTGTGATGGACTCGAAGTACTGTTCCACGTATAGGTAAGTCCATTTCCTGTAACGACTAGTCCTTGAATCACACCATCGTTACCAACGCAGGATTCATCCAACACGGTTAAGTTCACATCGTCAATGGTAGGAGGTGGAATTTCAAGAATATCAATTGGTCCATAATCGGCAGAACAACCGTTACCATCAATAACTGTCAAGTTGTACGATCCTGCTGTAATATCCTGTAAGTCCAAGGTTCCTGGAGTTCCGTTCCAAACAAAAACTAACCCAGATCCTGTTGCTGTCAACCCAGTGATAGCACCGTCGTTGGCATTGCAGGTTTCGTCTTGAACAATTAAGTTTGCGTCATCAACAGCAGGACCACCAACAACTGGAATTTCATGTGGACCACTCTGGGCAGTACAACCTATATTATCAGTTACCACCAAGGTATAGCTTCCTGCTTGCTGATTCACGAGATCTTCATCCACCGACGTAACTCCGTTCCATTCAAACGTTAATCCAATTCCTGAAGCCGTAATACCAGTGATAGCTCCATCAAATTGATTGCAGTTTTCACCTTGGATAACCAAATTTGTAATATCTATAGTAGGCGGAGCAATCGTTCCGACGGTAATCGGGCCTTCTGAAGTTGAACATCCATTATCATCAGTCGCTACTAAAGTGTACGCTCCTGCATTAGCATTTGTTAAATCGGAGGAAGCAGAAACATTTCCATTCCATTGGTAAGTTACGCTTGAACCTGTAACCACAATACCACTAATTTCGCCGTCGTTTCCAAAGCATGATTCATCTTGAACAGATAACCCTGAAATATCAATCACAGGACCACTAATTGTATTAACCGTAAAAGGTCCAGCGGTCGCCTGACATGAATTATCATCCGTTACCACTAAAGTGTAAGTACCTCCCGTAACTCCATTTAAGTCCTCTCCAGCAGAAGAATTACCATTCCATGCAAAAGTTAAGTTTGATCCAGTCGCCACAATCCCTGTTATCGATCCATCATTACCAAAACATGTTTCATCATCAATTATCATGTTGGAAACATCAATACTTGGACCGGGCGATGCAGTCAATATGTAAGGCCCAGAAGTAGCGGTACATCCATTTTCATCTATCACGGTCAAATTATATGTTCCTCCTATCGCTCCAGTTAGGTCTTCCGAAGTGGATACAACACCATTCCAGTCAAACATCAGTGCACCGAAACCACCAGAGGCCGATAATCCAGTAATGGATGCATCGTTTCCTGCGCAGGTCTCATCTTGCTCAACTGCGGTACCCGTAATTGTAATTGCTGGAGAAACGAACACGTTAAAAGGAATCCTGAATGTACCTGGACAAACACCAACCCAATAGGTCGTATTTGCGCCGAGAACCGGAGTTGTATATGTCGTTCCGCTGTTTAAGCTACTACCTCCAAACTGGGAAGTATACCATTCTATGGAACCACCAGCTGGCAGAGATCCCAAAACAGTAACAGAAAGATTCGCGGATCCTCCACCACAAATGGTTTGATCTAGAACCGTTAAATCGTAAGCACTCGTCAATTGGTTTGAAACTCCACTCGCACCACTTGTTGCGCCATTTGCAGGAAAGTTATTAGCGATAGAGCTGGAGGATGTTCCCGCCACACCGCCTGATATATCCAAAACAGCAGCACCTCCAGAGGTAGAAATAAGTCCACCAGCACCTCCTCCACCCGGACCATCCATAGTATTTGCAGCAAAGTTACTCAATTGTAAGATTTGATTACCACCGTCTCCTCCTCGCGCATTCAACGAAACAGAACTTGGGAGTGGATTGCTATTTTGTATAACGATTGAACCACCTCCTCCACCTCCTCCGGCACCGTCATCACCAGATTTTTGTGTTGTAAATGCAGGAGGAGTAGCACCTTCTGCATTGCCACCGTCTCCTCCGTTGGCATTAATAGATCCAGTTCCGATGATGTCACCATAAACTGTTAACAATACGATTCCACCACCGCGACCGCCATCTCCTCCGTCACCATCATTTTCATCTCCTGCTCCTCCTCCGCCACCTGAAAAAACGCGGTCTACACTATAAGTAAGCGGATGACCACCATGACCATGAGCATAGCGTCTGAAGTCTCCTGACCATTGAGTCGTATTTGGTGCTTGAGTCAATGGATTCTGCGCGCTATTTGCGTGCGAATATCCACCGCGACCACCACCAGAACTTGGTTGAGAAACCATTGATGCATTTTCTAAATTCCATGCCGACAAGAATTGATTGGCTCCTCCAGCATCTGGAACACCGTAGGCATGGTAAGTTCCAGTTCCTACATTCGATCCACCACCTCCACCGGCATTGTGGTAATTTGCTCCACCTCCACCATTTGCGATGGCACCGCGACAATAGCGCGATTCAAGTAGGTCATACTCGTCATGATAACCGCCTATTCCTTCACCTTTTTCAGCTCCTTCCGCAGCATCATAAGAACCTAAAAAACCACCACCACCTGGACCTCCAGCATTGGTAGAAATATTTAATTTTTGACCTCCCCTGAAGCCTGTTTCATTCGAATTAATCGCGCCAGTTCCATTCAATGTCAAATTACCATTCACTTCAATTGCTAAAACTCCTCCAGTTTGACCACTCCAAAGTGGACAAGAAATACTAGCATTATTCTGAACAGTAAGGTTGTCGAATCTTGGAACTCGAATTACTTGAACGTGACCAGCTGCGGTATAAGATAAGGTAAGTGCGCAATTGAGGAGAATCGTATTGGATCCTGAAACACCCCGTACCTCAGCATATTCATAATTACCAGCGTTGTTATAATTCGTTACTTGACCAAATTCCTTTTCATCAAATATATTTCCATTTGAAAAAAAGGAGTTTTGCGCTGTATAATTTCCTCCCCAAGAAACGGTTGGAGTTGTATTCACATCAACACTAGCTCCTTGCATTTGAATAATCAAAACAAGGTCTCCTGCAGCCAAATTATTCGTAAACATAGCACCTCCAAGAGCGTTACTATTCACGCTTATAGAAGAAGCTCCAGCATTCGCATTATTCATCAAATAGGTGTATGTATTCACCCATTCATTCTGAACAGAAATCGTTAAATCCCCGTTTGCACCCCTTTGAGCAATGGATTGTAGAGCGATGAACAATATAATAAGCGCAACGGTAAGGTTCCGAATCATGAGTTTCTAGTTTGGTTTTACAACGCGTTAAAAGTATAAAAGGTTGGTGGATATTCCAATAATCAAACGCGTAATGTGACAAAAGGTAAAGAAGTATGTAGGCAGTTGTATCCGTTCTTCTTTCATCGGTAGAATTCAATATCTTAAGAAATAGCTCTAAATTTGTTCGCATGAAACTTCTTCGTCCACCATATCCTTTGATGCTCCTCCATCTTATCTTGGGAGTTTTAACGCTCATAATATTTGACGGGACTGGTGATTCAGGAGATAGTATTTACCACTATTTGTATGCACGATCTGCACCAGATCACCCCGAACTTTATTTCGATCATTGGGCGAAACCGTTATTTGTACTTCTTTACAGTCCAATGGCACAAATTGGATTCATTGGTGTTCAACTCTTAAACTTACTGGTTGTGAATGCAACCCTCTATTTCACCTATCAAACAGCAAAAAAGCTAGATATTCCTTCGCCCTATTTCACCCTTATATTGCTAATTTTCTCACCACTTTATTTTGTTCTAACCTTTTCAGGATTAACAGAACCGCTATTTGCCTTTTTCTTAATCCTTGCCTTTTTCATGCAGCTGAATAAGCGGCATGCTTTGGCAATTGTTCTTATTTCGTTTTTACCGTTTGTTCGTTCTGAAGGACTTTTTTTTATTGGCATTTTTGGACTTTGGGAAGTCCTTCGCGGACGCTATACCTCTCTCTTATTTCTTCTCACTGGCTCGTTCATATACGGTCTAGCCGGCTATTTCGTTCATAACGATTTCTTTTGGACAATTACGAAAATTCCCTATTCAAAACTTAGTAGTACTTATGGGAGCGGTACGGCGCTGCACTTCATTGAGCAACTCATTTATGTAGTTGGAATCCCATTTTACCTCTTGTTTTGGATTGGATTTTTGTTCCTTACTTTTCATTATTTTTTACGACGGACTTCTTTTAAATTGGTATATTTTCTAATGGGCAGTGTAGTGGCATTTATTCTGGCTCACACCATATTTTGGTATTACGGCATTTTTAATTCGATGGGGCTTAAACGCGTGTTGATTTGTGTAATTCCTTTTATGGCGCTCATCGCAACGTACGGATTGAGTCAAATTCAATTTATACTGCAGCATTTCTCATATCGATTAGCAGGTGCAATAGTTTTTATTTTTGCCCTATACACTATGGTTTTTCCTTTTACAAAAAACCCTGCGGCAATAGATTTTAAGCATGATTTGAATTTACATGTAGAACAAGTACAAGCGAACAAAATTGCAAACTATATCAACGCACACTATAAAGAACCAAAGATCATTGTTGGCAACACCTACTTTTGTGAAATTCTAAATATAGATTGCTTTGACCCTTCTAAAAAATCGTTCATAACACGAAAAGCTATTGAAACTGCTCAACCCAGGGATTTAATTATTTGGGACAATTGGTTTTCAATTGTGGAACATGGTATTTCTTTAGATGATCTAATGAACCAACCGAACTTCAAACTTGTTTTTGAAACCGAAAGCACTGATGACAGAGAACGTTATTCAAAAATGGTATTATTCGAAGTCCATTAGCAGGACTTACTTGATGCGCTCAAAAATGCGCGCTACAGCCGGACAAATTTCAGTGTTTTTCAGCGTCAACTTTAAAATTTGCTTCATTTTTTTTCGGTCTGTATGAGGGTATTCCCTGCATGCTAATGGACGATCTTCATAAACGGCACAAGTATTATCGGCCATTAAGAATGTACATGGTGAAGAATTCAAGACATAATCATGTTCTTCATCCAAGTGTAAATATTGATCAATGAAATGCCCGGTAGACACCTTTAATCTTTTTGACAATCTTTTGATGTCCACATCGCGAAATATAGGGCTCGTCGTTTTGCAGCAGTTAGCGCATTTCAAACAATCAATTTCTTCAAACACCTCTTCGTGTGCATCATGAAACAAGGAATCTAATTCTTTGTCACGCATGCGAGCGAATTGTTCAATCTTCTTTTTATTGACTTTTGATTGCGCCTTTGCGACGATTAAATCTTCTTGATATTCCATGCTTATCCGTTACTCTACAAAAATAAGCATAATGTGTTGGAACTCTTTATCCACATATAGAACAAAAATCCTTCTTATATTTAAGGCAATTATTACGTGTATGGATAAGTTTGATGTTGTGATTATTGGAGGGGGTCCCGCAGGTTATGCGGCTTCGATGCGGGCCATTGATTTCGGGAAGAAAGTTTGCCTCATTGAACGCAGTAGAATCGGCGGAGCGGGACTCTACGATGGTGCCTTGACTTCCAAAACATTATGGGAGCTCTCTCAAAAAGTACAAGTCACTAATGAAAATTTGGAAAACTTTGGCCACGCGCCATACAGACCAACATGGAGTGAGATTAAGACAACATTGAACGAGGCAATCTTTGAACGAAAATTTCAGTATTCCTGCCACATAAAGTTACTACAGAACGAAACTGAAAAATGTCAATTCACCTATGAGCGTGGCGATGCATCATTCATAAACGAACATGAAGTAGAGATTGTAATCGATGGAGCTGTAAAAAAAGTGTTTGGCAAAAACATAATAATTGCTACGGGGAGTTCACCGAGAAAACTACCCAATGTGGACGTCGATGAAAAAATCATCTGCACCAGTGACGGAATTGAACACATTGAAGAGCTTCCTGCAAGCATGGTGATTGTAGGAGCGGGAGTTATTGGCTGTGAGTACGCCACTATCTTTTCGAGTTTTGGCTTAACAAAAGTACACATAATAGATCGTCAGGACCGCATCCTTCCCTTTGAAGATGAAGATGTCTCCTCGATTGTATCAAAAAATTTTGAAAAAAACGGTGTCGTCGTTCATTCTAAAGCTCAACTTGAACGACTTGAGAAAAAAGATGGACGTGTAGAATATGAATTGAGTTATCCTGATGGTAAGCGGGAGGTGATACAAGTCGATATTGCACTTCTTTCTGTAGGAAGAACGCCAAACACGACATCACTGAAACTCGAAAATGCAGGCGTTAGCATGTCCAAACGTGGAATACATATCGGCGATGATGATACTGTAACTAACATCCCTCACATTTATGCGGTAGGAGATGTTTCAGGAAGAATTTCATTAGTAAATATGGGAGAGATTGAAGGACGTCATGCCGTAGAAAAAATGTTTGGATTTGCCAAAGATCGCATAAGCTATGACAACATTTGTACAATAATGTTTCTCCAACCGGAAGTCGCAGGAGTAGGAATGAATGAACAACAGTGCATTGCGCAGAACATCCCTGTAAAAGTTGTAAAAATTGACTATTCAGTTATGGCTCGGGCGATAGCTATGCGAAAAACACAAGGATTCTTTAAAATTATTGTGACCAACGACAAAGACATGCATATATTGGGGATGCGTGCTGTCGGAGAACATGCTTCTTCCGCGATACAAGCAATCGGATTATTGATTAAACTAAAAATGCCCATTGAAGTTTTGTCCGAGTTGATTCACCCACACCCATCCATTGTTGAAGGAATTCAAGAATGTGTCCGTATGCTGCTGAAGCGCTCAGTCTTCAAATCGTCGGTGTTTAAAGACAAGTTAGCCTGTTACAGCCTTGTTGACGGTGTAAAAACACCACTAGAGCGCCTGTAGCCTGTAAATTTGGTTTGGAACAATTCTTGAAACAATCTCAAAAAATTGCTTATGACCATCACGTTCGATCATGTTATGCCTCATCCTCTTTCATCCATACAGCATGGAAAAGACAGTATATGGGGAAATGCCTTTCGCTTGGAGCAAGGACAGAAAGTCGTGCTAAATGCCTCGAGTGGAAAAGGTAAAACAACGTTCACTCATACACTCGCAGGAATTCGCAATGATTATTCGGGTAATCTTCTTTTTGACAAACAGGCCGTGCGAGATATAACTCCTGAACATTGGGCCATCCATAGAAGAGAAAAAATATCCTTTGTATTTCAGGATTTACAACTTTTTCCAGAACTTACTGTACAAGAAAATTTACTCCTTAAAAATGATTTAACAAACACCTTTACAAAAGCAGAACTCAAAGAATTCCTAGCGATTTTAGGAATTCCTGAAAAGTGGGATGAACCGTGTAAATTACTTTCCATGGGTCAGCAACAACGCGTCGCGATTATCCGTGCATTGGCGCAACCGTTTGAATGGATAATTCTAGATGAGCCTTTTAGTCACTTGGACAAAGCCAACACTGAGCTCTGTTTAGAATTAATCAATGCTCGCTGCAACACCCTTGGAACAGGGTTTATCTTAACAACCCTTGGCGACTACCACGACTTTACCTTTGATAAAGAACTTAATCTCTGAACCTATGTTAAAGAAAATACTATTCAATAATCAGGTAAAGAGTCAGTTAATTATTGCTGTAGTTGGCTCTTTCCTGGGATTCACATTCCTAATTACGTCGATTCATTATCTCATTCGTGTAAATGAATTTGGAGAAGGGGAAGAGATTTTAGGAAGCAATAGCATTATCATCCAAAAAAAGGTGTCCAATTACAACACAATCAATTTGGCTAAAACAGATTTTGGGGAAAATGAAATTGACCATTTAGATCAACAGCCATTCATCGAACATGTTGAGCCTATTTTGAGCAATAGTTTTGGAGTTTCTTTTCAAACGGACAGTGATTTAGTACCCTATTTTCGTACAGACGTATTTGTTCAGAGTGTAAATTCTGATTTTTTAAAATTCGATTCAACCCTGTGGAAATGGTCTGAAGGAGATGAGTTTGTTCCCATAGTTCTTCCTCGCGAATTTTTGGTCATGCTGAACACCTTTGCCAGCGCAAAAGGGCTCCCACAGGTATCCGATGAGCTCGCAAAAAGTATTGGGTTTAAGTTTAAGTTATATAATGATAACAGCTCAGAATATCAAGCTGCACGAATTATTGGATTCACCAGTGAGGTGTCAGCGATTCTTGTCCCGAGTTCATTTATGGAATATGGAAATCTTGGTTTTCCAACAGCTGTTCCAGCTAAGGTTACACAACTCATGATTTCCGTGAAAGAAGGAAGTTTCGGTACTTTTGAAAACTTTATGGAAGAACGCTCTTTAGAAAGCAAGGAATCATCCATGATTGTGGGAAAATTGAAAAGTGTAGCTGGAACACTCTTTGGAGTGGTGATGGCCATTAGCATCATTGCTGTCTTTCTAGCGAGTCTTGTACTGATTCAATATGCACAATTAATAATGTCAAAAAATGCTTATGAAATCAAAACCTTATTGCGTATTGGTTATGCACCGAAATCGATCATTCAAGCGATTATCGCATATTTCATTAAGGTATTTGCCTTGATCAGTGTTTTGGCCGCCGCATCATTTATCTCGTTAAAATTCATCATCGATGGCATCATGATTAAAGGGGGAATAATGATTAGTTCCTCGTTTACGTTCCTCAGCTTTTCTTCCGTCATTCTGGCATTCGTTATTTACTCCGCTGTCAATTATTGGAACGCACAGAAAGAAATACTGCGTGCACGTTAAGGGCGAATTGCAGCGATAATTGAAGGTTGATAAAGCATCCAACCTGTAACGCTTCGGCGATCGGTATGCGCAGTAAGCACTTCATGTTCTAACGTATCACTCCGGAAGAGAACGCATCGGTTAAATAACGGTTCAACATTAATGGCCTCAGCATTTTCGGGATAAATGCGTAATTCTCCACCATCTCCATTCTTCCAGCCTTTATTCAAATAAATAATCATCGAAATCATACGATTATTCCGCTCTGAAAACTGGTCTAAATGACGCTTGTAAAAGGATCCTTTTGGGTAATGGGCAAGATGAAACTCATAGTCCGATAAGGATAAAAAGCATAACCGATTAATCCAGCTTTTAACTTCATCAAATGCTGCAAATAGCTCTGCGAGCTCTAAGTCGCGGTGTTGATCCAGCCAGAAGGTATAATCACCTCGCACTTCATTGATGACAAGTTCATTTCCAGCAGAACCGATAGCTGCTTTTTGGAAAACGTCTTTCTCTTCTTGTTGATGGAAATAATCCATCACCTTGGTCACTAATTCCTCCTTTAAAAAGTTATCAATAACTACATAGTCTTCTTGCGCCATCTGATCGAAGACTCCCACCCAAAACAATTCATTTCTCTCCAATTGACGCTAAATTAAACACGTAAATGTACAGATTGGAACCATAAAAAAACCAATTGTGTTTAAATTAAAAAAGTAGAAAGAATGATTTGAAACATCAAGAATAAAGTTATTTACACTAAACCACTGAGAATTTAATTAAACGTAAATTGTTTACGTTCTACCTCCTTAGTTTTGTATCAATAATAAAAAATAAGGCACATGAACACATTATTTGACACCCTAAGAATTAACTACATTATAGTAGAGGACGAACAGCAAGAAGTTACAGTAGATGCAGTTATTACGCAAAATGCCAGTTCTATTCATACGAAATTATTGATGGACTTAACGGATTTGAACCGATTGTTCGCAAAATTAAACACAAAAGGTGTAGATGTGAGTTTAAGCGAAAACTTTTCTTGTTACCAAACAGAGAATGGCAATTTGTACACCTTGGACATGGAGGACTTTGGTTGGGAGAACATATTGATTGAGGAATTTTACCCGATACATCATGTACGTCAGATTCGTGCTTAGTTAGATTTTCTCTTTCATAATATGTACAATCTCACGCACGTGAACAATACGCATGAGAAAAAGTAAGCTCGTCCCTACTAGAGCAAAGAGGATAAATGCCAATATCCCTCTTAATTCTAGGAAAAAATGATTTCCAAGTCCTAGACCAGTTAATGCAATTACAAACACAATCAACCGAGAAATTAAGGAAATATTCCATTTTAATCGAAACAACCGCGCTGCAAGAAGCACCTGTCCGAGTCCTGCCAAAACTTGCGTAACACACGTGGCAATAGCCGCACCTTCCGCTCTATAGGTTGGGATAAGTAGTAGATTCAAAACTATATTTATCCCTATTCCACTCAAAGCAATCCGATTCAGTAAGCGCAGCTGTCCACTTGCTGTGAGTAACGTACCAAACACATACGCGGCACAGATGGGAACGAAACTCATAATGATCCATGGAAAAACGATGGTTGTCTCTGCCACTTGATGACTGTAAATTAAGCCCAATAGGTCATTTGCAAAGAAACTTGACGCTATTGCCACTATAAGAGAAATACCAATAAGTAACCCCGTTGCTGACTTTACGAGTTCTCCAATTTCCTCTTTGCGCTTTATTATCCGGGCAAACATAGGGAGTAAAATACCCGCAATGAGCAGTCCTAAAATATTTGCTGCATCTAACAAACGAAAACCTTGTGCATAAATTCCAGCTTGAAATTTTCCATCCGGGAGTAACCGCTCCAGCATGACTGCATCAATCCGTGTGTATAACATCATTAACAAGATCAACAAAGCAAATGGTGTGCTTTTCTTTAACATCGCAATGGAATATAATCGTTTGATTCTAATACGCGAAAATCCGAATTTCCATACAGACAACACGAACCCTATCAACACTGTTGTCCCATATGCTACAGTTTGAGCAAAAACAAACCATTCAATGCGAAAGGTGCTTACTGTAAGTCCACCATAAAGCAACACCAAACAAATGGCGATCAGCAGAATTCGGTCTAACACTGACAATACAGCATCCACTTTAAAAAGATGAAGTCCTGAGAAATTGCTTCTGAAATATAAAATTAGTCCCGCTAAAAATTGATTGAGCACCAACGCACCTAGTATCCCCATCTGAATATCATTATACCCCCAAATCAGAGCAGCACCAAGTGTCACAGCCGCGTAAAGTAATCCCAAGACAATTTTCACTCCGATGATTGAACCGATATAACGTTGGACAATAGCAGGGTGCTCCGCTATATTCTTTGCGTTATAGTTGGTAATCCCAAAGTCGAGCAACATATTGAACAAAAAAGAAAAATTCAGGAGAGAGAAATACATTCCATACTCAGCAGCACCGACTTGATTCTGTATTTGTGCATCAATTCCAAAAAGGTAAAATGGCTTTACCAATAAATTAAGTAAAACGATTAAGCCAACGCTCGAGTAGAATTTCTTTTGCATACGAAGCAAAGTCTTAAAGGACCGTTGCGAGAATTAGTTTATATTCACATCGGTGAGCACAATATCTGACACCAATTCCATTCTCCCCATTTCAAAAGCTTTATCCATGTCGATAAGCTCAACCCCAGATGGCGGTTCAAAATTGAAATAGTCCTGTACGCGAAAACCGCCTACAGTTCTTGGATTGTATGCCTCTCGAAAACGAATACCTCCACCATTGGTAAAATATTCGTAGGCAAGGTAGTCCATTGTATTCGTTTCCTTATTCAACCAATAGATAAAAATATCGTGATGATCTTCACCACCACCTTCTTCGTCAAAAGTTACTTTTATTTTTGCATATTCAATCCCATTGAGCTTTGTTTCCTCAAGTAATTCGACATTCACTGCAGGGTCTGTGAACGATGCTGGCAACAAGGCAAAATAAAACACTGAATTAATTGAGCTCTTGAAAGCATTCGCATCTTTTTCTGTGACTTGAACTGTTACCCCATTAACTGTACGCTCAAAATCATCCCCACGCCATGAATCAATGACCATTTCGCCATTTTCATTCAGGCCAGATCGCGAGTAACCATAGGCATTATTAAAACCATATTGCACATATTGTTTGTCTCGAAACGTAAACGAAACCTCTTTTCCTTCCAGGTTATCCACACCATGAGCAGCTTGCACACGCGCTATCAATTCTTGTTCAGGAGTCGCCAGTTCTGCGCTCTCTACTTCCACCGTTGATGAAGAAGTTGATTGACCGCATGCAGTCATTAAGACGGTAAATAGAATGTATAGATACTTTTTCATAATTTATGATTTTTATACAACGACAATAAGTATTCTGCGGCATCAAAGGAAGATGTTTTCCCCGCAGTAAGTTGAGTTTCTACTTCTTTGAGCTGCGCTTTCACTTCAGGTAAACGATAAAAATCGCTAATCAGTTGTTCACGGATTGTTTCATGTAACCAATATTTATCCTGTGCCATACGGTCTTTGCCGAAATGCCCGTTGATTTTTACTTGGTTTATATACGATTCAATGGTTTCGAGCACTTTATCAATATTCATCTTTTCCAATGCAGAACATATTAACGCCTTGGGTATCCAGTTGTTCGCATTAGCTGGAAATAGGTGCATGGCATTTTGATATTCCCGACACGCCAATTTCGCCCGTGTTAAATTATCTCCATCCGCTTTCGTGATGACCAATGCATCTGCCATCTCCATGATTCCGCGCTTAATACCTTGCAATTCATCACCTGCCCCAGCTAACATGAGCAATAAAAAGAAGTCTACCATGGAATTCACAGCCGTTTCCGACTGTCCTACACCGACTGTTTCAATCAAAATCAAGTCAAAGCCAGCTGCTTCACATAAAAGAATGGATTCCCGGGTTTTACGCGCCACTCCACCTAGCGAATCTCCTGCTGCTGATGGACGAATAAAAACGTTGGGGTGTTGCGACAAGGCATTCATACGCGTTTTATCGCCAAGGATACTTCCACCGCTTTTCTCTGAACTTGGGTCAATCGCTAGAACCGCCACTTTTCGACCTTCATTCGCGGCAAGTAATCCAAACGCTTCTATGAAGGTACTCTTTCCCACTCCAGGAACACCAGTAATACCCACGCGAATGGAATTACCAGCGAATGGAAGACAGGAAGTAATGAGTTGTTTGGTCACCAATCGATCCTCGGAACGGGAACTTTCAAGCAGTGTTATCGCGCTACTAAGCGCCGGGATTTCGCCTTTTCTAATTCCTGCAAGTAAGGCGTCATGATTGAGGGATGTCTTATGCGACTTCCGCTTATTCAACCATATCTTGAGCTGTTTCTCGTTCATAAAATTCCTCTTACGAAAGTAACGCTTTCTTTTGAGACAGGAGAGTTTTGAATGTAGAATTTAGAGATCAGACTTTATTACTTCCACTGGCTCAAGGTAAAAGTTTAGAATTCCAAGTCATGAGTTCTAAACCCCATGTAATCAATTCACCGAGCGTTGGAGGTCAATCCAAAATTTACCCACTACGAATGCCGACAACACGAGTATTTCGGGTAACATGACTTTGCACAAAAGAGCGGAAAAAAGAATCAGAGCTGCGATTGCTAAAACTAATGCCCTTCTTCGTGAGGTAAGCAGAACCTGCCAAGCAATCCCGCGAAATCGCTTTGGAACCAAAAAAAATAGCTTATATTGTTGATAATTCCCAAGCACCACCAATGGCAACAAAATAATCCCTTGTGGAATTGGAATGCCTGCTTCTTCATAGACTAAAAAAGCGATGAAATCTTTTCCAAAGTCAAGTTCAGGATACATCATACGAAGCATGACATGTGACATTCCGAGAATAGCTAGTGTAAAACCAGCGGATTGAAATCGCCGCAAATACGGAATTGACTGCTTTTGAAACTGAGTGATTTTCGTTAATTTCAACTGATAGAATACCTCAGTCACCAGCAGGTCCAACAAGTAAAATAGTGCAATGAAATAAAGGTCCCAATTAAACCAGAAGAATCCTAACAAAGGAATCACCGACTCCCCAACTGCCTGAATAACGAACTGTTTACGTAACATCTAACGCAATTTCTCCTTCGCTAAAAGGGTGGGTTCATAGTCCGGATTTAGTTCTAATACTTTCGAAAATACTCGTGCCGCATCAGGCTTTCTTCCTTGATTCAGATATACTTCACCTAATTGGTGCCAACCTTTTACAAATTCAGGCTGCACAGACGTTGATAAGTCATAATAATACACCGCACTATCCAATTGAGCTTGAAAGTATTGCTTAATAATCCCTTGGTTAAAATACGCGTAATGAAAGTCAGGGTCAACTTGAAGCAGTTGACGGTAATACGCTTGTGCTTCATCAAACTGTCCCATATCTTGATAACTCTTTGCCACTCCGTAGTAGGCATTTATTGATTCAGGATCTAACTCAAGGGCATTCTTGTAATACTCAAGCGCCAAAACATGGTCTTCCATCTCAGATAACAACCACCCAATATTCAAATGTCCCATGAAGAAATCCGGGTCAACCTGCACAGCAGTTTGGTATGACGACAAGGCAAACTTCGTGTTTCCTTGTGTCTTGTACATTGAGCCCTTTAGGACGTATGCATCCCGAAATTTATCGTCGATACGCAGTGCATCATTGACATACTTAAATGCAGTTTCAAAATCTCCCGTCAACGAAAATGTATTGGCCAATTCCACCATTACAGCTGGATCATTGGCTTTCACAGACAAAACATATTTATAGTGTTTTTTGGCCCGTTCTATGTCGACTAATTGTGTATTCGGCTTATTCATGAGCGTCCACGCATACAGCATCCGCGCTTCAACATTGGTAGAGTCAATTGCGTAAGCCTTTGCTCCAGCATCTAACGCACAGACAAAATCATACTGTTCTTTACAAATGTATCCTTTCTCTACCCATAGTGCTTGATTATCGGGTTGTTCAGCAAGTAAGCCTTCTAATTCAGATAAACGCAATTCACTTTTTTCCTTTCCAGTTAATGAATCTGCAAAAAAGCTTTCTACATCATTGGTTACCGCTTCTCCGCATGAAGAGAGCAAAAAGAGTATGCCGATTAGTCCTTGAATTTTTTTCATTCTTCAAAGATAGGACTATTTGACAATTTGACAATGCAGTCAAAGGGCAATATCAACTCATTAACGCCTTTGTTTTCGGGTTTACTGAAATAAAAATATTGATGACTAAGTATGTCAATGGAATAAGCGAAAAGATAATGGCGATAATGGAGAAAAACGAACCGAAGCTACCCATCACATTCTCAAAAATCACGGCTTCTTGATCCGTCATACCATTAATTGTGTTTGCCATTTCTGAGACAATGGACATCGAATAAATGGCAATGTAAATCCCAATTAAATTCACCACTAGAGCACCTATGCATCCAGCGATGTACAATTTTCTCCCCCACTCTTTGAACGTCACAAATCCTACAGCACTCACTATGATGAGTAACGCGATAATTGCCGTTAGTCCGGCATTTAATTGTTGCATCCCGCTGATGCGACCGATGAAATTCAATTCATTATTTCCAGCTGCACTTGCCATTTCGGAAACAGAACTCATTACCGAGGTCGTTAACAATGAAACCAAACCAGAGAATAAATAGAAAATGGCTATCCCAAAACTAATCCATCCAAAGGTTTTTACAATTCCACGTTGCTTTGATTCTGTTTGATTCTGCGTTATTCCGGATTGAAAATCGTCGATTAATTCATTTTCCATGGCACCTCGTGTTTTCTTGATTCGTAGTAAATATACTATTTTTCAGTTCGTCCGACATAGCCCTCCCTAGAAATCCATGATTAGAAGGAAATAAAGTCCAAAAAGATTTCTATAAAATGACCCACTTAAATCCATTTTTTCTTAGTTTTGACCACCTATTTTGTTGCAGTGCGTTTTGCAGCATGTAATGTTGAGATTATGAAAACAGTTCAGTTTAGAGAAGCACTAAGAGAAGCGATGTCGGAAGAAATGCGTCGCGACGAAAACGTATTTTTATTAGGAGAAGAAGTTGCCGAATACAACGGAGCATACAAAGTGAGCCAGGGAATGCTGGATGAATTTGGGGCTAAACGTGTAATTGATACTCCGATTGCTGAACTTGGATTTACCGGAATTGCCGTTGGCGCTTCCATGAACGGACTTCGTCCAATCGTAGAGTTCATGACATGGAACTTTGCTATTTTGGCGGCCGATCAAATCATTAACAGTGCTGCTAAAATGTTACAGATGTCCGGAGGTCAATACCACTGTCCAATTGTATTTCGTGGTGGAAACGGTACTGCCGGTCAATTAGCGGCAACGCATTCACAAAGTTTCGAGGCGTTTTATGCGCACGTGCCAGGGTTAAAGGTGATTACACCTTCCAACCCAGCAGATGCGAAAGGACTTTTAAAAGCTGCTATACGGGATGAAGACCCTGTTGTTTTCTTAGAGTCTGAAAAAATGTACGGTGACAAAGGCGAGATTCCAGAGGGAGAATATATCATTCCGATTGGGGTAGCCGATATCAAACGAAAAGGAAAAGACGTCACTATCATCACTTTTGGAAAAATCATCAAAGTAGCTCATGAGGCGGCAGCGGTTTTGGAGAAAGAAGGTATTTCTTGTGAAATCATCGATTTACGTACTATACGTCCGATTGACTATCCCGCGGTAGTTGAATCCATCAAGAAAACAAACCGCTGTGTAGTACTTGAGGAATCATGGCCATTGGCTTCTATCTCATCTGAGATTGCCTACCACGTTCAGCGCTATGCATTTGATTATCTAGATGCTCCAGTAATGCGTGTAACACAAACAGATACACCATTTGCATTCTCACCCACGTTAATTGACGAAGCATTGCCAAACGTTGAGCGCTTGGTAAAAGCAGTTAAGGCTACTTTATATAGAAATTAAAACTCTACCCTACTACGTTCCTAATAAACTCTGCCAACTCTCTTACGTTTCGCTGGCTGAAATCAAACTGAATCCCAGCAGTTTTATAAATCTCTGGTATAGATTTCGTGTATCCTAGTTTCAATGCGTATTTATAACTGTTTACAGCGTTTTTGAAATCTGTTTTGCTATTTTTCCATACGGACAACGCTCCGAGTTGGGCCATTCCATATTCGATGTAATAAAATGGAACTTCAAACAAATGCAATTGACGCTGCCACGAGATGCGCTGAAATTCTTCATATCCCGACCAATCAACCATTCCCGTTCCATAATCTTCAAGAAGGCTCATCCATTTCCCATGACGCTCTTCCATTGTATGCGTTGGATATTCATACACCCAATGCTGGAATTCATCAATTGTCGCAATCCATGGCAAAATCTTTAAGACCGTTTCGAGTTGCTCCTCAATTGCACGCTTCACGTCCTCTTCATTTTCGAAAAAGATATTCCAATGGTCCATTGTAATTAATTCCATACTCATGGAAGCCAATTCGGCTACTTCTGATGGCAAGCTTTTAAAACCTGTCAATTTCAAATCTCGACTCAAGAATGAATGTACCGCATGACCCCCTTCGTGTAACATCGTCACCATGTCACGATGGGTTCCCACGGCATTCATAAAAATAAACGGAACACCGATTTCGTATAGCGGATAATTATATCCACCCGGTGATTTGCCCTCTTTCGATTCGAGGTCAAGGTGATTAATCTCTTCCATTTTTCGGAGACAATCTCCGAAATAAGGATCAACTTTGTCAAACACCTGAATCGACTTCTGCAACAAATCTTCCCCTGTGGTAAATGGTTTAAGCGGTGCTCTCCCTAAAGGGTCGACCTCTGTATCCCAAGGATTCAATTTATCCTTCCCTAGTTGCTTCGCTTGTTTGGCGTAGAACTCCTTTACAATCGGGACAATTTCTTCCTTAATCGCTCTGTGAAAATCAAAACAATCCTCTTTGGTGTAGTCAAAGCGACCGAGTTCTTCGAATTTGTAATCGCGGTAATTCTCAAAACCCGCATTAACCGCTATTTGATGTCGCAAATGAATCAACTCTGTAAATAACTCATCTAGTTTGACTTTATCATCCGCACGACGCGTGTTCATCTTCTCGAAAATCGCTTTCCGGAGTGTCTCATCATTTTCACGCAATAAAGATCCTGCTTTCTGCATTGTTAGTTGATACCCTTTATACTCAATAGATTGTGCACCAGCGATGGCACCAAACTCTTGACTCTTCTCGCCTATTTTGGCATGTAACGTAATATTTTTCGCTCGAAACAATTTCAAGGCAGTATTCACCCCACGAAAATAGATAGCGTACGACGAATCCGTCAATTCATGCACAAAGGGCGAAGCCATCATCTTACGATTCAATTGATCGTCGTAAGGCGCCAGCTTAGGCTGTATCTCTCGAATAAAAAATGCATAGCGTTCCGCTTTTGCTTGATCCCTCGTATCGATGGTCATCTGAATATAGCGCCACGCCAAGTTTTCTTCCAGAATGGCTTCTAATTCGCTCTTATCGCTCAACCATTGCTCAAATTGCGTTAGGGTGTCCAGTGGACGTTCCACTAAATCAGTGATGTATTGTTCAACGTCTTCCCATTTTTCAATTTGAAAATCGTCAGACACAAAACTACGGGTGGTGATGTTTAGCTTCATGCCGCTAAGATAATTAATCAATTGGACAATATTGTTAATTAGTCAATCAAGACAGTTGATCAATTCTACATTGGATTGCTACCACGATACAATTTTTCATTCACTCCTATCGTCGTTTTGAAAAATCACTTGGGCTGAGGGTTCGTTTTTTAATTGTAGGAGAAAAATCAATAAAATGCTGAGTCCCGCTGACCAAGTGCGTGACCAAGGAGCGTGTACCGGGGGCAGCGAGGTTCTATGCTCTGCGCTCGGAACTCACCTTACTTCAACTCCATCGCCTTCAACGTATTCATCATCAGTGATACAATGGTCATCGGCCCTACTCCGCCAGGCACAGGTGTGATATAGGAACATTTAGGAGCTACATTTTCGAAATCAACATCGCCGTATAGCTTGTATCCTGATTTTCGGGTAGCATCTGCTACGCGTGTAATACCCACATCCATTACAACCGTCCCTTCTTTGACCATATCTGCAGTCAAAAATCCGGGCTTCCCGATGGCAGTAATAATGATGTCTGCTTGAAGGGTTATTTCTTTTAAGTTTTTGGTACGGCTGTGGGTCAATGTTACGGTGCAATTTCCAGGAGAGGCGTTCCTACCCATCATGATACTCATTGGGGAACCAACAATATGACTTCGGCCAATCACCACACAATGCTTACCAGAAGTTTCAATGTTGTAGCGTTTAAATAACTCTAACATTCCTGCTGGAGTTGCCGGTAAAAAACCGGGTAAATCCAACACCATGTTCCCTAAGTTCAATGGATGAAAGCCATCCACGTCTTTCTTGGGGTCAATCGCCAAGGTGACTTTTTTCTCATCCATATGTTTCGGAAGTGGCAACTGTACGATAAAACCATCGATTTGGGGATTATTGTTCAATTCTTCCACCTTCTGCAACAACGCTTCTTCGGATAATTCTTCGGGCAATTGGATCAACGTGCTATCAAAACCAATTTCCTGACATGCACGCACTTTGGCTCCAACATAGGTGAGCGATCCTCCATCATTTCCAACAATTACAGCGGCAAGGTGCGGAATTTTCTGCCCGTTTTCACGGCGCTTTTGCACTGCTTTCATTAACTCTTGTCGAATAGCTTCAGATGTTGCCTTACCGTCCAATAATTGCATAGCGAAGAATTTTGTGCAAAAATAGGGAATTCAATGTTTTGAGTCACTACGACTTTTGAAAACTTGTGTGAGATGTTAACAACTCATTGGAGTTGGAAAGTTGAAAATAAGAAAAGTGAGAAGGTTAGAAAGTCGAAGTTAGCATGTTAAATAATCTTTAATATTTTCGAAATGTAAGAATTACATCTATATTCGCTTCAAATTAAAAAGAAAAAATTATGAAATCGTTAAAATTATTTTCATTTGCATTGTTAGCTTTTGCATTTGTTTTGGGTTCATGTGGTAAGTACGAAGAAGGTCCTGCAATCTCTTTACTTCCGAAGAAAACACGTTTAGCGGGTGTTTGGAAAGTAGAAAAATATGTAGATGCAAATGGTACAGAAAGTACCCCTGCTTCTGGAGACGAGTCTACTTGGGAATTTGTTAAAGACGGTAATTTCATCGCAATTGCTGCTGGTGGAGGATTTTCTCAAACTACTGAGGGAACTTGGGAATTCAGTGATGACAAAGAGTCTATTTTGATTACTTTTTCAGTTGGAGGTTTTTCTGTTACAGACTCAACTAAAATCTTACGCTTGAAAAACAAAGAATTGTGGTTAACAGATTCTGAAGGTAACGAAACACACTTGATTCCTGCATAATCAATATCGTTCACAAAAAAAAGCGCAGCCCTAATGACTGCGCTTTTTTTATGTCGAAAGGTTTCAGGTTTCGAATGAATCGATCTCATGATGCACATTTAAAACCTACTCCCCACTCGATCTCGGTAATAAAATGACAATCCAAAACGGTAAAATAGCTGGTCAAATTTCTGCCCAGTAGAATTGGGTAGAATACCTTTATTCCGCCATTTCGCATGGGTAACATCAAACCCGTACCCTACTTCACTGAATATGGAAACTGATTTGAACTTGAACTGAATACCTGCAATTCCATTGAACGTAAAATACGGATTGCGATAAATCGCACGGTTTTTCTCAAAATCATACGTAAATCCTGAGTTCAATAAGCCCCGGTCCTCACGCACCTTTGCAAAACCGATGTCCGTCATCACATTTGAATACAAGGAAATCCAAGAACGATACAGCCAAGTATATCCCAGTGTAACAGGTATATTCCAATTCGTATACCTCCAAGCTACCGAATCATTGTTTACGGTGCGCGGAGGCATAAAGGATGCGCCCAGCCCATAGCGACCACCTTGTGCAAATACAGTCGTGAAGTTAAATCCATAAAAGAGTTGTTGTGTCTGTAACAGTTCCACACCAAAATCATCATTCACACTCACGTCAAAATAACGCGGTTGTACAAGAAAAGTGGTATGTCCCTCTTCTGCAACTCCACGGTAAGCAGTACTACTTTCTTGTGCTGGCAACATGTGATCGGTTTCAGCATACGGCGTGAAGGTGTTAATTAACACGTAACGCGGAACTTCAACCTCTCCATCAAAGGTAAACCACTCTTTTTCTGTATCGTACAAGAATACCGCATCATTATGAATCAACTCTTTTTGTGAATAGGTAGTCGCCGACTTTTCGAAGTGCACTTCCGACTTTAAAAACGTGTAAAAAATAGGGAGAATGAACAGTTTATCTTCGAGTAATTCATGCTTTTGTAACCGTTCTGTAACTGAAATCATATCAAATGCATAACAGTCTTGATCGAAATCTGAAAGCCGCACATGACATCGCCCAAATTGACCTGCAACCTTCGCCATAGAATCGTTTTCAAATATACCTAGTATACGCTTTTCTAAATGACGTTCTCGATCAACATGTGATTGAATGACCACATTATCCCGCTTATACCATTCTACTGTCGTCTTTAATTCATCCAATAAAAACTTAAAATCTGCGTAATCATGTCCAAGTGCTCGCTCAAAACGAATAGTATCCTTATAGAAATCGGAAATAAGATTTCGCACAGACAACTCAAATAATCGATTTTGATAGGATTTAAAACCCGCTTTGATGTCGAAATCCTCCAGGTTTTGAATTCTTCCCGTAAAACCTAATCGATCATTAGTTGGACGCGCAGAAGCCACGACATTAATGTCCTCGTAAAATAGTGCCAAATCCTTTTCACAATTGGACTGTTGAATGATTCGCGCCATTGCACGCAAGGAATAAATTGGGTAACGCGTCAAATCCGCACCTACAATTTTCACCTGGTCTTCGGGTGCTTTGTCTTTGTTAAATTCTCGCAATGGAAACAACAAATCACTCAAATAATTAGGTACATAGTCTGGCGTTCCAGCGTCTAAGATGTCGATCGCTTCTTCGTCTCCTTCCGTGACATATTGATTCGCCAAATACCCTATTCCCTGACCAAATTCCAGCACGAAATAACGAAATCCCTTTTCATAGAGGTAAAGAATAAGGTTGAATTTCAACACGTTGTTCGTAACATTAAATTGATGGTTTTCTCCTGTTAAGACGATGCGTTTGTCTTGGACGACGCTATCTAGTATTTCCAGCCCCGAAAACGCCATTGTTGTATCCATTCGAACACGCGTAATGCCATCAATTTGTGCCGAGACGTTAATGGTAAAAAGGAAAAAGAGATAAGAGAAAATATACTTCATACTAGTTCTTGTATTATTACGGACGGACATGGTTTTCACCTTTCGCCGTCTCACAAACTTCGAGCAATCGATTTCAAATACTTACTTAACGGATGAATCGAATTTCGTGACATGTAAAAATAAAAAAAATATTCAGCTGGATGGAGTTTGGAATTTTGAGTTTAGATTGCTTTTTGGAATTCGAAGTATACTATTGAAGTTTTATCCAGAGCATTCTTTTAGTTTCAAAAGGAAAGACTATCTTTGCTTTGGATGATTGCTCTCCCGAAACGAGGATCCAAATTGCTTCAATTTGTGGCAACCTTTATTATTTAAATATACAAACTATGAGTTCAACACTTGAAAAAATGTCCTCAGCGCAATTAATGGGGCTGGAAGACAAGCACGGCGCGCACAACTACCATCCATTACCAGTTGTCTTGGCAAAAGGTGAAGGTGTGTATGTTTGGGATGTGGAAGGAAAACGATATTTCGATTTTCTTTCTGCTTATTCCGCAGTGAATCAAGGTCATTGTCATCCGAAAATCGTAGGTGCCATGAAAGCACAAGCTGAAACGCTTACGTTAACATCTCGAGCGTTTTACAACGATGCGCTGGGGCCTTACGAAAAATACGTTACCGAATACTTCAATTTTGATAAAGTACTTCCGATGAACACGGGAGCAGAGGCCGTTGAAACAGCAATTAAACTCTGTCGAAAATGGGCTTACGAGAAAAAAGGAATTGCTGAAGACCAAGCAAAAATAATCGTTTGTGAAAACAATTTCCATGGAAGAACAACTACCATTGTTTCGTTTTCTAACGATGAAACAGCGCGTAGAAACTTCGGCCCTTTCACTCCTGGATTCATTCGAATTCCTTATAATGACTTGAATGCGTTAGCGGAAGCATTAAAAACAGAAAATGTAGCTGGCTTCCTAGTAGAGCCTATTCAAGGGGAAGCAGGAGTCTATACGCCTTCCGAGGACTATATCGCAACAGCACGAAAATTATGTACAGAAAATGGCGTACTCTTTATAGCCGATGAAGTACAGACTGGAATTGCACGCACAGGAAGCTTATTAGCAGTATGTGGAAATTGTTCGTGTGAAAACCATTGCGAGCAACAAGCAACCTACAGTAAACCAGACATTTTGATTTTAGGAAAAGCCTTGTCCGGGGGAGCATATCCTGTATCAGCTGTACTTGCAGACGATGAAATTATGGCGGTGATTAAACCTGGTCAACATGGCTCTACCTTTGGTGGGAATCCCGTTGCTGCAAAAGTAGCCCTGGCTGCATTAGATGTTGTTAAAGACGAGCAGTTAACTAAAAATGCCCGTGTACTCGGAAATCTATTCAGAAAAGAAATGAACCGCATCATTGAAGGCACGGACTTGGTCAATTCGGTACGTGGAAAAGGATTATTAAACGCCATCTTAATAAATGACACCCCAGAAAGTGAAACAGCTTGGAACATATGTGTAGCGTTGAAAAAAAATGGCTTATTAGCGAAACCAACCCATGGAAACATCATTCGATTTGCTCCGCCATTGGTCATGACAGAAGCACAACTTTTAGAATGTGTAGCTATCATTGAAAAAACATTGATGGAGTTCAAACGTTAAGCAGAATACCTTATCATTTTATAAAAAGGGAAGCTAAGCTTTCCTTTTTTATTTACCTTCGAATTACTTCGTTGTTTCTCCACCCATAGCAGTGAAGACTGAATCAATAGGTTCCCATAACTCAATCTTGTTTCCTTCGTTGTCCATGATGTGCACAAACTTACCATAATCATAGGTCGCTACTTCGTCCAAAATGGTAACCCCATTGGCTTTTAATTTCACTAATAAACCTTCCAAATCGTGTACACGATAATTGATCATAAACTCTTTTTTCGAGGGGTCCAAGTATTCACTTCCTTTCTCAAACGGACTCCATTGTAGGTAATTGATTTCTTCAGGTCGGTTTGCGTTTCTCGACTCAAAACTAGAACCCCATTCGTTGACCTTTAATCCCAAATTTTGAGCGTACCATTCCTTCGACGCTTTTGGGTCATCCGAGATAAAAAATATTCCTCCTATACCCGTCACTCTTGGAGTAGAATCAATTTCAACCCCCTCTTTTGTTGTTCTATCCAATTCCTCCATAACATTCAGTTCTTCTGGTTGTTCTCCACAGCTCACCAATAATAGTGCTGCTACGATTGTGCTAAAATAAAAATTCATGTAACAGGTCTTTATTGCGTTCAGTTAAAACTACAAATTATTACGAACTCTTCTCTTGACTCGTCGATTTTCTAACATCTTTTTAGTGGGTCGCTAATATTATGGATCTTTTTCGCAGGAGTGAATAGGTTACTCAACATTGAAGAAATTTCATATCTTGTCACTAAAAAACATGAAATCCATTTCCTATATTCTCTTTTCAATCGTTTGCCTGCTTTTGACGTTCAGCTGCAAAACTGGGAAAACCCAGCTTGCCACCTCGTCAATGACGGTTTCTTTCGTAGTATTACAAAAAGGAAATTTGTACGGAGCTGGCGAAGAAAACATCGCTTCTGGTCTTTACGCTGCATATGAACACGCTTCATCTCTTGCACTCGTTGAAAAAATGAATCGCATCAACGTAGAAATTGATACTACAAAACTTCCGAAAAAAGATTTCTACACCGGTTCGGCGTTACTATTCATCTTCGACGATGTCCGCGGTTCTGGAGGACATGAGATTTCCATTGAAAACATACTCACTCGTAACGACACGTTATTCGTTCAGGCAAAAAAACATGCCCCGAAAGGGCCGGCCTCTACCGTTATGACACAACCATATGTTATTGTGTCACTGGAAAAACCCACCCTTCCAGTTCAACTAGAATTTATCGAATAACTAATTTTTCGGTTGCCCTTACACCTTGCTGAATCATATTTATAAAATACATTCCTGGTGCAATATCCTTAGCATCTACCAAGACTAAATTACTTCCGGTAGTAGCGTAAATGAAGTGCTGTTGAATCAATTTACCGTTCACATCCATAAGCTGTATTTGCACCGATCCAGCCATTTCTGGTGTGAATTCAATATTCAACTCACCATCTGACGGGTTCGGATAAATAGTAAAGTAAGTCTCAGAACTCTCAACTTCCTCTATTGAAACAATATCATTAGAAGGATTTCCCTGATAAATATTGATGTCGTCTAAGTAAAAATTGTTTCCACCATCGTTTTCAAATTGAAATTTAACTTGAAGATCACCCGTGAAGAAGCTACTCGTCACATTCGTCATGTGCACGGTCGTCCAATCCTCTGGTGTACTCGGTGTCCAAGAGCTTGTCTCGACCAAGGGAGATAATGTATTCCCTCGAATAGTTTTGCGCTGCGCCCAGGATCCTAAACAATCATCTTTCAAAAACACGCGTAACCACTCATCGTTCGTTTCATTCCTTTTTCTATATGCATATCGGAAACTGAGAGTTACGTTATCCGTCGCGCTCAATACAGACAAATCAATAGGACCTGAAATAAGTTCATCAATTGCGCCGTTCGGCTGTCCAAAATTTTGTAAGCGGGCAGATTTGTCACCCAACAAGGAGGCGTTGGTACTAATCGCAAAGGCAGAAGGACCTATTCCAACGCTTACGCTTTCCCAAGCATCGTTATTTACAAACGAAGTGTGATTTTCAAAACTCTCATAATAAGGTAGCGTACCCGTAGGGATAACTTTGATATAATTCACCTGATAAATGGAGTCTACTCCAAACCCGTTATCCACTACCATCGCAACGTCATAGTCACCTGGAGCCGAATAACACACTTGAGGAGATGTTCCAGTTGCAATACTTGGAGTACCACCAGGGAAATACCAAGTTACAGAAGCCGTATTGTCCGTATTTTCGGATTGATCCGAAAGTGAAAAGCAGTAGTGTTCACCAGCAGATTCACAGTCTATGTCAAATGCAGCGTACGGCGCACTCCATAAACAACCAAATTCTCCGACCATTTTTTCAATAGCAATCGCGCGTTCTCCGATCGCACCAAGGTTATTCCGAGACTTCACGGCAAACCATGCCTCTTGAGCAGCAGACATATGGATTATAGCGCTGGTGTCAGAGACAGTCATTAAACTATCCATGTAACGAGCACCTAGCATGCTCACCTCATACGTATCAGCACCTGATACTGGATTCCATGTCAGCATCAACGAATCAGGACATACCCATTGCAAGCTAAATGCTGTTGGTGTTCCGATTACAGAAAATTCAGCACCGCTTTGACCTTGCACTCCAGCGCGTTCAATTTGAATCAACCCTTCATGGGTCAGCGTTCCGTTGGGTATAAACCATGAGAAAAGGCGAGCATCAGCAGCAGCAGAGCCGATTACGTCCCAGCTCACACCATTATCGGCAGAAAATGACAACGTAAATAGATCCGTTCCTTCTGGAGCATCCCAACGAATTACCACACTTGAACCTGGATTGAAGCTTTCTCCTCCGTTCGGGTACGTCACAATAATATCATCCATTTCGAAGGAGTAAATCAGATAGTACGCTTGAGGACCTTCCGGAATAGCAAACCCGTCAATGGTCACTTCATAGGCTCCTGTCACTGGATTGTTCACTACAATTTGTTCCATGTTATTCAAATGGTCTTCACCCGGCACCGCTAGCGCATCTAGGGCAGCAACTGTAGGTGTAGGATCAAGTACCAATGGTTCATAAACTGTTAATGACGGATCCGTCATTGTCATATCAATATCATTCACCAAAGCAATACCTGCACTCGTGGACCCTTCATAATCCATCCAGTTCACCATTACGCGTAATTGTTTTACATTCGCAGGAACGGAAATCGTATGAACGTTTGAGCCTCCGTTAGCAACACTTCCAGATTGATATGTTTGATTTTTAAATACATCAAAAGCTCTTCGTGCATTAATACTTCCCCAACCATATTTATAATCTGGACCAGGATTTCCAAAATCATCTGCAGTATTTAATACTGAGCCTTTCATCAATGCAGCATCTGGATTCGCGCCGGCATTTAAATCTCTGTACGCCTCTAACAACTGAGCAATTGTTCCAGATACACCGGGACAAGACATAGACGTTCCCGTAAAAGAAGCATATTGATTTCCATAGATGGTGGAGTTCACCGCGGTTCCAACACCACAGATATCTGGCTTAATACGTCCATCTGTAGCGGGACCGCGACTACTTGAACCGGCAAGATTTCCAGAATTGGTTAGGTTTCCAACAGCAATAACATTCTTCCCGGACTTATGCCCTCCAGTAATGTTTCCCCATCCTGAACCTGCTCCGTATCCGCAATCATCACCTCCGTTATTCCCTGCAGAAAAAACATGCACCAATGACGGATACAAACGTACCTGCTGATCCAAGGAACGCGTTAAAGAGCTATAACCACTATTACATCCATCACTGTATGATTTTGAGGTAATGAAAACATCGTCATTCGTGTATAAATTTGGGACATCCCCGTAATTCGAGTTCGCCGCATTATAGACCAACAACTCAACACCATGCGCCATCCCACGATTGGAGGGATTGCGATTCCCCGCCCCCATAATTGTTCCTCCAACATGGTCTCCGTGGTTATCATCTGGGGAAGTACTGCACGGATTGCAATCCGTTTGATCTATTCTTCCTGCAAAATCAATATGAGGCCCGATGTATCCATCGTCTTGCATCATCACTTTCACCCCGTCTCCACGATATTTCAAACCATTATCAGCAAAAGAAAATAATGTATTACTACGGTGACTGGTCCGACCTGGCAAATTCTCAGGTTCTCCTGGAGGATTTGGCGTTTCAAAGTACTTAAATGCAGGAATCTTGTAAATTTGTGCCAATGCATTCTTAGGAACACGTATCAAAAATGTATAATTTACCTCATCGTGCTGGATAACTTGTAATCCTTGCTTAGTGAGTCCTTCTATCAAAGATTCAGGCTGTTTGTTTGAAAAGTATTCGGCAATAATTTCAACGTGCGTATCTCCGTAAAAAGCCCAGTGTGGCAACTCATTACGTACCAACATAGCAGACAGTTTAAAGGATTCTTCGATCGCTACTATACGCTGAATATGAAAAGAAGCGCTCACTTCTGCAGCAGGCAACCTTGAGAAATAAGCATAGAACGAATTGGTCGGCAAATACCCCATCAGCGTTATACCTTGAGCCGCTAGCCGCTCTTTATCCGCAGAACTTGGCAATTGGGTAAAAGAAATGATTCCATAAGGATTTTCACTAAACGCTTGTGCGGTTAATTGAGGATACTCAGTCAAGTCATACACGCCAGACTTCAGATTCAAGATTTGTCCAAAAGAAAAAACCGTTTGTAACGCACACACTAAAGCACAAGAAATTATTTTATACATAGCATGAATTTAGGCCTACAAGTTAGTTAAGAAGACCTTGCAATCCTAATTAACAGACATAATAACCAGCTTTTTCAGATAAAACTCATACAAACGAACTCTGAGTGACAGCTTTTACACTTTTAACAATTGAATTGATTCACTTTTACTCTCTTTGCGAATAATAATGCGATAGATTCCTTTTTCTAAACCATGCAATTCAATAGGAATATGATGCGTGACTTTTGCTAAAGTACCCTCATAAATAAACTTCACACACGACCCTTTTAGGTCTACAATTTCTATCAATACCATACCACCGTCTCCATCAATCTTGAGCGTTGTTTGCATTTCCGCCGGATTTGGATATACAAATGACGTGTTTTCAATTCTTGACAATTCGTCTACACTCAATTCACAACCACCGATAATATTATGGTAAGTAACAGTATGTTCAAACAAGGAATTTACTGTAGTCTCATCTACCCCAAACCAAAAGCGAAGAATCGATGCATAAATATCTCTGAAATCAATTTGCATTGGCAGTCCAACTTGATTAATTGGGATACTCGGTATTTCAGGATTAGGTCCGTAAATGGATTGATTAAGACAATCGCCAAACAAAAACAGTGGAGCCGCGTCACCGTGATCGGTACCAATACTGGCATTTGAAGCGATCTGTCTTCCAAATTCCGAGAACGTCATCCCTAATACTCGTTTCTCTAGCCCTAATTGTATCATATCATCTTGGAATGCATTTAGCGCATCAGAAACACGCTTCATTAGGTCCGCATGAACTCCTTGAGTTGTATCCGTTTCCAACACTTGATTGTCATGCGTATCGTACCCGTTGACATTCAATATGTAAACTTTGGTTTGCAGCCCACCAGAAATCATCAACGCTACATTTCTTAGCTGTTCCGCGAGTGGATTATTGGGGTCATACAATGAAGATAGCGAGTTCCCTACATTTGCAGCATTGGAAATTTGTGACCCATATTGATTTGTTTGGGCAATAATCCCTGACAAATATTCCATGTGATCACCATAATACGTTCCATCATTCGTAACAGCACTGTTCGGTAAATTTGCCGCATCGAATGGGTTGACTACAGTATGTGAGAAATTTGCTAACAAACCTTGACAGGTGGCTGAAACTTCATACCCCATAGAAATAGCAAAAGGATCTGGGAAATCAATATTAGGATACCCATCCGGATAATCGGGATGATCCACTGAAAAATTACTTCCAAGCCACCCTTTTGTTTCTGTTGGCTCTAAGGACCCTGTAGTCCAGATATCCATTGAGCGAAAGTGTGACCGGTTCTGATCAGGATAACCAACATTTTGAATAATCGAGAGGTTTCCGTTGTTATACATTTCAGCCATCCCTGTCATAACTGGATGCAACCCATTGTTACCGCCAATTGGCAAAAGACTCGTTTCCGGTAAAATAATATTGGAGCGTTGAATCGTCAAGTTTGCATATTGGTCAATCGGAACAACAGTATTCAATCCATCATTTCCTCCATTCAATCGTATGATTACTAATACACGGTCTTCGAATGCTTTAGGCACTGTAAATAATTTCTTTCCAATTGCCTCGAATTGCATGTTATTGAAAACAAATGGAACTCCAGCGGAGGCCAGCGAAACATTCCTAACAAAACTTCTTCTTTTCATGGTCTTCTCTTTGTAGTGGTTATGGCCGATTAGAGCGCTTGGAATTCTGGCATTTTAAATAATTGAGACAATGTCAACGCAACCCTTAATTTAACAGGATCTACTGCTGCAGGGTTGGTTGGATCAGCCAAATACTCGTTGTACTGTATGGTCCATTCAAAATCAGGAAGACCATTTGTAAGAATTCCCTTTAATGTAAGCTTTTTGAACGCGTCCAATCCTTTGGGACAAAAAACGGTCACCATATCATCGATAACATCCACAGCAGAGCTTGGATTCGACAAACCATCTAGAAAGTCAATGTGATTCACGCCCCAGGTATTTCCGTTCACGTTAATACCTCCTGCAACGGATAATAAGTCCGAAATATCAAACCGCAACTTAATAAACGAGGAGTTTGCCCACAGTCGAGAATACGCTGGAGCCTGGTAATAAGCAGTCCAGCCACCCACACTTGGCGGTGTTGCATAATTCATCCCCAGCACAGCGGCTCCATTGTACGCAAACAAGTAGAGATCATAATTTTCATCAAAATTATAGGCTGGTGTAGAGACTGTGCTATTCAATATGGAGAAAATATGCTCTAATGGATTCTTAATGATGGTCCCGCGCAAGGAAACATCGTAAAAATGCTCACTCTTAAAAAGCTGAATAAGGACTGGGAGAATCTCATAATTATTCGCGACAAAGGTACTTGCCATGACGGGAATGATAGTGTCTTCTTCAACCTGAGTAATATCGTAATTCACGAACCAACGGTAAATCTTCTTACATATGAAATTAGCTACTTCATTTTGAAGAAAGATAACATCAATCAAGTCCGCATATTCATCCTGTCCATTTGCAGCGATGACCGCAAAATCAAAATGCTCCGACAATGTTTTTGTAGTAGGGTCGTGTAAAATTGGATTAAAAACAGCGGAAGTATTGGTTTCAACCTGACTCAAAAAACCAGCAACTGTCCACCCAGTCATGATTTTGGATGCCTCCAGTATGTCGTATTCTTTGTAAGTCGTATAATCACCCGGACCAATTTGCGGTCCTTTACCAATCGTGTAAAGCTCCAAAAGTTCTCGAGCAAAATTTTCATTTGGACTAAATTGGTTATTGGAAGCCCCACTCAAAAATAACAGCATACAAGGATCATTCGACATATCCTTAATAAATTGCTTGAAGTTCCCCAAAGCATGCGTACGAATCAACTCATGATAATTGTATGTTGCTCGTGAATCGAAGGTGTCCGTTGCCGCGAAATGATTTTGCCAGAACAAACACATCTTTTCTTGAATGCTATATTCTCTTTTATTGAGGCGTTCCATCATCCAAGCGCCGAGAGATCCCCTTCGCGCACCCTCAGTAGGTAGTGGATCTGCAGCATGAACACTTGTAACCCATGTCTGACCAAAAGGAGCCACTGCTTCATCAGGACTATACGTTAATGGTGGCGGAGTGGGTATCAAAGTTAACAATTGATCTACCGCATTATTCATTCCTAACGCCACACTATCTTGAATTTGTTGAAAGGTGGGGCCAAACAAGGTTCTTCTCAACAAATGTGCCGCCTGATCAGTGCCCCAAGAACCGGCATAAGGATCCATACTCAAAGAAACGGGTACCTCAATCTCATCTTCTAGTCGCATAAGCATCTCATATAATGGATGAAATATAGAAAGATATTTATTAAATACAAAATCTACAACAAACCCTAAATTGGAAACGTTATTTACTTAATTTTAAATTTTTAATATCATTCCACAAAGATGAACGAAGAGATCAGACAACACATTCAAACGCGTCTTGAACGAAAAAAAGCATTTTTTCAAACTCAACAAACCAAAGAGATTGCATACCGTATCACAGCGTTAAAAAGACTGAAGAAGTCCATATTAGAAAAAGAATCAGATATTGCAGAGGCGCTTTATAAAGACCTCGGAAAATCGTCCGAAGAAACATACATTACCGAAACAAGCATCGTTCTAAAAGAATTGAATTTACACCTCCGGAACGTTCGAGCGTGGGCAGAACCGAAACGCGTATCTACCCCTCTTCCACTCTTTCCTTCTTCGAGTAAAATCATCCCGGAACCACTCGGCACAGTGTTAATTATTGCACCCTTCAATTACCCTTTTCAATTAATAATGGCTCCTCTAATTGGTGCACTATCTTCAGGTTGTTGTGCTTTGCTTAAACCTAGTCCGAAGGCGCCCGCTATTGCACAAGTGATGAAAGAAATTATTACTTCTTGCTTTGACGAAAATTATGTTTCAGTCATTGATGGAGAAGGCGTTGTAAACGACATTTTACTCGAGCAACGGTTTGACCTTATTTTCTTCACTGGGAGTTCACGCGTTGGTAAAATCATAATAAATGCAGCGGCTAAACATCTTACTCCTGTAATCTTAGAACTTGGAGGAAAAAATCCGTGCATAGTAGATCGCGAAGCCTCAATTGATACAGCTGCGCGAAAAATTATGTGGGGGAAACTCATCAATGCAGGACAAACATGTATCGCTCCAGATTACGTATTCGTGCATCGCGACAAGAAGGCCGAGTTTGTTGAGCGCTGCATACATTATACAGAGCAATTTTATGGTCCTGATGCATCGAAAAGTAAGTATTATCCCAAAATAGTCGACGAACAAGCTGTAGAACGTTTTGAGCAATTATTGAAAGATGGCAACATACTTTATGGTGGTCAGACGAATAAAATGCAACGTTATGTGGCACCCACGCTTATCGAAAAAGTTGCTATGGATAGTCAACTTATGAAAGAAGAAATTTTCGGTCCAATTTTACCGATTTTCACGTTTCATAAATTAGAAGAGATGATGCTCCAAATTTCATCCTTCGAAAAGCCATTGGCCAGCTATTATTTTGGATCCAACAAGAAAGCGCAAAAATTTGTCCGCGAATATTCATCTGGTGGAGTTTGTATTAATGATGTGTTGTTGCACATTGCTAATGACCAATTACCTTTTGGAGGTATAGGAGATAGCGGACTGGGTGCCTATCACGGAATTCATAGTTTTCAAGCATTTAGTCATCACAAAAGTGTGGTTACCTCACCTCGATCGTTTGAAATTCGTTTACGCTATGTTCCGTTTAAGTACTTTCGATGGATTAAACGTATACTCTAGTCGTAGCGCAAATACTTGGAGCGGGTGCGCTTAAATGTATCTAAGTCTTCCTGCCAAGACGCACGGATTTCTTCAGCGGTCTTCCCTTTGCTAATTTGAGTGCGCAGTGCTGGTCCACCAGCCAACAAATCAAACCACCTATTGTTGGTGATGAAAAAATCCTGCCCGGAATAATGTGCATACGCTTCGATTATCCATTCGATGTTGAGCATATCTATATCTTTCGCTTGATCGCTCAATTTTAATCCATAACACAGCTGATTTTCCAATTTTGGATAATTGGATCCAAAACCAGCAACTGGTGTGAAAGTATACGTGTAGATGGAGTCCGGAAGCTTTGGGTGACCAAACACCTCGAATGGGGAGTCGGTTCCCCTTCCTTCGCTTAACACCGTACCTTCAAATAAGCATAAACTGGGATATAAGGCGACAGCTTCAGCAGTTCTCAAATTAGGGGACGGTGCGACTGGAAGAACATACGGCGTAGAGTGCGAATAATTTAATGACAATACAACGGATAAATCGCATTTCACATCATTTGCAAGCCACGACTCCCCATTAATCATCAACGCATACTCCGCGATGGTCATTCCATGAACGATAGGTATTGGGTGCATACCAACAAAAGAAGTGTATCCCTTTTGACGAACGGGTCCGTCTACATAATGCCCATTCGGATTAGGTCGATCTAACACCAAAACTTGTTTATTATGTTCGGCAGCAGCCTCCATCACATAGTGCAAAGTAGAGATATAGGTATAAAACCGTGCACCGACATCTTGTATATCGAAAACTAAAATATCCAAATCTTGAAGCTGCTGAGCTAAGGGCTTCTTATTCTTTCCATAGAGGGAGATAAGCGGTAACCCAGTTGCGGCATCTTTGCCAGACGCGACGCTTTCTCCAGCATCTGCATCTCCTCGAAATCCATGCTCAGGAGAGAATACGCAATGTACGTCTATTCCACTTCGCAATAGGGTATCCACTAAATGAACATTCTTGACTACACTAGTTTGATTGGCTACAACGCCTACTCGTTTTCCACGTAACATGTCCACGTATTCCGAAACTCGCTCCGCTCCTAATATTAATTCTTGTGGTAAAGAATTCGTAATGTGCACAGGGGCCTGATTCGACACCTGAGATTGGCACGAAAAAAGGAAAAGTAAAAAAAAGCTTTTCAGGCAAAAACGCAATGTGTACATTAGCAAGCAATTTAAGAGTTACGTGAACAAGGAGTACTTCATAGCACAAAAAATACACCAAGGAAAAAACGAAGATAAAAAAGTTTCTCGTCCTATTACACGTATTGCGATGTTTAGTATCACACTTGCCATGATGGTAAATATCATCACGATTGCAGTGGTCACGGGTTTTCAGAATCAAGTGCGGGATAAAGTGATTGGGTTTGGATCTCATGCTACACTTATGAAAGCGGGAGAACAATCTACCTTCGAATCCGCTCCTATTTTAGCTGATTCGAACATCTCCAATGTGGTGTGCGAAATAAACAGCGTTCGTCATATTCAGAAATTTGCATACAAACCAGCATTGTTGCAATCTGCACCTGATACGGTATATTATCAATCACCGAACATAGACACATTTCAAATTCAGCAAGAAATTCACGGAGTTGTCGTTAAGGGAGTGGGAACAGATTTCGACTTGTCCTTCTTTCAATCGAATATTAAAGAAGGGGTTCTACCCGATTTCGCTTCAGCAACGCCTATAAATGAATTATTAATTTCTTCGAGAGTAGCGCGAGACCTCAACATTTCGTTAAACGATGAAATAAATACCTTCTTTATTAAATCCCAGCCCATTAAAGACAAGTATAAAATTGTTGGGATTTTTGAAACTGGACTTGAAGAACTGGATAAAGAAATCGTCATCGGCGATATTCGAAACGTACAACGTCTGAATGACTGGGGAATTCAGGCATCCATTCGGGTAGCCGACACAGTGAACGAGTTGGGGCAATTCATTATCTACGCGGACGTGAAAGGCGGCAATGGCAACTACCGCTTTGACTGGGGAGAAGGTTATGAAACCTATAGAGGATTTCCCTACTGTGACGTGAAGGATACGGTAATTCGATTGATTGCCTCAGATTACTGGATGTTTATGGAAGGAGAAGATGCTGAAACGGCAATTCCAGATACGGCATACCTGAAAGTGTCGGTATCAGGAAATCGGTTTGTGCCATGCTTCCCAGAAAAAATGGAAGGAAACGAATTCATCCGCAACTATTTAAATGACGAAGGGACAAAGTTTTCAGTGGACCTGAAACATGGTAAAACAGTGACATTTGAATACATCGATGGAAAAGGTAGCCACGAAAACTACATCGGTGGATTTGAAATCTTAGTCAATAAATGGGAAGACTTGGATCAAATTACCACTGAAATTAAAAGGTCGTTGATTTATACCGGAGATGAAACCCTTCAAGACTTACGTGTCAATAGTATCAAGGAAGAACAGGAGGAAATATTCTTGTGGCTTAACTTTCTAGACCTTAATGTAATTGTCATTCTTGTATTAATGATTTTGGTAAGTACTATTAACATGGGGTCTGGGCTATTAGTGCTCATCATAACGAAAACAAGTATGATAGGCCTACTAAAAGCACTTGGAGCAGCCAATTGGTCAATTCGAAAGGTATTTCTCTATCAGGTTAGTTTTATTATTCTTCGTGGGATGATAATTGGGAACATTTTAGGTCTTGGTTTATGTTACTTGCAACTGCACTATAACTTGATTCCTCTAAACGCGGAAGTATACTATTTGAACACGGTACCCATTGAAATCAATTATGTCTACATCTCGCTACTCAACGTAGGAACATTAATCCTATGTACAGCTGCCTTGATTATCCCAAGTTACGCTGTTACAAAAATATCTCCCGTTAAAGCGATTAAGTTTGATTAATTAATTTGTCAATTAAATAATAACGGAGTAGCTGTTTTTTAAGTTGATTCTGATTGACAGATTCGCCAAAGTATGAACAAAAACCAAAGGATTCAATTATCGAACTGATCAAGAATTAGCTCTTCTCTCCATTTCCCGAGTAAGCAAATTCAATTCCCTGCTAGTTTGACCGGCAACAGAAGTATTTTCATCTGCCCTCCTCAATAGATAAGGCATTACTTCTTTTACTGGACCATAAGGAACATACTTCGCCACTTGATAATCGGCATGCGCGAGATTAAATGAAATGTGATCTGACATACCGAGCAATTGGGCAAAATAGATTCGTTTATCCGACTTATCAAGCCCATTATCATTCATTAATTCTGTTAAGAGCGTAGAACTGTTTTCATTATGGGTACCTGCGCACACTGCAAAAAATGAAATGTTCTCAATCATAAAACGCAATGCCACATCAAAATCGCGATCTGTAGCCTCTTTATTCGGTTGAATCGGATCTTTATAATTCTTCTGCGCAGCACGCTCGCGTTCTTTTTCCATGTAAGCCCCTCGAACCAATTTAATCCCTAACAGGAAGTTTTCGCGTTTGGCGTCTTCCAATAAATGTTTCAGATAATTTAAACGGTCATGGCGATACATTTGGGCTGTGTTATACACCACAACCCATTCTTTGTTGTACTTCTTCATCATGGATAAAGCCAACTGATCAATCGTATTTTGAATCCATGTCTCTTCAGCATCAATAAAAACTGGAGTTTCTACTTCTAGTGCTTTGGCACAAATCTTATCAACACGTGCTAAAACACCAGCAAACTCGGCCCGTTCTGCTTGCGAAAGTTCATTCTTCGAATCATTTAATTTTTCCAGGAGGCCATGACGGCTAATCCCGGAGACTTTAAACACCGCAAAAGGAATAGCCGAATTCCCTTTAGCTTTGGTAAGCGTTGCAATAATTTCTTCACACGTCGCATCAAAATCATCTTCTTCTACTTTTCCCTCGACCGAATAGTCCAATATAGTACCCACTCTGTGTTGATACAGTTTGGCAATGGCTTGATCACACTCATTTATTGACTCACCACCACAAAATTGGCGAAAAATCGTTGATTTAATTATTCCCTGGATAGGTAATCTGAATTGAAATGCAATTGGAGTTATCCATTTGCCAAATCGGACCAAACAAGGTTTGCCCACGAGCTGAAACAAGCGTTGTGCACGTTTCAAATCTTTATTCGATTTGTAGCCAAAAGCTATCTCTGTGTTCTCAAATGAAATCATGGCGGTAAATTTAATCAAAGACACCATTCGCGCATTCGCAAATGAAAGAATAAAAGTCGTTTTGTTACATTCCTACCACCATAATAATTACACGAATACTATGAAACATTCCGCTGAACGATTAGTTTTGTAGTTGAATCCGAAAAGGAATCAACTATGACGACAATTCCATCCCTTGGCTACTCCATTGAAATTGGCGACCTCCTTCAAGGTTCGCTGAGCAAGCTATTATCAGAAGAGTTCAGTACCCGAAAAAAGGTCATTATATGTGATGAGAACACTCATGAAAACTGTGTTCCTTACCTGACCACTTCGATCGATGAATTAGCAAATGCTGAAATTATAGTACTACCGGCAGGGGAAGAAAACAAAATCCTTGAAATTTGTGCCCAAGTTTGGGAGGCCCTGAGCGAGTATAAAATTCAACGCAACGATATCATCTTGAATGTTGGGGGAGGAATGATTACTGATTTAGGCGGATTTGTAGCTTCTATTTACAAAAGAGGTGTTGATTACATGAACATCCCCACGAGTTTGCTCGCCATGGTAGATGCTTCCGCAGGAGGAAAAACAGGGGTAGACCTTGGAGTGTATAAAAATCAATTGGGTTTATTCAGTACTCCGCGACTTGTAGTTTGCGATAACATCTTCCTTGGAACGCTTCCTGATGAAGAATTATTATGGGGTAAAGCAGAAATGCTTAAACATGGACTAATTCAATCAAAGGAACATTGGTTAAATCTAAAAACGAAACCTGTGAAGGATATTACGATCGAAGATATCGCGGTATCCGTAGCTATTAAAAACGAAATCGTGAAAGCTGATTTCAAGGAGGAAAACGTCCGGAAAGGGTTGAATTTCGGACATACCATTGGACATGCATTAGAAGGTTTCTTCCTGGAGCAAGATAAAAAAGCACATGGACACTGCGTAGCATGGGGTATTGTGGCGGAGTCGCTTCTGGCAGCAAAATTTGGAACGCTTCCCATGGAAGAATTTAAAGAAATCTTCGCACATATTCAATCGGAATACCCACAGATTAAGTTGGAACCCGATAACCTTACGCACCTAATTGAATTAATGAAACACGATAAAAAAAACAACAGTAAGAGAATAAATTTCACAACTATTTCTACAATTGGCGTTTCTCATATTGATCAAGCTTTTTCAGAGAAACAAATTCAAGAGGTACTCCAAGAACTATTTATCGCTCACTGATTTATGCGTTTAGAATACATCCGTAACTTCATTATTTCTTCCGTCTCTCTTGAAACCTATACAGCGAATTCACTACCTTCTGAGTGGATTTCAACGTTACAACAAGAACGTGCTTTTCACCTGTTCGTGCCAAAGGAATTCGGTGGACTGCAATTATCCTTGAGTCAAGGAATTCTCGCCCTTATGCATATTTCAAAACTGCACGGAAGTTTGGGATGGGTATTGAATCTGGGTGCTGGGGCTAATTACTTCTCGGGATGTTTTGCTCCCGATATAGCTTGTAGCTTGTTCCAAAATCCATCTACCATATTGGCCGGTTCAGGGGACACCAGTGGAACCGTTCGTGAAATCAATAAAAAATATATCATCAACGGAGCATGGAATAAATGCACGGGAGCAGCACATGCTTCTCATTTTACATTTAATGCGAAGCACAAGGACGGTCGGATATCTTCTTTCCTTATTTCCAGGGAACTTGTTGAAATGCAAGACAATTGGCCCATTATGGGACTAAAGGCTACTTCATCACATGGAATTACAATAAACAATCAAATTATTCGAGAAGAACACCGGTTTATCGTTGGCGAGATCAAGAACAATCACGCTTATTCAGTATTCCAACTTGAATTCGAAACTTTTGCCCGCCTGTGTCTTTCAGCAAGTTTTGTGGGTATTGTAGACTGTTTCGTATCACACGCCGAGATAGCACTAAAACACTCTAAATCACCAATAGAAGCACTTCAAAGGCTCAAAATTAAGCTAAGCACAAGCACATCAATACTATTAGAATGTGCTCACCTTCATGATGAGTTTCAAGAGTTGAGTATAGCCGAAAAAACGCTGGCTAAAAATCACTTAATACATGAACTTCCTTCGCAACATGAAGCACTATTTCATGGAGTGCAACAACTTTTTTTAACCCTAGGGATGTCTGTTATGCTTGAGAACAACCTTTTACACTGGGCATATAAAGATGTTCTCACTGCTGTTCAACATTACTATTTAAAGATACCAAGAGACTAGCTCTTATTACTTTCAGCAAGAATAAGTTTCGCCTCAAATAGAACTTCACTTCCCTTTCGAGCAGGGTATGAAACCTGACATGGGAAAAACGTAACTTCAAATGCTTGCTGAAATAAATCAATGTACTCTTCTGTCGCACCACCAAAAGGCGGACCACCGTTAAAATCTCGGTTAAATAACACTCCCAAAAGGCGACCGTTTGGTGTCAACAGTGAAGCCATTTTTGTTACATAAGTTGACCGTAAAGAAGGAGCTAAAGCACAAAAGAAAGTTTGCTCCAATATGATATCGAAACTCCCGGTTAATTCAAAAAAATCGCCAAGAATGATCGTTACCTGTTTGAATTTATCAAATCGTTTCTTTAGCTCCGATACCAATTTAGGCGCAATATCCACAACAGTGATATCTTGAAAACCTTTTTGGATTAGATAATCTACTTCATATGCATAACCTGCTCCGGGAATTAGTATTCTACTTGAGGTATCGGAAAGCTCATCCATCCAATATTTTAAAGCTGGAGAAACTTCACCAAGATCCCAACCAATTTTATTCTGCAAGTAACACGTATTCCAAAATTCTGCGCTCAACTCTTCCATACTTCCAATTCAAATTAACACTGTTTTCTAAAAGACAAAACAGGAATAACTCACCCTGATTTACCGAATTAATATAAGCATTGAGTTCGCCAAATGACCAATTCGAATAATAAAAAATGAACTTCCATTTGGTAACTATTTAATTATCGGATTACTCATTCTTCAGTTTATCCCTTCAACACGTGCCACTAATTTAAAGAAAACTATCGTTTAATTCCAACCTTATTGAATTGAATTTCGTTAACTCAATGTAAACATTTGTGATGTTTTTCACAGAATGAATGCAATTTTTAATTAATTTAGCAACTCAAAAAAATTAAACTTATGAAGAAAATTTATTTATTTTTAGGTATCTCTGCAATTGCTGGACAAGCACTTGCACAAGCTCCGGTAAGTTCTATGAACTATCCTAGCTTGAAAACTACGAAGCATGTAAGCAATTTAGAAACTGTTAAAGCAAAACCTAACACTGAGGTTGAGTCAAAAGGTGTTACACTTTGGTCAGATGATTTCTCTACTCCGGCAAACTGGACAATGACAAACACAAGTGCTCCAAGTTCATGGGATTGGATGATTACAACTGACCCTGCGGACATGCCCAACGCAACGGCTGCTTTATTTCCATTCGCAAGTGCATCTGCAGCAAACGGATATGCATTAATAAATTCTGATGGTCAGCCAGGGAACGCAGATGGCGACGGAGCCATTGTCGCTGAGATGACTACAGCAACTCCAATTGATTTGAGTGCAAATCCATTCGTATCTTTGAAATTCTCACACAATTACCGTTGGTATCTCGACACTCGAGGTGTTCGTGTATCAGGGGATAATGGAGTAACATGGACAGAATATGAAATAACCAATAATAGTGGATATCCAAACCTTCAAAATTCTGCGAATCCTGAAAATGAAATCATCAATATCTCTGCGGTAGCAGGTGGTCAGTCTCAAGTTTTGATTCAATTCTACTACAACGATAATGATATTTGGGCATGGTACTGGGCGGTTGATGATGTAGAGATTGTTGAAACAGATGAATTCGACCTAGCAGTGACAGGTTTGTATTGGGGGTCTTTAGGTGCTTATGGTGCACGACTTCCTTATTACCAAGTACCTGTTAATCAAATCGCTGCAGTAGACTTGGGTGGTCGTGTTACTAACTTTGGGTACGCAAATCAAAATGATGTTGTTTTCTCTATTAACGAGGCGACTTCAGGATTTTCTGGAACTTCAGCGAACTCTTCAATTTCAACTTTCGCAGTTGACACATTAGAGTTGACAACCCAATTTACACCGACCGGATTAGGTTCATACACATTTGATGCAGAGGTTACATCTCCAAATGTTGATGTTATTCCAACGGACAATGCGGTGGCTGGAATTGCATCTTTTGAAGTTTCAAACACAACATATGCTCGTGAAGACGGCAACAGAACTGGTGGTACTTTAAATAGAGATGCTGCTGGAAATGCTGCTGGATACCAGGTAGGTAACGTATTTGATATCGTAACTTCTGATGTTCTTTACGGAATTGACTTCTACGTAAGTGCTACTTCTGATGTTGACGCTGACTGCGATGGAACACTTTACAGCATTGACCCTGCAACAGGAGACTTCATTTACGTGGATGGAACTGACATAGGTGTTTTGACTGCTGATGATCTAGATACTTGGATCACTATGCCTTTCAACACCCCTCAAACATTGAACGCTGGTGAGTCTTACCTATTAGTTGTTGGTTCACAAGGCGGTATTGGAACTAATGGTTTAGTAACAGGAACTGCCGGCACCTCTGCAGACCAAACTTGTTTCTACTTAGATCTAACAGATGGAACTTGGTACTACACAACTTCAACTCCAATGGTTCGTATGAACTTTGATTTGTCATTGAACACCGAGAACATTGCTGAGAATTCTATGAACTTGACAGTATACCCTAACCCAGCGAAAGATGTGGCGAACGTGAACTTTGAGTTAGAAAACAACAGTACTGTAACATTAACCATCGCTGACTTGTCAGGGAAAGTAGTTTTCACTACTACTGAAAAAAATGTTGCTGCTGGTAAGCACTCAATTGCTGTTCCAACTGCTGAATTAGCAAATGGAGTTTACACTTACTCTTTTGCTGCAGGAAACGCAGTAGTTACTGAGAAATTGATAGTTAACAAATAAGAATTAATTTCTATAACGAAAAGGCTCGACTATGTCGGGCCTTTTCTGTTTTATGCACAGCCTAAATTCAATAGAATTTATATTTTTGCACCAACTAAAATTCACATTATGAAAGCATATGTATTCCCTGGTCAAGGGGCTCAGTTCATCGGTATGGGTAAGGATCTATTTGATCACTCATCAGAAGCAAAAGACCTCTTTTTAAATGCCAACGAAATACTTGGATTTAATATTACTGACATCATGTTCCATGGAACAGATGAGCAACTCAAAGAAACCAAGGTTACCCAGCCTGCTATCTTTTTACATTCTGCGATTTTAGCAAAAACATTAGGAAGTTCATTCCAGCCTCAAATGGTAGCTGGTCACTCTTTAGGAGAGTTTTCAGCATTGGTTGCTAATCGCGCGTTAAGCTTTGAGGACGGATTGAGATTAGTCTCTCAACGAGCACTAGCGATGCAAAAGGCATGTGAACTTCAGCCTTCAACTATGGCTGCTATTCTTGGACTTGAAGATAATGTCGTGGAAGAAATTTGTGTATCTATCAACGATGAAATTGTTGTTGCGGCAAATTATAATTGCCCAGGACAACTCGTGATTTCTGGATCAGTTCCTGGTATAGAAAAAGCTTGTCAACTATTGACAGAAGCTGGAGCGAAAAGAGCAATGGTGCTTCAAGTAGGTGGAGCGTTTCATTCTCCTTTAATGGAACCTGCACGTGAAGAATTGGCGGCAGCCATCGAGGAGACTGCGTTTAGCAATGGTATTTGTCCAATTTATCAAAACGTAACTGCAAATGCCGTAAGTGATGCACAAGAGATTCAAAAAAATTTAGTGGCTCAACTAACAGCCCCAGTCCGCTGGACACAAACTATGGAACAAATGATTAAAGATGGTTGTTCAGAGGTTATTGAAGTTGGACCAGGAAAAGTGTTACAAGGTCTTTTTAAAAAAATCGACCGTCAATTTCCAACATCTAGTGCTCAACTTATTGCGGAATAATAAGATTAACAACATACGATTTGAAGGGGCAAATTGGATGATTTGCCCTTTTTTGTTGCAATAAAAAACACTTATTACAGCGCTCTATTCATTAAAGGAAGTTCCTTGAGCTTGAGAAAATAGTTGAGCGTCAAATTGCGTTCGAGTAAATTCAAATGATCGATTCGATGACAGTCAGACCCAACTAGGTCAACCCAGCCTTTATCAATCATCAACTCGGCTTGCTTTCTCACTTGAGGACCATAATGTCCGGTTAGTGAATTCAAATTGAGTTGCAGTTTCACTCCTTTCATACGCAAATCTGTGATTACTTCTTCCGCATTCGAAAAGTAATATGGATACCGTTCAAAATGTGCCAAAACAGGAACGTAACCATTCGTTTTCATAGCAAATACCAATTCAGCTAATTGATGGGGAGGCGATGAAAAAGATAATTCAAAGAGGACATTGTTCTCTCCGAAAGAAAGCAATTCCTTCTTTACGACTTTCTCTAACAGAAACTCATCCAAAAAATACTCGGCAGCTACTTCCACCTCAATATCTAATTGATGTTCGTTGACCATTGCCAACACTTCTTTCCACCCAGCCAAGATAATCTCTGGTGTATTACGATATAAGTCAGAGATAATATGTGGCGTCGTAATGACCTTTTTATAACCTAGCTCCTTGAATTTAAGGAGCATTCCCAGGGTTTGGTCCATCGATTGTGACCCGTCATCAATTCCTGGGATTAAATGACTGTGCACATCTACGCCGAGGTCAGCTAAATCATATGCGACTTTCGACTTTTTACTTCTAAATACCGAGTCAAGAATTCCCATTTTATGATTTTCTCAATGCGTATTGTTGTTCGTAGTATTTCGTATAGTCACCTGAGGTGATATGTTTTACCCAATCTGTATTGGCTAAGTACCAATCCACTGTTTTCTCCAGTCCTTCTTCAAAGCGGATGGATGGTGACCAGCCTAATTCTTGGGTGAGTTTAGATGCATCAATGGCATAGCGGCGATCATGACCTGCTCTATCCGTAACAAAACGAATCAACTGCTCATTCATTCCTGATGGACGATTCAATTTATCGTCTAGTATTGTGCACAAACGACGCACTAAGTCGATATTCGTCCATTCATTTAATCCACCAATGTTATACGTCTCCCCATTTTTTCCAGTATGGAAAATAACGTCAATAGCATGCGCGTGATCCTCTACCCATAACCAATCACGAATGTTCTTACCATCTCCATAAACCGGTAATTCCTTCTGCTGAACAATATTATTTATAATAAGTGGGATCAACTTTTCTGGAAATTGATGACTTCCATAATTGTTCGAACAATTGGAAATACGTATAGGCAAACCATAAGTGTGATGATACGCGCGAACAAAGTGATCTGAACTCGCTTTCGACGCAGAATAAGGACTCCTCGGGTCATAAGCCGTTGTTTCCTCAAATAACCCTTGATCGCCCAAACTGCCATATACCTCATCCGTAGAAATGTGATAAAACACGTTATTCTGGAAATCTCCCCAGTATTCTCTTGCCACATTTAATAATTGAACCGTTCCAACTACATTAGCCAGCACAAAATCCATCGGACCACTTATAGAACGATCAACATGGGATTCCGCAGCAAGATGAATCACATCGGTAATGCCGTAATCGGAAAACACCTTATTCACATCCTGCTGACTAGTAATATCACCTTTGACGAAAACATAATTCGGTGCTGTATCAACATCCTTTAAATTCTGTAGGTTCCCCGCGTAGGTTAACCGATCAAAATTAATTACTCGATAATCCGGGTAATTGATCAATAGACGTCTTACCACATGCGAGCCGATAAATCCGGCCCCACCTGTCACTAAAATATGTTTTGTGAATTCCTTCATTTATAGACTCCAGTATTCTAACTCTTTAATTTTTCCTTTGTAGATTCCTTTCACATCTATGAAAACGCCTTTTCCGTCTTTTAATTTCCCTTTGAAGTCATTTTCTATTAATGCGCTGTATTCTTTATGGTTGACTGCTACAATAATGGCATCATAATTATTTGCAGTATGTTCTGCCAAAGCAACACCGTACTCTTCCTCCATCTCCTTCGAAGAAGCATGTGGGTCTACTAAATCCACTTTTACAGAAAATGATTTTAATTCATTGACAACATCAATCACTTTGGAATTACGAATATCACTCACATCTTCTTTGAACGTTGCCCCCATGACCAATACTTTCGCCTCGTTCATATTTTTACCCTGAGCAATCATTTTCTTTACGCATTGCTTCCCGATGTAGAACCCCATGGAATCATTCACGTAACGACCACTTGTAATGACTTTAGAATGGTATCCTGCTTGTTGCGCTTTGTGCGTCAAATAATAGGGGTCTACTCCTATGCAGTGACCACCAACAAGGCCCGGACTAAACTTCAAAAAGTTCCATTTTGTTCCTGCTGCCTCTAATACATCATATGTATTGATGTTCAACTTATTAAAAATAACTGACAACTCATTAATCAACGCGATATTCACATCACGCTGCGTATTTTCAATGATTTTAGCCGCCTCTGCCACCTTAATTGAAGCTGCCCGGTGAACACCAGCATCTACTACAAGTTCATATGTTTTTGCAATCTCCTCTAATGAAGAAGCACAACATCCTGAAACAACTTTTACAACATTTTGAAGTGTATGTACTTTATCTCCTGGATTAATTCGCTCCGGTGAATATCCAACCATAAAATCTTCTTTCCATTTCAAGCCAGACTCTTCCTCTAAAATCGGAATACAATCCTCTTCTGTACAGCCCGGGTAAACCGTTGATTCAAATACTACATAATCCCCCTTCTTCAACGCTTTCCCCACAGTTCTTGTGGCACCCAGCAATGGTTTTAAATTCGGCAAATTAGAGTCGTCAATCGGTGTTGGGACAGCTACCACGAAGAAAGAAGCTTCTTTCAACTTATCTTGATCGGCAGTAAACACAATGTTACACCCTTCGAAATCTTCCGCATCTAATTCATTGGACGGATCAATATTGTTTTTCATCAATTCTACGCGACCCGCATTGATGTCAAAACCAATTACGCGAATTCTACGTGCAAACTCCAATGCAATTGGAAGTCCTACGTATCCTAAACCAACAACCGCTAGTGTAGCGTTTTGCTGGAGTAGGTCATTATAAATACCCTTGCTCATCTCTTACTTTGTAAATTCGTTCAATAATCTCCACAACTTTCAAGCCCTCTAGGGCGTTGGTCGTAGCCGTAGTTCTCCCTTTCAAGGTGTCAACTACATTTTCTATAATATAATGGTGGTTTGCTGCAGAACCTTTATACGCACCGTAATCATTTCCTGGATTTGTAGGCGCTAATTCAGGCATGTCGTAGTCTTCAATGTTACAGACCTCTACCTCATTCATGTATTGACCACCAATTTTAATACTTCCCTTTTTACCAATGATGGTAATCGAACTTTCTAAATTCTGATGCGCAACGGAAGTAGAATAATTGATACTTCCCATTCCTCCTTGCACAAAATCAAAGCTCACAAAACCAGAGTCTTCGAAAGCAGTGGAATCTTTATGTGTAAAATCAGCAAATTTACCTTGAATATTATCGATGTCGCCAAACAACCAATACATGATATCAATGAAATGCGAAAACTGCGTAAATAAAGTTCCCCCATCTAAATCCGGAGTACCTTTCCAGCCGCCTTTTTTATAGTAGCGTTCGTCTCTGTTCCAATAACAATTTAACTGCACCATAAAGATGTCTCCTAACAACTGTTGATCAATTACTGATTTAATCCATTCTGAAGGAGGCGAATACCGGTTTTGCATCACACAAAACACGTGTTTTGACATCTGCAGCGACTTGAAAATCACTTTTTCGCAATTGTCTTTCGAAAGTCCCATTGGTTTTTCACACACCACGTGCTTATTCGCGCTGAGTAATTTGATACTTTGTTCTGCATGCAATCCGTTTGGAGTACAAATACAGGCCACATCGAACGCGTGGTTGGCCGCTAACAACTCTTCAATTGTCGTATAAAACGGCTCTTCATATTCAGCCGCACCCACTTCTTCTTTTGGCAGTATATCTACCATCGCCACCAATTCAGCTTCTTCATTTCTGCGAATCATTTCTGCGTGACGCTTTCCAATATGGCCAGCACCAACAACGACGATCCTTACTTTTTGATCGTTTTTGATCATAGTTTTATTACTTTATTATCTTCCAACTTATACTTCTCGTTACTTTCCTCACAAATGGCAATTCCAGCCTCATCGAACTCCAAACGATGTCCGAATTCACTCATCCAACCAATTTGCTTAGCAGGATTACCCACCACTAGGGCATAATCAGGAACATGCTTCGTAACGACGGCTCCTGCACCTATGAATGCGAATCGACCAATATCGTGGCCACAAACAATCGTTGCATTGGCACCAATAGATGCTCCGTGCTTCACCGTTGTTTTGCTATATTGTCCACGACGGTTGACAGCACTGCGCGGGTTAATTACATTAGTAAACACCATTGATGGTCCTAAGAACACATCGTCTTCACAGATTACACCGGTGTAAATAGAAACATTGTTTTGCACTTTCACATTGTTCCCAAGAATCACTTCCGGAGAAATCACGACGTTTTGACCAATATTGCAATTTTCACCTAGCGTGCAATTCGGCATGATATGCGAAAAATGCCAAATCTTTGAACCTGCACCAATGGTACACCCCTCATCAATAATTGCCGTTTCGTGCGCGAAATATTCCATGTGCTAATTTATATAATCTTCAAAATTGTTATGTTCCTTTTTATACAACTCTTCTTTCGAAAGGCCTTTGAAATAATCGTAGGTAATTTTCAACCCTTCTTGACGGGTAACCTGTGCCTCCCATCCTAGAATAGTTTTCGCACGTGTAATATCTGGCTGCCGTTGTTTCGGATCGTTGACCGGTAATTCCGTGTAAATGACCTTTTGGTTTGTTCCTGTGAGGGCAATGATTTCTTCCGCAAAATCGCCAATGGTAATCTCGTCTGGATTTCCAATATTCACTGGTTCTGGATAGTCGGAATGCAACAGCCGTACGATGCCTTCTACAAGGTCATCCACATAACAAAACGAACGGGTTTGCGAGCCATCTCCAAAAACCGTCAAATCCTCACCACGCAATGCTTGGCCAATAAAGGCAGGCAACACACGTCCATCATTCAATCGCATACGTGGACCATATGTATTAAAAATACGCACAATACGCGTTTCTAAACCATGATACGTATGATAGGCCATGGTTAATGCTTCTTGAAAACGCTTCGCTTCATCATACACTCCTCTTGGGCCTATTGGATTTACATGTCCCCAATAATCCTCTGTTTGCGGATGAACTTCAGGGTCACCATATACTTCAGATGTCGAAGCAATCAACACGCGTGCTTTTTTAACCCGCGCCAATCCCAAGCAATTGTGAATTCCCAGGGACCCCACTTTCAACGTTTGAATTGGAATTTTTAAATAATCTATCGGACTCGCCGGTGACGCGAAATGAAGGATATAATCTAACTTTCCAGGGACGTGAATAAACTTGGTCACATCATGATTGTAGAATTCAAAATTCTTCAATGGAAAAAGGTGTTCAATGTTTTCTATTCTACCTGTAATGAGATTATCCATACCAATCACATGGTATCCATCCGCAATAAATCGGTCACAGAGATGTGAGCCCAAAAAACCAGCGGCGCCAGTGATTAATACCCTTTTTTGTTCCATTCTTTACTTTCCTTTTATCGTAGTTCTACCGATTGAATTGTAGTAAAAACCCAATTCGGTCATATCCTCCACTTCAAATAAGTTACGGCCGTCAAAAATAACAGCATCCTTCATCATCGATTTCATTTTTCCAAAATCCGGATTTCTAAAAACGCCCCACTCCGTGCAAATGACTAATGCATCAGCTTCTGTAAGCGCTTCATATTCAGTGGTCGCATAGTTAATTTTATCTCCAATTAACGCACGTACATTATCCATGGCTTCTGGGTCATACGCTTTCACTTCTGCTCCTTCATGGAGTAAAGCATCAATCATATACAACGCCGGTGCTTCGCGAATATCATCTGTATCCGGTTTAAATGCTAGCCCCCAAAGCGCTATTTTTTTACCTTTTAAATCATTTCGGAAAAAGTTCTTGATTTTGGGCATCAATACGGTTTTCTGGTTTTCATTCACCGCCATCACCGCATTTAAAATCTCAAACTCAAAACTCTCTTGTCGGCCAGATTTCACCAACGCTTGTACGTCTTTCGGAAAACACGAACCGCCATAACCAATCCCGGGGAATAAAAAGCGCTTCCCGATGCGCGTATCAGAACCAATTCCAATGCGTACTTTATCCACGTCAGCTCCTACTAATTCGCAAAAATTAGCTATTTCATTCATGAAGGTGATTTTCGTCGCTAAAAAAGAATTGGCGGCATATTTGGTCAGTTCGGCCGATTTTTCATCCATAAAAATGATTGGATTCCCTTGACGAACAAATGGTTTGTATAATTGCTCCATTACTTTTTGAGCACGTGCAGAAGAGGTTCCAATCACTACCCGATCCGGTTTCATGAAATCGTCAACGGCAAAACCTTCCCTCAGAAATTCAGGATTAGAAACCACATCAAAGTCAACGGCCGCATGCGCTGCAATTGCCGCATGTACCTTTTCTGCTGTCCCAACGGGAACTGTGCTTTTGTCAACAATTACTTTATAATCCTTAATGATTTTCCCCAATTCTTTGGCAACACCCAATATGTACGATAAATCAGCAGAACCATCTTCCCCTGGAGGAGTTGGTAGTGCTAAAAATATGATTTCGGCATGTTCAATAGCAGCAGCCAGATCAGTGGTAAAGGTCAATCTTCCAGCATTAATATTGCGTTCAAAAATGACATCCAAGTGCGGTTCGTAAATCGGCACTTCACCCGCTTTCATTTTCTCTACTTTTGTGCTGTCGATATCTACACACACCACATTATTACCCGTTTCTGCGAAACATGTTCCTGTAACGAGTCCAACGTAACCTGTGCCTACTACTGCAATATTCTTCATGCCTATTTATTCAAAAATTCTTTCACCTTATTGCAGATAAATGCTAACTGCTCTTCTGTCAACTCCGTGTGCATTGGCAACGAGAATACCCGAGTCGTTAACCAATCTGTCGTTGTTAAATCTCCGCATTCAGTTTCGAGCGTTGCAAACATCTTTTGGTTGTGCGCAGGGACAGGGTAATAAATCATTGCAGGAACATCGTGCTCTCCGAGAAAAGCAACAAGGGCATCTCGATCTACATCATCTGTCAACTGCAAGGTATATTGGTGGAATACATGTTTATTGGAAGGGTCTCGAAATGGAGTTGTTAGTTTCGACTCCATCGCGAACGATTTATCGTAATAATCAGCCGCTTTTCTGCGTGCATCAATGTACTCATCAAGGTGGGCCAACTTAATTTTCAACACAGCTGCCTGGATGGTGTCTAAACGTGAGTTACACCCAACAACATCATGGTAGTAACGCTTGCTTTGACCATGGTTTGCAACCATTCGTGCTTTTGAAGCCAAATCATCATCGTTCGTACAAATTGCACCACCGTCGCCATAACATCCTAAATTCTTGGACGGAAAGAAGCTCGTACACCCAAAATCACCAATGGCACCCGTTTTCCTTACCGAACCATCAGCGGAATGATAATCACACCCAATTGCTTGGGCGTTATCTTCAATAACGAATAGGTTGTATTCTTTAGCGATTTTCATGATTTCATCCATGTCACACGACTGACCATACAAATGCACAGGGACAATCGCTTTCGTTTTCGCGGTAATCGCTTTGCGAATCGCAGCTGGAGAAACATTGAACGTTTTCGGGTCACAATCTACGAAAACAGGTTTTAAACGCAATAACCCCATCACTTCTGTTGTAGCGATGTATGTATACGAAGGTGTTATCACTTCGTCACTAGGCTTTAACCCTAAAGCCATCATGGCAATTTGCAAGGCATCTGTACCATTGGCACATGGAATCACATGCTTCACGCCTAAATATTTTTCTAAATCAGCTTGAAACTCATGAACTGCCGGTCCATTGATGAACTGTGCATTCGCTAAAATACTATTGATTTCTTTTTGAACTTGAGGTTGAATTTTCTCGTATTGAGAAACCAAGTCCACCATTTGAATTTTTTTCATATGCTACTCTGACATGGGCCCAATGATTAGAGTCAGCCCAAGAAGGTCAAAGATAATAAAGATGTTTTAAAACTTGGTGAAAAGTTTGAATCATCTCACGCCCAAAATGATTCCACGCGCAGTTAGCTCAACCCTTTTACTTCTCCCCTACATAAATCGTGGCAATTCCACCTGAAACAGGTCGTGCGCTGACATTTTTGTACCCTACTTTGGTTAAAATATCCAAGAATGCTTGACCTTCTGGAAATGCTTCAACAGACTCTGGCAAATACGCATACGCCCTCTTGTCTTTGGAAATGGCTTTTCCAAGGAAAGGAATAATACGTTTCGAATAGAAATTGAATAATTGTTTGATCGGAAAATGCTTAGGCTTGGAAAACTCCAAAATGATTACTCTTCCTTCTGGTCGTATGACACGCAGCATTTCGGACAAACCTTTTTCTAGGTTTTCGTAGTTTCTAACGCCAAATCCTACGGTAAGCGCATCAAAGTAATTATCGTCAAAAGGCAAGTTTTCGGAGTCTCCATAATTCATGGAAATCACGTTATCTACCTTGCGCTTTTTCATTTTGATTCGTCCTTTTGCGAGCATTCCTTCGGAGATGTCCACACCAGCTACTTCGGTTGGATTCAATTTCAGTGCTGCAATGGCAAAATCACCAGTACCTGTGGCTAAATCAATGATTTTTTTGGGTTGGATGTCGCGCAGCATTTTAATCGCTTTTTTACGCCAAAGTTTATCAATCCCTAACGAAAGAAAATGATTCAAAAAGTCGTATTTACCCGAAATATTATCAAACATCTCAGCTACTTCTTCCTTTTTTGATTTATCTGCGCTGCTATACGGTTTTACTACTTTACTTTCTTGTGTCATATCTAACCCACCATTGTATGTCCCGAAGGATATTTGTAATTTTTACTGAGTACTTGCTTTCCTAACAAGTAAGCAAGTGTTAATGTTCCCACACGACCAATAAACATAGCCACAATTATGACATATTTTCCTGCCGTAGTCAATTCAGGCGTTAATCCAGTTGACAATCCCACCGTACTCGCTGCGGAAACATGTTCGAAAATGATATCAATCAATGAGAACGCGCCTGACTCAAGCGCCTCTTGCTCCGTGATGAGTAACGCAAATATCCCGATCAGATTTCCAACGATAAAAAAGATAAAAATGGAATATGCCTTAAGCACTAAATCGTTTGAAATCGTACGTTTAAACATTTCTGTGTAAGGTTTTCTGCGAATCGTAGATAAAACAGAAGATACCATAATTCCGAAAGTAGATACTCGAATACCTCCACCGGAAGAACCTGATCCTGCCCCCACAAACATCAGGAATAAGAAAAATACCAATACGGGCATGCTCAAACTTCCAATATCTACGGTGTTAAATCCAGCATTTCTTGTAGTCATCGATGAAAAGAACGTACTTACCATTTTCCCATACCAAGGTTGTCCCTCCAACAATCGGTCGTACTCTAATGTAAAAAATACCACTGCTCCAAGAACAAGTAGCAACAAGGTATAAAACAACGTGATTTTAGTACCGAATTGTAAACCCTTCCACTTCATTTTCATCCGTTCGCGGATACTTCTTGGGTCGAGGATGTCGAATAAATAAATCATCCCAAAACCGCCTAAAAAGAAAAGAATCATCACCACGGAATGAAATCCATAATTGTGCATCACTGCTTCATTCATCATCCCATCTGACATGACGGTAATACCCGCATTATTAAACCCAGAAACTGAGTAAAAAATACTTTGGAAAAAATGATCTCCCGTTGTTGGAAACATCGCTGGATCAAGTAACGCAAAGATGAGTAAAAACCCAATAAATTCAATAATGAGCGTCCACAGCACAATTTTCGCAAACATGTTACTCGTTCCCAAAAAGGATTCATTATTTACATAATCCTCCAAGATTTCGTCTTGTTTGACGCCTATTCCGAATTTAGCAACAAGCAGATACAACGCCGCGAACGCTATGGTATTCAACCCTCCAACTTGGATTAAAAACAGAATTACAAGGTGTCCTTTAAATGTAAAATCCGCACTTACATCAACTGTCATTAGTCCAGTAACACTCACTGACGAAGCAGAAGTAAACAACGCGTCCGTAAAAGGAATTCCTCCGGAAGTAGTCATTTCTGGCAACAGCAGTAATCCCGTTCCAATTAAAATAATCCCCAAAATAGAAAATGTAAACAGAAGCCCAGGGTGAATTTTAAACCACATGTGAAAGTCACGTTTTTTGAATACTTCCGCAGCGATATAGATTATAAAGAAGAGCTGTACAAAAATATTGGAAACATCTCCAAACCCCTCAAATCCAAGCCATACAAAGAATTTAGAAATGAACATGGTATTGAAGAAATTGTACGCAATTCCTTCAACAATCAGTAGCAGAATCACGACCGATTCGAACCAATTTCGCCTTAAAAAATCTTTAGGTGAATAATCGTAGACAAACTTAACGATATAACGAAGGACGTAGAATCCGAAACTGTATTCAATAACCCTTAGTAAGGCGTATTTTTCATCATCATCAAGCGGGAATCCGTAGTAAT
>JAQWYK010000043.1 GCA_029254025.1 Crocinitomicaceae bacterium | reverse complement strand
AGGTATAAACCAAACTGTTCAATACATTAAGCCATTGATCTTTTGGGAAATACGTGCCGCCATAAATTGGCCGTCCATCCGCCAAGGTGAAGCAGTTCAATGGCCACCCTCCACGTTGCGTCATTAGTTGTACGGCTTCCATGTATACTTGGTCCACATCTGGTCGTTCTTCTCGATCGACTTTGATACAGATAAAATGTTTATTCATTACTTCCGCGACGTCATGATCTTCAAAGCTTTCGTGCTCCATGACGTGACACCAGTGACAGGCAGAATAACCAATGGAAACCAGTACTAATTTACCTTCTTGTGCCGCCTGTTCAAAGGCTGATGAAGTCCATTCCACCCACTTTACGGGGTTGTATGCGTGCTGCTTCAGGTAAGGACTAGAAGCATGAATTAAGTCGTTGGGTATTTTTTCCATAGGATTATTTCCCGAGTAAGCTCCCAAAATTAATTCCGAGATCCTTGATGTTTACTTCTTTTGTTTTGTTGACCTTGACTTTCTTAGGAATGCCCATGGCAGAGCCACGCACCACTCCTTCCACGCGAATCATTGCTTTCTTTGCCGTCGCCAAGCGTATTAGTTTGAACAATGCTCCTTTCTCTAGCGCCAGTTCAACTGGAATTGTTAGGTTGGACTCTCGCTTTCGTTTCACTTTTATCGCTTTCGTCAATTTTCCTTTGCCAATGTAACTTTCACCGACATAAACATCCAAATACGACTTCTTAACTTTTATTCCGAACCTGTTGGGGTTATTGACTGACACATCTACGTTAAAGAGCAGTACATTATTGTCATAGGCAGCCAATTTAAAATTGGAAAATCCCTTGAAATGAGGCTCTTCAATACATGAGGAGAGTAGAAGAGCAGTTACAAGGAATAGCACAAATTGTATTTTTGTCATCGGCGAATGGCAGCTAAACTTTAGTATTTTTCTGCAGATAATTCCGCGAAATATTTATAAAAATAAGGAATTGTTTCAATGCCTTTGAAGTAATTGAATACGCCATAATGTTCGTTCGGAGAGTGAATAGCATCACTGTCGAGCCCAAATCCCATCAACACAGTTTTTAATCCTAATTCCTTTTCAAATAGCGCAACAATTGGAATGCTCCCTCCGCTTCGAAGAGGGATAGGTTTTTTTCCAAATGTCATCTCCATTGCCTTACTTGCCGCAAGGTATCCGTTAGAATTGATAGGCGTTACAGCAGGCTCTCCACCATGATGTGGTTTTACCTTTACGCGCACAGAAGATGGGGCAATCGATTCGAAATAGCGCGTAAACAGTTCCGTAATTTCGTGTGGGTCTTGATCAGGCACCAACCGCATGGAGATTTTAGCATATGCCTTTGAAGCGATTACGGTCTTCGCTCCTTCTCCAATGTAACCGCCCCATATGCCGTTTACATCTAAAGCAGGTCTAATTGACCCTCGTTCACGTGTTGTAAATCCCTCCTCACCATGCACGTCTGTCAAATCAATGGAAGCTTTATACGCCTCCTCAGAGTATGGCGCTTTTGCCATTTCAGCGCGCTCTTCAGGACTAATCTCAATGACTTTATCGTAAAATCCAGGGATAGTGATTTTATTTTTCTCATCGTGCAACTGGGCAATCATTTGTGCTAAAATATTGATGGGGTTTGCCACACATCCTCCATACAAACCAGAGTGTAAATCTCTATTTGGTCCCGTAACCTCTACCTCTACATAACTCAAGCCTCTCAAACCAGTTGTAATAGATGGAGTTTCATTCGCAATAATTCCTGTGTCAGATACTAAAATTATATCTGCTTTTAAGCGTTCTTTATTTTCTTTTATGAAGACCCCCAAATTTTCGCTCCCGACTTCTTCTTCTCCCTCAATCATGAACTTTGCATTACACGCAAGCTCGCCACTTTTAACCATCGCCTCCAATGCTTTTACATGCATAAACATTTGTCCTTTATCATCGCAAGCGCCTCGGGCAAAAATAGCCCCCTCAGGGTGATTTTTCGTTGGTTTAATTACAGGTTCAAACGGCGGTGAGTCCCACAATTCAATCGGATCTGCTGGTTGCACGTCGTAGTGCCCATAGACTAAAACAGTAGGCAACGTGGCGTCAATAATTTTTTCACCATAAACAATAGGGTGTCCTGCTGTCTCACAAATTTCAATGTTATCAGCACCTGCATTTTTCATGCTTTCAGCCACCTTCTCAGCTGTTTTACGAACATCCCCATCGTATGCAGGGTCTGCTGAAACAGAAGGAATACGCAAAAGAGCTAGTAATTCTTCTAGAAATCGGTCTTTGTTGGTTTGAATAAATGTGTTTGTTTTTTCCATTATCTTGATGTTGTTCTACAAATTTAATGATTCACGGCGAGCTTCGTAATTTTTTCACAGAAATAGTCAGTTCTTGTATTATGTATTAATAACTTATGAAGTTATGCAACCTTTCCTTTTCTTTGTGGGTCTTTAACATGAAAAAAATCTTTCTAAGATGAAAAAATATAGTTCACAGTTAGTTGCAACATTTGTTTTTATGGGTCTTTCTGTAGTATCTTGGTCACAGCTTAATTTGAGCCCTAATGGACCAATCACTCCAGTTCAAGCGGTTGAGGACATTTTGATTGGTGCTGGGATCAATGCATTTAACATACAATATAACCCTTCAATTGGAGGAAACGCAAATGTGGCGCAGCCTAATGTTTTTGAGTTCAATGCTGGAGCATCTGCCTTCCCAATTCAGTCGGGTGTATTGATGACAACAGCTTCGGGGGGAGGAAACTTGAATGATCCAGATTTAAATTCCATTACAAGTGGCTCTGCGACGAACGGAGCGGTCATTGAATTTGATTTCGTGCCAACTGGAGATACCTTATCGTTTAACTACATATTCGCCTCATTGGAGTATTCTAGTTACACGTGTTCAAATTTTAACGATGCTTTTGGATTCTTTATTTCTGGTCCTGGAATCACAGGGCCATATTCTAACAATGCTGTGAATATTGCAACTGTTCCTGGAACAACAGTACCTGTTGCGATTAACACTGTAAACGGTGGTGTGCCTACGGGTGGAGGATTGGCTTCGACGTGTGCGGCAGCGGATCCTAACTGGCAAAATAACACTATCTACTTTACTACATCTTATAACCCTATTTTCACGGCTACAACAGGTCTTCCCGCGTTCAACGGTGGAACAGTTGTATTAGCTGCTACATCTGATTTGATTTGTAGTGATACGTTTCACATTAAATTGGCCATTGCGAATGACTTTGATACGGCGTTAGACTCTGGTGTATTTCTTGAGGCAAACTCATTTACCTCTGATGTGGTAAACATTGATATACAGGCAGGTGCTTCAACGTCTGACACGACGCTAGTAGCAAATTGTACAGAAGGAATAATTTATTTTACACGCCCAGCAAACCAGACTAGCGACACACTAGTTATTTACTTCGGAACGAGTGGGGACGCTGTGGAAGGAACAGATTATAACTTTTTAGCCCCTGGCGACTCGGTGGTTTTCTACCCTGGGGAGGATACTGTGTCTCTTACAATTACACCAACAAACGGCGGGCCTTCTGGCAACCCATTTTCACTGACTGTAAATGCACAAACGATTACTCCTTGTGGAGACACCATTTTTGCTGAGGGAACCATATGGTTACTCCTAGAACCCAACTTTGAAACCATGGCTACGGATACTACAATTCTTTGTCAGGATACTTCGGTCACTATATGGGGCTCAGTTACTGGTGGATTCCCTCCTTACAGTTATGAATGGGATGACGGCCAAACAGGAACACCTGTGCAGGTTCCCGTGGTTGGAGAAAACGGTCCATATTATTTTGTTTATACTGCAACAGACCAATGTGGTTTTGAAGTGCAAGATACTGCTATCGTTAACTTGAATCAAACAATTGCAATAGATACGATGTTCCAATTCCCTTCTGAGTGTGGATTGGCAACTGGCGCTGTGTCTGGAATCGGTAGTGGATTTACAGGAACGCCTTTGTACACGTGGAATGGTCCGGGCGAAAGTAACCCAAATAATATTAATGCTTCTGTTTGGGAAGACCTGCCTTCGGGATGGTATTACTTCTCTATAGAAGATGATGTGTGTGCTGTGAATGATTCGATTTTCTTAGAACAAGATCCGCCTCCAACAGCGTCTTTTACACCAAACCCTTCTGTTGGAAACGCGCCGTTGAACGTAATTTTCATTAATAATAGTTTTGGAGGAAGTTCTTATGTTTGGGACTTTGATAATGGTGAAACAGCTTCGACAGCTACCCCTACCGATCAATCATCTCTCTATAATGAAGAAGGTACATATCTCGTGTCTCTAGTTGTAACAGAAGGAGCATGTGCCGATACAGCTTACCAAACTGTCGTTGTGAATCTGTTGTTGCCGTTGTACTTTGATATGCCAAACGTTTTTACACCTGACAATGACGGAAGTAATGACGTCTTTAGTATTAACCCAGAAAACGCAATTGCGTTGGATATGGTGATCTTAAACCGGTGGGGGAACGTTGTTTTTGAATCCACAGATGTTAACGCGGCATGGAATGGTAAAAACATGAATACTGGTGCGCCATGTAAGGATGGAACATACTTCTATAAATTTACAATTACCGGGATGGATGAAGTAAGCCAAACACACCACGGATTTGTTCAATTATTGAATAGTAAATAATCAGTTCTGATATTCAAAAAAAGCGCCCCCATTTTAGGGGCGCTTTTTTTATTTTATCCCCTAATTTTTCCATATCTTCGAATAAAAATAATTGGGTTATGGGAAAGATAGTATTTTTACTTAGTAGTGTATTTATCATGACGTTTGGTTTTTCACAAAATCATCAAATGTCCATTGGGTTAAAGGGGGGTAATGCGGCCGGCGGTCGAATAGTCGGAGGTGGGTTGAACTTTAAAACGTTCATCGGAGGAAACAATGCGTTAGAGTTCACTCTAGGTGGTGGAAATAATCACTTAAGAGGCTCGGTAATGTATGAATGGCAGAATTCAACAAGTATTGTCGACGGATTAGATTGGTTTATTGGTGTTGGCGGAGCCGTTGGTACGTGGAACAACCTTCCAACTGGAAACACCTATAATCAAGGATTATATTTTGGTGCAGTTGCGGCCATTGGTTTAGATTGGAACTTGGACCCACTGATTGGACTTCCAATTGATTTGGCGTTTGATATGGGACCTTATGTTGGAATCATCAACTCTGTCGGTTTTGGCTGGGGGGGTTCAGGAGCCCTTCGCTATGTGATAAAATAGAACTTAAAGAAACACCTAAACAGCGGCAAATAAGTATGCTTTGCCCCTGTTTCAATGGATTCATTGAAAAACTTTAACTGCCATTCCGTTAGTCTACATAACTCAATTTCAACATATTGGATTTACCCATTTCTTCAATAGGAATTGAAGTAATATTGATTACTAAATCTCCTTCCTTTAGCATACCTTCTTTTTTAAGAATATACTTGATATCGGCAATTGTATGGTCGGTACTCACTACTTTGTCGTAATAAAACCCACGTACTCCCCAAATCAAATTGATTTGGGTTAGGATACGCTTGTTGCTTGTAAACACAAAAATTGGCGCTTTCGGGCGTTGTGAAGCAATTTTATAGGCGGTGTAGCCTGAAAACGACATGGTAACAATCCCTTTAGATTCTACTCGTTGGGAAAGGCGTGTGGCGTTAAAACAAATAGAATCCGAGATAAAGCGTTCTTGATTCTTTTCTGGCAACTCCTCTTTGTGATAAATCGCCTCTGAAGTTTCCATTTTTGTAACGATTTTTGACATCGCATTGATAACTTGAATCGGGTGCTTACCCACAGAAGTTTCACCGGATAACATTACGGCATCTGCACCATCTAAAACAGCATTGGCGACATCATTCACTTCTGCTCGAGTGGGCGTAATATTATCGATCATACTTTCCATCATTTGCGTTGCTACAATGATGGGTTTAGCATGTAGGTAACATTTCTGAATCAGCATTTTTTGCACAAGAGGAACATCCTCCATAGGAATTTCTACTCCGAGGTCCCCTCTTGCCACCATTATGGCATCTGTTTGACGAATAATATCATCAATATCTTTAACCGCTTCAGGTTTTTCAATTTTTGCAATCACTTTGGCTTTACACTTGCTATTCGCAATGATATGTTTGAGCTCTATAATGTCGCGTGCTGATCGCACAAAAGACAATCCTATCCAATCGAAGTTTTGTTCAATCGCCCAATTCAAATCTTCAATGTCTTTTTCCGTTAAACAAGGAAGGGATATTTTTGTATTCGGCAAATTGACACCTTTATTAGAGGATAATATACCACCGTGGTTAACTTTCGCGATGACCTCATTGGTTCCGTTTGTTTTCAACACTTCTAATTGAAGTTTTCCGTCGTCTAAAAGGATGAGTTCACCTGCAGCAACGTCTCTAGGGAGTTCTTTGTAATTGATGGCAAATTTCTCCGCAGTTCCTTCTAATTTATCGTCGACAACAATCGTAACTTCCTTCCCGTTCTCGAGTAAGACACCGTTGTCCTTCATTTTACGGGTGCGAATTTTTGGCCCTTGAAGGTCGGCTAATAGCCCGATATTTAGCCCGGTTTCACTATTTAATTCTCTGATGGTGTCAATGATTTTTTTATGATCATCATAGCCCCCATGCGAAAAATTGAGACGTGCTACGTTCATTCCGGCAAGCATCATTGCGCGTAAGGTTTCTTTATCGGCACAAGCCGGCCCCATCGTGGCTACTATTTTAGTTTTTTTCATGTGTTTTTGTTTACCTGAATACTTCAAAGTCGATATGACCATTTTTCTTCAGCATCGTAACCAAAGATAACGACTATTCAATCTTTATGTTCAATTCCTGTGTAAAGTTTCAGTTATGTTTGTGTCTTCTTTGTGATAACCAATCTAAAAAATCAGATGTTTTGCTGATTTTAATTCATATGGATCATAATGAAATCCTGTTAAAACACCTGGTGTTTGTTTTAATTTGGTAATGAATTCGGTCGGTGCTATGACGCCAGACTCTTTGACAATTAGAAAGTAATCAATTTGAGACAGTTCCGGAATTAAAAAGTGAACCCCGTCTTTATTTTTAATCAAGTAGTAGTGTAATAAATTTTCTTCATCGAACCATTCATAAAACGAGTGAGCGGAGACGATATCTCCTTTTTTTCCTGAAACCATGAAGGACTCATCAGATTTCACAAGTTTTAAATCAAGACCTTCATTGATTGCCCAGCATGCGCGATAATCAGTGTAATGTGAACAAAATCCGAATAAGTCGAAATCAAAATCATCTTCAATGCTTAACGTAAACTTTGCCATCGATTCCTTGATTGAACTGTAAAGATAAAAATGTTTGATGAACCTTTTGGAGAATTTTTCCGATTCTATTCAGCAGTGAGCTGATACCAAAAGAATGGATGCTCTTCTGGGGTGGTACCTAAAACCGGGTGCACTAATTTTGCTTTACCAAACATGTTCGTGCGAATTTCAAAGCCATTCACGAATTCTCCGTTTTCAAAACCGTAATAACGAATGGAATAGCGTTGTCGTGGATTTAACCCTTCTAATATCATCTTATTCGGCTTCCAGTTGATTTCTTGTGCTGTTTGGAAGTCTGACTCATTGATGAAGCATGGACTTTCCGGTGTGGTTGGTATCCCATCGGCCGATCCAGCAGTATGGGCATTAAATGTTCGGTTGTAAATATACCCTATGCCTTTTTTTCGGTCTTGGGAAAGCCTATATTCGTGGTTTTTAACGGATTTAGAAGCTCCTCGTATTCGCTGACGTTCTCTTCCTTGAATAGTCGTTGTGTTGAATATGGCACGAGCGGTCGCTGAATTAAAGTAGTGCTCAGCAAGGATGGCTTCTTTCCAAATCCCACGTTCATCAATGGCGTATTGTTGATCGCCGTAAGAGTAACCGAAGGCTGCCCAAATAAAGTGCCCTGCTGCTCCTGAAATCGGGTAGCGCATAAGATCAAGCTTATTTCCTTGCATATTCGAACATACGTGGGTACCGTCGCCATGATCTGATTCAGCGAAAAAAACAGGCTTTGAGTAGGTTTCAGTGAGCCGTTGAATCACGCAATACATGGAGTTTTCTCCTGCTTCGCATTGAAGGGATGATTTTCCGGGTTTAGAGAGTATTGATTTTTCTGGGGAAGGTGTGTAATAGGAAATCGAGATAACATCGATGTTTTCGTCATACCAGGTACTGTCGCTATATTCCATCCCCTCAATTTCCAAGTGAGAGAAAATACGCTGGTCGCCTGAAGGGAAACGGCCAACAGCTCCAATTAAATGAGGGTCACCTAACTCCTTCTTAATGTAATGAGCAATTTCCTTATGGAAGTGATGAACAGCCTTTCGCTCTTTGTTTCCTGCTATGCTATCATAGGGCGTATCATGACTAAAACCGTTCTCGTTGATATGCCACGGTTCGCTCATAGGCTCCCACATCATAACTGAAGTCGAATAACCCCAACGCGCAATCATATAGCGATAACGTTGTTTAATGTATTTCATGGCTTCCGGGTTTATAAACATATCGGAAGGAGTTTTAGAGTTAAAGGCCTTAGCATAACAATAAATAGGATTAGGATCTTTGTAAGGCCATGCCTTTGGATCTGGCCAAAAACTGGAATAATCCCATCGGAACTGATAGTAGTCTCCTGCCACCATAAATGGAGTATGCAGCATCATGTTGAAATCAATGAGGACATCTTTGGATTCACAGAGGGCCAGCATTTGGTCTATTTCCCAAGCATAATTCATTCGCTCATAATAATTTCCCAACTCTTCGAATTCGATATCAGAAGCTGAGGGCCCCATGAAGAAACGAAAGTATTTACCGCCGTCATTAGCAAATTGTTTGACGTCCTCTTGAAATAGTTTCCACGCCTCCATATTGAGTTTTTCCTCAGGGTAAAGACTATACAACATGTTATTCCCCATATATGGGTGTGGTAAGTTGATTCCAGTTGGAACAATGACTTCTCCGCCCCGCATAAAATTGGAGTTGTTCTCTGATACCCCTACTATTCCGATATTTTCAGACCGTCCGATGTCAAATGAGAGGTGTTGAACAGGGTGTCTTATTGAATCATTCACAGTGACGTGCAGTTCAACTTCCCAACGACCAGTATCCGCAGCTGAAAACCGTATGCGCAGGGGGTATTCATTTTCTTTATCAATCCAGCCATTGATGCGTTCATCCCGGTCCATCTCCCGGTAATAAAATCCGGGTTGAATTACTTTTTTTCCAGATGCCACATGGGTGAATTCAGCTTGAATATTGAGTTCCCACTCCAAGAATGGATTGACCCGCTCTTTCTTCGGAACACTCTTTTTTTGTAAGAAGTTATTTATTTGAAGATTCAGTGCAAATGAAGGTCGAATTCCGATTTCTACTTTTTCAAATTGTCCGAAGGACGCGCCAAATAAAACAGCTTCAAGCGGGGCCTCGGGAAGCTCTTGCTGTCCATGCGACAGTCCAACAGAAATAACGAATAAAATAATAATGAATGTAGCTCTCATAGAATACATTAAATATACGCATACAACACCGGTCGTGAGGGAGAAGCGTCGTTTTCGAAGGGAGCAACTTGCAGGTTCAACATGTATTCCCCATCAGGAATAGCATTGTTTACAAATACTAATTCTGTTATGGTTCGTTCCATGTCAGGTGTTGACGGTACTCCCCAGTAAGCGTGGTGAAAAGCTAACGCTCCACCGTCACTTTCTCTGTCTACACTGGGAAGGTCTAGTAACAGGTGCTTAACACCTAAACGATTGAGTTCTTCTAAACAATCCAACGATAAGTAAGGAGGATTGGTGGATGAGTATTGATAGGATTGTTTAGTATTGGTGTTGGGAAGCGTTCGTATAACTACCGCCTCTAGGCTCGAATAAGCAGCTAATGCCGCCAATGTTTTTTTTGTAATGACGGAATCTATTTCTTCTTCAACGGATACTTTCTCAGGTGAAACCGATACGAGCACCGCTGTGAAAAAATAAGCGTTTAGCACGTTGTTAATGGAGTGAATTTTCTTCGTAATGTGCCCTAAGCACTCGGTATGGGTTCCATGACCATGTGGATTGAAGTAAATATTCCTAAAATTAACGGCACCACCCAATTCCACCGAACCTACCCATCCGTTTTCCAGTACTGGTTCGAAGCGCGGAGGGTTTACGTACCATGCCGTCGGGTTGAGTGGACTATTTGAAAGGGGAAGTGAGATGTCATGCCCTTCTTTTAAATTGATTTTTTTGCCGGTTTCGAGCTGTACAATCATAGCGATCTATGGGAGAGAGTTTTTAAAAGCAGTGTAGCGCGCTTGATAATCTTCTGTCCCAGCACATCCTTGAACGAGTTTATTATTGTAAAAGTTGTCAATTCTATTCTCTGGATTCGGATGCGTGCTCAAAAATTCGGGTGGAGTAGCTCCACCAACTTCTTGGATTTTTTGAAAGAACTTAGCTCCGCCAGCTGCATCATAGTCCGTGGGGCACAAATAAATGACAGAAGCCTCATCGGCCTCGGTTTCATGTGACCGCGAAAATTTTAATCCAATGAGCCCTCCAGTAATTTGCTTTAGTGCTCCTCTGTCTCCTGCTAAAACACTTAACAAAAGTTGTACGCCATACATTTGTGTCATTTGACGTGTTGAATGCCGATAATCCGCGTGAGCGATTTCATGCCCCATTACTCCTGCGAGTTGATCTTCTGCATCAAGGAATTTAATCAAACCAGTGTAGACATAAATATATCCACCGGGTGTACAAAATGCGTTTAAAGTATTGTCATCCCGAATGATCCGCAAACGCCATTGAAATTTGTCTTTGTGCACCACTTGCCTGCTATTCAGAATACGGTCCCGCATGTCGTAAAGGTATTTATATGCTGCAGGATATTGTGCACTATCTAAGACAGGATATTCTTGTGGATTTCCATCGATTTCAGCAGCAACTTGTGCTCCTAATTCACGGTCTTGTTGAACGGTGAACAAGTTGAAACCTGTTTTTCCTTCTTTCGGGTTGGAACAGTTCGATAGCACTAAAACAGCGCTGAGTAAT
>JAQWYK010000035.1 GCA_029254025.1 Crocinitomicaceae bacterium | reverse complement strand
GCGATTATTCGTGAAAAGGGAAGTAACTCAGAGCGCGAGATGGCAAATGCCATGTATTTGGCAGGTTTCGATGTGAAGGATGTGCACATGACCGATCTTATCTCAGGTCGGGAAACGTTAGCGGACATTCAGTTTATTGGTGCAGTAGGAGGATTCTCTAACTCAGATGTGCTGGGATCAGCCAAAGGTTGGGCAGGTGCGTTTCTCTATAATGAAAAAGCAAACACCGCATTAAAAAAATTCTTCGAGCGCAAAGACACACTATCAGTAGGGATTTGTAATGGATGTCAACTGTTGATGGAATTAGAATTGATTAATCCAGACCATGAGTTACACGGCAAAATGAAGCACAATACTTCTCAGAAACACGAAAGTGCGTTTACTTCCGTAACGATACAGAAGAATAATTCGGTGATGCTGTCTTCATTGGAAGGAGCAACATTGGGTGTGTGGATTTCACATGGTGAAGGGAAGTTTAATCTGCCTTATGCCGAGGATCGCTATAACATCGTCGGGAAATACGGATATGACACATATCCGGCTAATCCAAATGGTTCCGACTACGATACTGCAATGATGTGCGACAAAACTGGGCGTCATTTGGTGATGATGCCGCACATCGAGCGTTCAACCTTCCCCTGGAACTGGGCAAACTATCCAGCTGGCAGAGATGAGGATAAAGTTTCTCCATGGTTGGAGGCATTTGTGAATGCACGTGTATGGTTGGAAAGCAAATAATGGATAACTACAACTTATCCTTTTGTTAATGGGCTTTCTAATAATAATTTAATGGAATTTAATCGGTTTAGATGATCATTTTTTGTACGTACTGTTCTGCAAGGAAGTACAGGGTTGATTATCCCATGCCAGCAATAGAAGTATACCGAAGTGAACGCATCAACCATGTGCATCGAGCTGCACAAGAGGCAAACGCCGAATGCCTGATTCTCTCCGGAAAATATGGTCTTCTTTCAACTGCAGATAAAATTGCTTATTATGACCATCTGTTGAAAGCGGAAGAAGTAGACGCGCACGCTCAGTTATTAGTGCTTCAGCTGCAAGAAAAAGGGGTGTCAAAGGTCATATTTTGGATGAATAGCATAAAAAGAGACCACCAACTCGAACCTTATCTCGACTGCATTGAACTTGCTTGTAAGAGGGCATTGGTACCGATTGAAATTAGGGTTGCTCAATTTGACGACTAGTTTTTGTCTGCATTCCATTTAAAGTAAATCAAAGTGGATAGATGGGGTGATTTTTGATGACAAAACTTTTTGGTCCAGTCTTCGTAGTAAGTATATTCTTTTTTTTAGGCCTTATGCATCATTTACGTAGTTTTTCAATCGTTTTCGTCGGGTTAATCTTATTGGTAATTAGTCAAACGAGTATTCAGCAGGATTTGCCAATAAGTCGAGAACTAGTTGATTCATTCGGAACAGATACACTGACTAATGCATCTTCAGATACCATTCGCATTCGCATCAGTTCGGTAGGAGATATCATGGCGCATCAAACACAGCTAACCGCCCAAAAACAAGAGGATGGAACCTACAATTTTGAGAATAACTTTCAATATATGCAAGCGCTTTTTGGAAGTGTTGATATTATGATTGGCAACCTTGAAACAACGTTTGCGGGGGAGGAAAAAGGCTATTCTGCGTATCCTCAATTTAATACCCCAGATGCATTAGCCGCAGCGATTAAAAAATCGGGAATTAATTTAGTAGCAACGGCGAACAACCATACCTATGACAACGGAGGAGAGGCCATGTTGAGAACGTTAGATGTGCTGCATGAAAACAAGCTAGAATCCATCGGTACACAAAAATCGATCGATGAAAAGAACTACGTAATTCGTGAAGTCAAAGGAGTGAAGATAGGATTGGCATCATACACCTATGAGTCGGGCAAAAATGAACAAGGTCTAAAAACGATTAATGGTCTCGCAGTTTCAAAAGCGCATGAACCGTTATTGAATTCATTTGATCCTTATGAACCCACAGCTGATTTAAAGAAAATGCAAGAGGTTGTTCGAAAAATGAAATCGGATAGCGCTGAATTTGTTGTTTTTGTTGTGCACTGGGGCAAGGAATACATGCAAGAACCTTCTAAAAGTCAATTAGAAGTGGCGCATGCGTTAAACACTGCAGGTGTCGATGTTATTTTTGGAAGTCATCCGCATGTAGTACAACCCATTGATTTTTTGGTGAATGATTCCACCGACCATGTCACCTTTGTCGCTTATTCTATGGGGAATTTTATTTCGAATCAACGCTACGAGTCTGTAAAGAATTACAATACTGAAGATGGCTTATTTGTTGGCGTTGAATTCATAAAGTTGGGAAATCAGTCACCGCAGCTGCACAAGGTTTTTTATGAGCCAACCTGGGTAAATCGCTATAAGAAATCGGAGAAGTACATTTTTGAGGTGGTTCCTGCTCGTCTGGCGTGTAAATCATTAGACGCTTATAATATTTTTAATGCAGCCACCGAAAGTCGTGTATCAGCTTCAAACAGGCGTACAATTAATTTAGTAGAACTACCATTATCGTCGGATTCTGAAAAATACTTTGCACGTTACTTGATTTCTCATAAGTCTGAACTAGCTGAGTAATCTGAATTAAAGCGTTCTTAATACAAGCATTTAGATATCTTTGATTTTACTCAAACGGTCATTCACGTAGGAAATAATCGTACCGAATGCTATAAATCCTGTGAAAATAAGTACGGAGGCTACTGCCTTACCTGGGATTGTTACGGGATAATAATCACCATAACCTACGGTAGTAACTGTGATGTAAGCCCACCAGAGTGTGTCTTCTGCTGTTTGTATGTTTCCTAAATCCTTTTCAATATAGAGTACAAGAAATGAAGTTGAGACAATGATGAAGGTAATAAGTACCAAAATCAAGGCATAGATAGAAGACTTTTTTTCGAACTTGACGAATAGTCTGAACTCATTGAACGAATTGATGAGCCGAACAATTCGAAATACCCGAAAGATTCGTACAAATCTGAATTCATGAATTACAGGAAACGCAGATAGCAAATCCAACCACCCCATGCTGAAGAAATAGCGCGTTCTGCGCTCGGAATGGTATAGCTCGTAGAAAAAGTCATATAAAAATAAAACACAAAAACCGTAATCGAAATAATTAAGTAGTTGGTAAAGTTCAGATTCATGATCTACGAAAAACGAGAATACCAAAAGTCCAATACTGAAAAGTGAAAAGACACCGATAACAAGTTTGAATGTGGTCATGTTCTCCTTTTTGTGGATTCAAAATTAGTATATTTAAAGACTTAATAGGCATGATAATGTATAATCTGATAAAAATCAATTTCTTACTTGTGTTGCTTTTCATTGCTGAGATGAGTAATTCGCAACGAATGTTTCAGGGATTTGCAGAAGTTGGAATGACCTCTAGTCAAATAAGTGGAGATGGATTTTATGGTTTTGGTCAGTTCGGAGGATATGCCAGTCTCGGCTTACGTTCCCAATTGTCTGAAAAATGGACCATAAGTGGTCGTTTAGCATTAAATCAAAAAGGCGCTCGAAAATATCAAAATGCTGATTTTACTACGTACCGTTTACGTGTAAATTACGTTGAAATCCCCCTTCTTCTGCACTATAGCTTTCAACAGTGGGTCTTAGGTAGTGGACTTGGGGTAAATTACAGAATCAATCACCGTGAACGTTCCATGTTCGGAGATATTTCTCCTGAACGTATTTTTAAGCAAGCTGAATTCTCTTTTCATTTTATGATTGAATATGCATTGAATGAAAATTTTCATTTAGGGATAGGGTATCAAAATTCGCTACTCCCTGTCCGCGATCATGCATCTACTCAAGTTTTCGCACCGAACAACTTTGTTTTAGGAGATTGGCACAATAATCTGCTCAACAAAGGACAATATTTCACGTCACTACAATTGCGAGGTACGTATTTATTTTAATCGAGCCTAGAATTGATCAAAAGCACCAAGCCCAAATAAGGCAAAATCGTATTTTACAGGATCAAGAGGATCCATTTTACGCAATATACTCATGAGCTCTTCTAAAGTCTCCCAATCATTTTGAGTGCGATTGATGAGGTTTAATTTACGCGCTACATTCCCGGTGTGCACATCGAGAGGAAGATAAAGTTCTGAAGTAGGAATGGAGCTCCATATGCCGAAGTCAACCCCGTGTTCATCTTTACGACACATCCAGCGTAGATACATGTTGATGCGTTTTGCAGCAGATTTTTTTAAGGGGTTCGACAAGTGTTTTTCAGTTCGTTGTTCATGGGGGACAGATAACAGTGTTTCACGAAAGTTGACAATTCGTCCCTTCATTCCCGGATAAGAGGAATGTGTAGAAAAAGTATGCTCGAGACTTCCGTGCGTTGAGTAGACTTCTTTAAGTGCACGTAGCATAAAATCTAAATCGATGGTGTTAAAGGTGCGATGCACAAATTGAATTTCTCTATGGTACCGCGTGTCGTAATCAAGAATAAAGTTGTGAGGTTCTCTTCCCATAATGTCAACAAGCTTATTTCCATTGGTAATGATTGATTTACGGTTTCCCCAAGCGATGAGAGCGACGAGTAAACCGATGATTTCAACGTCTTCTTTTTTAGAAAATTGATGCGGAATTTGAATTGGATCTGTACCAATGAAATCACTTGAATTGAATTGCTTCGATTTAAGGTCTAAAAGCTCTTTGACTTCAGAAAAACGCACGACTATAGTAGTTTACCATCAGCCATGACTAATTTTCGATCCGAAATTGCGGCTAATTCTTCGTTATGTGTTACGATTACAAATGTTTGGTCGAAATTATCGCGCAAGTCAAAAAACAATTGATGCAATTCTTGAGAATTCTTTGTGTCCAGATTTCCAGATGGCTCATCAGCGAAAACAACCTTTGGAGAGTTAATTAAGGCACGGGCAACAGCGACCCTTTGCTGCTCACCTCCGGACAGAGCCGCGGGTTTGTGATGATCACGATTGTGCAGGTTTAAAAAACGAAATAAATCGGTAGCTTTCTTTTCGGCTTCTTTTTTGGAGATACCCCTGATCAGTGCGGGAAGAATGGCATTTTCCAGCGCAGTAAATTCCGGTAAAAGCTGGTGAAACTGGAAGATAAAACCAATTTCTGTATTGCGAAAGGCGGAAATTTTTTTGGGAGATAATTCAAATGGATTAATTCCATTGAGAGCTACCTCTCCTGTATCAGGTCGTTCGAGAGTACCAAGGATTTGAAGCAATGTTGTTTTTCCCGCTCCAGATGCTCCAACTATTGAAATAATCTCTTTCGCACCGATTTCCAGCGAGATATTTTGAAGAACCTCCAATGTTCCGAATCGCTTACAAATGTTTGTGGCTTTCAGCATGTCACGAAATTATACTTTTATCTGTTTTAACCAACATTTAACATAACAAAATATAGGCGACGCTGTTAATTATCCGTAATTTTATGTTTCGGTTGCAGGGTACATAACATCAACTGTACTTACAACGATTAATCTGAAATTTGTTATATGGATGATTTTGAACAATATTACCCGCCAAAACCTAATTTGGTCAGGAAAGAGAAAGGAGGACACCCTGCAATAACCGTGTTCTCCATGGTGTTGTTTGCATTAACATTTTCAATCATTATTGAGGATTACTTGTTCATTGCATTTTTATTGGGAGTTTTATTGGTCCACGAGGGAGGCCACTTTTTAATGATGAAATTGTTTGGATACTCTAAATTAAAAATGTTGTTCATTCCCTTTTTGGGAGCTTTGGTGCAAGGAAAGAAGAAAATCTATTCCCAAACTCAAAGTGCATTGGTATTATTAGCAGGTCCAGTTCCTGGAATCTTAATCGGCTTTGTATTGTTGGAATATGGAATTACTGAGAATATTTTTTGGGTCATTCAGTTGGGAGTATTGTTTGTGCTCTTAAATGTGGTAAATTTATTACCACTCGACCCGCTGGATGGAGGTCAATTGATTAAGCTGATGTTTTTTGGAAATCAAGAGTTAGTGCAGCTAATTTTTTCTTTTGTATCTTCTCTTGGGATGATTGCACTTGGCTTTTTAGTAGATTCATGGGTGGTGATGGCATTTGGTTTTCTCCTGGGTTTTCGTGTAAAAGGAATGCACAAGCTATATAACATTCGGAAAGAAATGAAATCTGAGCATATCCAGTACGAAACTTCTTACGAGAATTTGACCGACAGTAGTTATGCGAAAATTAAAGAAATACTCTTCACGAACAAACCCATTCTTCGAGAAATTGAAGAACAAAGTGATGAGCGTCATTTTAATCAGTTGATTGCTAATCAAGTAGATGGTGTTCTTCAAGAACCTATGTCACGCGATGCGAAGTTTTTTAAAAAGGCTATTTTTATTCTTGTTTGGGCATTTTTTCTTTTCGGTACAGCGTATTACATTATAACAATCGATTTAAACCAAATTACCAATGCATTTCAAATTAGGTGAGAAAGTAAGCTTTCTCCATGAATCGGGCTGGGGAATCATACGGGCGTTTGAAAAGAAAAGTGTTGTTGTAGAAGATGAAACAGGTTTTGAACGCCATGTATTGTTGGGTGAAATGGTAAAAATACATGGAAGTCACGGTGATCATATGGACACTGTTCCTGTTTCACTTTCAGGAAAAGAGGCTGAAAATGATATTGGACATCAATCGAAACGGTTGGATGATGTTCTAAAGCTCAAAGATTTTTGGGAAATTGATTTACATAGCCATGAATTGCTAGAGTCAGAAATTGGCATGTCCAATGCTGAAGTACTTCGTCATCAAATGTCCGTGTTCAAATCTTTTTTTCGCGGTGCGTGTGATAAGCAAGTACGCAAATTAGTAGTCATACATGGTGTTGGTAAAGGTGTGTTAAAAGGTGAAATCCGCGATTTTTTAAGCCAACAAGATGGGGTGCAATTTTATGATGCTGATTTCAATGAATATGGAAAAGGCGCTACAACTATAGAACTGTTTTACATGTAGTCGAACAAAATCGAGAATGAAGGGTTATGTTGAAAACAAAAATGATAAGAATATGAAAAAAATGATGGTGATGTTTGCGATTCTTACGGTTAGTTTAGCAGGATGGAGTCAAAAAAGCATTTACGATTTCAAAGTAACAGATATCGAAGGGAATGAGTTTGATTTTTCTGCGTTGAAAGGCAAGAAAATCATGATTGTGAATACTGCTTCTAAATGTGGACTAACACCACAATATAAGCAGCTTCAAGAAGTATACGAGAAGTACGAAAAGGAAGGATTGGTTATTGTTGGTTTTCCAGCAAATAACTTCATGGGACAAGAGCCTGGATCAGAGGATGAAATCGCTTCGTTCTGTGAGAAAAATTACGGAGTAAGCTTTCCGATGATGGCGAAGATTTCAGTGAAAGGGAAGGATATGCACCCGATTTATCAGTATTTGACAGATAAAAAAATGAATAAGTTGCAGGACAGTGAAGTGGCGTGGAATTTTCAAAAGTACCTCATCAACGAGAAAGGGGAATTAGAAAAGGTGATTTCACCGCGTACCAAACCAGACGACCAAGAAATTATTTCTTGGATTGAGGGAAAATAGAAGCGCGTTATATTATCTTTTACTTAATATTACGATGGCGGCTCAAAAGAGTCGCCATTTCTTGTTGAAGCGTTTTCCCTTTATCTGCATTGTACCAGTTCTGTAAGGTTACTTTTTGCTCTTCAAAGGGTGCGTTTTTCGCTTTCAAATCAAGGTAAATTGTTTGACAAGGATCAGGACGTGGGCCCCAATGAAACAAGTCGTTTTCGTTTTGATCCCGAGCGACAAGCTTCGGAACAGACTTTCCACCGTTGGTTAAATAATTCTCTATCATATATGGAGGTGTATCTCGCAATACGATTCGAACATTAATCAAGGGGTTGTATTTACTCATTAAATATAAAAATGGGATGCTATGCGCTGCATCACCACACCAAGGTTCTGTAATGATATACCAGGTCTGTGGGACATTAATCCGTTTAATTATTTTTATTAATTCGGGATCAATAGTTCCGGTTTTTAACCAGCGTTTCTGGCGTGAATTGTTGAGTTTGACATATTCCATGTATGCGGGATTGTCGTAGGGTGCAGTTGGATTTTCTGTGGTGAGGAGGCGCTCAAATGTTGATAAGTATCCTTGCCAATCGGTTGTGTTTGCTTGGTAATTTGTATTCATGGTATTTTAGTCTGTTGTTTAAACAAGCCGGAGTAAATATAGTTTGTTTTCTTTCTTACTTTTGCGCAATGGTTACAAATGACGATAATCGCTTTATGCAACGAGCGCTGCAATTGGCAGAGCTAGGTGGTGTGAATGTAGCGCCAAATCCTATGGTGGGCGCTGTTATTGTTCACAAAGGTGCCGTTATCGGAGAAGGCTACCATCAGAAATACGGCGAGGCACACGCTGAAGTAAATGCAGTTGATGCCGTGAAAGACCAACACCTGCTTTCAGAAAGCACCATGTATGTTACCTTAGAGCCTTGTGCACATCACGGAAAAACGCCGCCATGTGCGGATTTGTTAGTGAGGCATAAATTTAAGCGAGTGGTAATAGCTTGTGTCGATTCATTTTCAGAAGTCGCAGGAAGAGGGATTGAACGACTAGAGAGGAATGGTATTGAAGTAACCGTTGGGGTATTGGAGGAACAGGCCCGCGAAGTGAATAAACGTTTTTTTTGTTTTCATGAAAAAAAACGTCCATATGTTCTTCTCAAATGGGCGCAAACAACCGATGGACTCATGGATCGAAGCGGAAAAGAACGTAAGGAGGGAGTTAATTGGATTACCCAACCGGCATCAAAAAAATACACGCATCAATGGCGGTCTGAGGAGCAGGCTATTTTGGTCGGTTGGAAAACCATTGAAAATGACCAGCCGTCTTTAACGGTGAGGGAGGTGAAAGGTAGTTCGCCGCATCGCATCGTCCTCGACCCCAACTGCTCGTCCACGGTCAAAAGTACTGTATATAACGACGGCTTGCCAACAACAATTTTCGTGAAGAAGAATAATTTTGTAGGGTTGCCAGAGGTAGTAGAAGTTGTTGAGATAGCGGAGTCGTTCGATGTTCGAACAATTTTAGCGGAAATTGCAAAAAAATTTTTTTTATCTGTTTTTGTGGAAGGTGGAAGTCATACGATAAATGAGTTTATTCAAGCTAACCTTTGGGATGAAGCACGTGTTTTTAGGGGTGCAATAGAGTTTGGAGAAGGAATTCCGGCACCAACACTTGGTATTACTCCAGTATCTACTAAACAGATTGGGAAGGATCAATTGACCTTATATCGTAACATATGATTTATCTGATATTCAGCATTTTTTGTTCAACCATCATTTTGGTAGTTTTTCGCATGTTTACGCGATTCGAAATCAATACATTCCAGGCGATTGTGTTTAACTACTTGGTAGCATTTTCTGTGGGGTTTGGATTGTATGGAAGAGATTGGAAAGACACCTATTTACAGCAGGGCTCTTGGCCTGTGTTTGCATTGATTATCGGCGTTTTATTTATAACACTGTTTCTCATCATGGGGAAAAGTGCGCAGGAAAACGGAATAGGCATCACCTCGGTAACAGTGAAGATGAGTTTAGCGATTCCTGTTGCATTGGCTATTTATATATATTCGGAAGCCATCTACCTAGCCAAAATAATGGGTGTGTTGCTCGCACTATTGGGAGTTTTTCTGATTACCTTTCAGAAAAAATCCGATAAGACAACGCGGGGCGGAAATTACTGGTTTTTAATTGTATTGTTCCTAGGAAGTGGTGCACTGGACACGTTGTTGAATTATGTAGAAAAGAAAGCACTGGGGGATTTATCGCCTGCTTTGTTTTCAGCAATTGGATTTGGAATTGCTGGTAGCATTGGATTAATCGTTCTTATGGTGGGATTGGTAGTGAATAAGCAACAATTTTATTGGAAGAATATATTAGCTGGAATCGTACTTGGAGTGCCTAATTATTTTTCGATTTACTTTTTAATAATGGCAATTCGCGAGCCAATGGACGATTCAATCACCTACGCATTGAATAATGTAGGAATCGTTATGGCTTCTTTCGCATTGGGCATTGTCTTTTTTAAAGAATCAATTACCACGTTAAAGATAGTGGGCGGAGCGGTAGCCATTTCTGCAATTCTTTTATTGATGGTCTGATTAAATGATTTAGGCGTAGTCTTTTTTTTCTCGAAATCACCTTTTACAACTTAAATGCGAGATTGTTCGGTTTAAGTCGTACCTTTGCGCTCAATTTTTAATATAATATATGACTTTTAGTGAATTAGGGTTGAGACCAGAGGTGTTGAAAGCAGTTACCTCGCTTGGTTTTGAACAACCCACACCGATTCAAATTGAGGCCATTCCACATCTATTGAAATCAAAGTGTGATTTCGTGGGATTAGCTCAAACTGGAACGGGAAAAACTGCAGCCTTTGGACTGCCGATGATCAATCGAATTACCGAGACATCGAAGTATCCAAAAGGCCTGATTATCTGTCCTACGCGGGAATTATGTTTGCAAATCGCAAACGATTTAAAGGGATTTTCCAAATTTGATAAACATATTGCGATTGAAGCAGTGTATGGGGGTACTGATATCCGCAGACAAATGTCTTCAATCAAGAGTGGTGTGAGCATTATCGTTGCAACACCTGGACGTTTGGTTGATTTGATTAACCGACGCGCAATTACATTAGATGAAGTAGAGGCTGTCGTTCTCGATGAAGCCGATGAAATGTTAAACATGGGATTCAAGGAGGACTTAGATTTTATTCTACGTCAAACTCCTGAAACGAAAAGTACATGGTTGTTTTCTGCAACGATGCCCAAAGAAGTGGCAAACATTGCGAAAAATTACATGACAGATCCTTTGGAAGTTTCTATTGGTTCAAAAAACCAAGGAAACGAAAACATTGATCACATTTATTTTGCAGTTAAAGAAAAAGATCGCTATTCGGCGTTGAAAAGTCTAATTGACTTTAACCCGAATATTTTTGGTTTGATTTTTTGTAGAACACGAAGAGAAACCCAGCAAGTTGCTGAGAAATTAGCAAAGGATGGATATAACGCAGAAGCGCTTCATGGAGACTTGTCTCAAGCGCAACGTGACCGTGTGATGAAATTATTTAGAGACCGTACGCTTCAATTGTTAGTAGCTACTGACGTTGCCGCGCGAGGTATCGATGTTGATGACATCTCTCACGTAATCAACTACAACTTGCCAGATGAAATTGAAAACTATACGCACCGTAGTGGTCGTACAGCTCGTGCTGGTAGAAAAGGAGAATCGCTAGTTTTGATTAATACACGTGAAAAAGGAAAGATTAAATCCATTGAACGAGTAATCAAACAAGAGTTTACATATGCACTTGTTCCTTCTCCGGAAGATATTTGTGCGGTGCAGCTGCAATCGATGATTCAAAAAGTGAAAGATATTCCTGTAAATGAAAAAGAAATAGGGAAGTTTATTCCAAGTATTCTTGAAGACTTCGAAGACTTAACAAAAGAGGAAGTTATCAAGAAATTTATCTCTGCAGAATTTAATCGATTCTTGGATTACTACAGAAAAGCGGGAGATTTGAACGCTTCTATGTCAAATTCAGGAAGAGAAGAAAGTTTTGGTGATGGTAATCGCCGTGGAGGAAGAAAAGAAAGAGGTGGAGATGAAAACAAACAACGTTTCTTCGTTTCTCTTGGTGAAAAAGATGGATTGAACCGTGGAGGTTTGTTGCGCGTAATTTGCGATGCAACAGGACTGAGTTCTGGTTCAATAGGCCGTATTGATATCATGCCTGCATTCTCATTCTTCGATGCGGATAAAGGGGATGTAGATCAAATCTTGAAAAAAGTGGATGGCGCCGAATACGAAGGAAAAGCGATGGCAGTTCAGTTGTCCAATGAGAAAAAATCAAGTGGAGGCGGCGGAGGTCGTTCTAATTTCGGTGGTGGCGGAAGAGGCCGCTCTGGAGGAGGAGATCGTGGTCGTTCAGGCGGAAATAGCCGCTCTGGAGGAGGAGATCGTTCAGGAAGAAGCCGTTCATTTAAGAGATAAGTTTTTTAGAGTTACCCTATATGGAAATTAGAAATATTGCAATTATTGCACACGTTGACCACGGTAAGACTACTTTGGTTGACCGAATGATAGAATCCGGTGATCAATTCTCAGAAAGAGAAAATCTAGGTTCAGGTGAGTTAAGAATGGATAACAATGATTTGGAGCGCGAACGTGGAATTACGATCGTATCCAAGAATGTTTCTGTAATCTACAAAGGAACAAAAATCAATATTATTGACACTCCTGGTCACGCCGACTTTGGAGGAGAGGTAGAGCGTGTATTGAACATGGCTGACGGAGTTTGTTTACTAGTAGATGCTTTTGAAGGACCAATGCCTCAAACGCGCTTTGTTCTACAAAAAGCATTAGCCTTAGGTTTAAAGCCATTAGTGGTTGTGAACAAAGTGGATAAAGACAACTGTACACCGGAAGAAGTACATGAAAAAGTTTTTGATTTAATGTTTCAGTTGGATGCCAACGAAGAACAGTTGGATTTTGCAACGATTTATGGTTCTGCTAAGAATGGTTGGATGTCTACTGATTGGAAAAAACCAACGGATACAATTGAGCCTTTGTTAGAAGAAATTTTAAACTATTTCCCACCAATTAAGATTGAAGAAGGAAATACTCAAATGTTGATTACTTCTTTAGACTTCTCTTCTTTTGTTGGAAGAATCGGTATTGGAAGATTGCAGCGGGGAGAATTAAAAGCGAATATGCCAATTATTTTGGCGAAAGCAGATGGTTCTCTGGAGAAGCATCGTGTGAAGGAAGTATTCGTTTTTCAAGGTACGGATCGTATCAAAGTTGATGCTGTGAAAGCTGGAGATATTTGTGCGGTGACTGGAATTGAAGGTTTTGAAATCGGAGATTCTATTTGTGATGCAGAGAATCCAGAGCCACTGGACACCATTACGATTGATGAGCCAACGATGAGCATGTTGTTTTCGATTAATGACTCTCCATTCTTCGGACAAGAGGGAAAATTCGTGACTTCACGCCAAATCGACGAACGTTTGAAAAAGGAATTGGAGAAAAACTTAGCATTAAGAGTTTCTGCCACGGATAAAGCGGATAAATGGATGGTTTTCGGACGTGGTGTAATGCACTTGTCGGTATTAATCGAAACGATGCGTCGAGAAGGATACGAGCTACAAGTTGGCCAACCACAGGTAATCATTAAAGAAATTGATGGTAAAAAGTGCGAACCAATTGAAGAGTTAACAATTGACCTTCCAGAAGAACATTCTGGAACGGCTGTTGAATCAGTTTCTAAGCGAAAAGGAGAAATGTTAAACATGGAGTCTAAGGGTGACCGAATGATTATTACGTTCAACATCCCTTCTCGTGGAATCATCGGATTAAGAAATTACCTTTTGACGCAAACAGCTGGTGAGGCAATCATGGCACATAGATTTATTGAATTCCAACCGTACAAAGGAGATATTCCTGGACGTATGAATGGTTCGTTGATTTCTATGGAAAAAGGTTCAGCGATTCCTTATTCTTTGAATAACCTTCAGGATAGAGGTAAGTTCTTCGTAGATCCGAACGAACCGATTTATGAAGGTCAGGTAATTGGAGAAAATAGCCGTCAAGGTGACTTAGTAGTGAACGTTACGAAGACTAAAAAGATGAGTAACATGCGTTCCTCTGGTGCAGATGATAAAGTGCGTATTACTCCGGCTATCAAAATGTCGTTGGAAGAAGCTTTAGAATACATTCAGGCAGATGAATACGTTGAGGTAACACCAACTTCATTGCGTGTACGTAAAATTTTATTGAAAGAAACTGATCGTAAGCGTTCAGGAAAATAGTTTTACTTCTCACTATAATTTGAAAAATCGGATAGCCTTGGTTGTCCGATTTTTTTTTGTTTTTGTAAATTATATTTACCACTCAACCACTTCTTTCCCCATATTTCTTAGTAATTCATTCGTCTTACTAAAATGTTTGTTGCCAAACCACAGTCCACGGTTGGCTGAAAGCGGGGAGGGGTGACCACTCGTGAGAATATGATGTTTGTTTGGGTTGATGAGCTGTGCTTTCTTTTTTGCAAATCCACCCCAAAGTAGGAATATGATACCTTCTTTTTCTTTTGAAATTCGTTGAATAACGTGGTCGGTAAATGTTTCCCATCCTTTGTTTTGATGCGACCCGGCTTCGTGAGCACGAACAGTTAATGTTGCATTGAGCAGGAGTACTCCTTGTTGCGCCCAATGTGATAAATCACTAGAGTTGGGAATTTGTTTTACAAGATCTTGCTGAATTTCTACAAATATATTACGTAAGGAAGGAGGGTGAGGAACGCCTTGATTGACTGAAAAGCATAAACCATTAGCTTGTCCTGGTCCATGGTATGGGTCTTGACCAATAATCACCACCTTCAATTTATCCAACGCACAAGAATCAAAAGCAGCAAATATTTTTTTTCCTGGGGGGTAACATGTTCCCGAGTTGTATTCTTCTTTTACGAATTGAACAAGTTCCTGAAAATAGGGTTGATAAAACTCATCGGATAACAGCGTTTTCCATTCATCAGAAATTGCAACAGTCATGTTAAAGGGTTAGTTGTTTTGTATTCCAAAGCGCTCCATGGCTTCCTTCATGTATTGATGAAAGCTAACAGCTATAAGGGATTCATTTTCTGTAAATATTGTTGGGCCTTCATGGAGGTTGTTGTCAAAATTTATCCGTTGACTCAATCCTTTGCACGCGAATTCCAGTCCTGCGAGTTGCTGATACCGCGTAAGCCATTTACTGGAGTGAATGATCTGAAGCAATTCAATAAACTCCTTTGGGTATGCAAAGTTTTTTTCGACGAAGATTTGATTTTTTGGCTTCAGTGCATACTCAAAGAAATCAGCTACAAACTTATTCAGCGGCTGAACATGGTATTGCGACCAGTTTTTTGCCAATAAATGATCGAAAAACAAGTCTAATGCAATCGGTGCTACTTTCGGCAACAAATCATATAGTGGCTTCAATACTGCACGAGTAACCGGGTGATGATCGATATATGAGTCAATATCTCTATGCAAATGTACGCCTTCTTCAACAATCTCTGGCAATGACTCATAATGGGACCCTTTGAAGAAGTCACCGTACAAGTTGGCCATCATCAATTCGTGATTATTCCCAGAAAGTAATAAGTGTCCTAAATAATTCATATATCATTTATGTTGTATCGAATGGAAACCAAAACGATGCATACATATCAACCGCAAGCTATTTGCCTCAATCAAGCGAAGCATCTACAAAGATTGAACATTCAAATAGAGCTAGTCGAAAGCAAACTCTAAAGTTCACAATTTAAGCCTTTATAAAAGCCGAAATAATCAAATCTGCCATTTCGCCACCGATACGGTCTTGTGCTTCAATTGTAGCAGCACCAATGTGCGGTGTGCAAGCAATTTTTTCATGTGTGAGTAAGTCTTTTCTCGGTGTAGGTTCGTTTTCAAAAACGTCCAACGCAGCAGCAGCAACTTTCCCAGAAGCGAGCGCTGCCAATAAATCATCTTCATTTACGACACCACCACGAGCAGCGTTTATAATACGCACACCATCCTTCATTGCGTTGAATTCAGACTTTTGAATGACTGCCGATCCATCAGCTTGTTTTGGTACATGAATGGAAATATAATCTGCCGTTCCTAAAACCGCGTGCAAATCATTCGTAGGGGTGATTTCAGCGTGAACAGTTCCAATTCCGTGAATGGTGAGTGGTATAGAAACCGTTGCAGTGCTCATGTCCACAGCTGTAACTTTCATTCCAACCCCCAATGCATAACTCGCCAATGCTTGACCAATTCGTCCAAAACCAATAATTAGTAGCGTTTTTCCATTGAGTTCGACACCTTTACCGTATTTCTTTTTGAGCGTTTTAAACTCCGTTTCTCCATTGACGGGCATATTCTTATAAGAATCATGAAGTGATCGAGAAATAGCAAACATGTTTCCCATAACCATTTCTGCAACAGATTGGGATGAAGCTGCAGGAGTGTTTTGAACAATTCTTCCTATAGATCGCGCATAGGCTACATCAATGTTATCCATTCCAACACCTCCGCGGCCTATAAACTTTAAGTTTGGACAGGCATCGATAAGATCTTTTCGAACGGTTGTTGCCGAGCGAACCAATAACACTTCATAACCTTCGTTATTGATTACGTCAATTAATTGGTCTTGTGGAACAAAAGTAGTACTTACTACAAATCCTGCTTCTTCTAATTTAGATACGCCTTCTGGAGATATTCCGTCGTTTGCTAATACTTTCATGGGGTGTGTTTGTTTTTATGTTGTTTAGAGTTGTTGCATCGCTTTAACTAGCACTTCAATACTGCTAATATCTAGAGCGTTGTAAATCGATGCGCGATATCCACCTACTGATCGGTGTCCTTTTAGTCCAACGGCTCCCGCATCGTTCCATAATTTGTCAAAGGATTCTTTTTTGCTTTCGTCGGTTAAACGAAATGTTACATTCATTAAAGAACGGTCTTCTACAGCCGTCGTTCCTTCAAAATTTGGGTTGCGATCAATTTCTGCGTACAATGCTGCAGCTTTAGCCTCATTTAATTGCTGGATTCCAGGAACCCCTCCATTGGCCAAAAGATGTTTCAAGTTTAAATTAGAAACAAATACAGAGAAGACAGGAGGCGTGTTGAACATAGAGTCTTTCTTCGAATGAACGGCTAAATTCAAATAGGTAGGAATATTCTCAATAGAGGAATTTCCAAGAATACTATCTTTTACGATGTATAAGGTAGCACCTGCTGGACCTAAATTCTTCTGAGCACCAGCATAAATCAAGTCAAACTTGGAAACGTCAATCGTTTGAGAAAAAATATCAGAAGACATATCGCAAACAAGAGGTTTGTTAGTAACTGGAATGTGTTTGAATTGTGTTCCATATATCGTGTTATTCGAAGTATAGTGAACAAAGTCAACATCCTCAGGAATAGTAACTCCTTTTGGAATATAGGAGAAGTTTTTATCTTCGGAACTAGCAATCACAACAGGCTCAACTCCAGCATTCTTTGCTTCTTTGATGGCTTTAGTAGACCATTCTCCCGTATTGATATAAGCTGCACGTTTATGCTTTCCTGCCATGTTGTAAGCTGCGATTAAGAATCCTAAACTAGCTCCTCCTTGAAGAAACAGTACAGTGTATCCATCGGGAACATTTAATGCTTTTTTGATGTTCTCACGAGCTTCTTCCATAACAGCGACAAAATCTGCGCTACGGTGAGAAACCTCTAAAATTGAAAGGCCATTAAAATCTAGTACAGCTGCCGCTGCTTGTTTGAATACTTCTTGTGGTAAAATACAAGGTCCTGCGCCAAAATTATGCTTCATAATGAATGAATGTTTCAATGTTTTTAATTGAGTACAAAGATGAAAAAAAATATACGATTTAATGTGGAAAGGAAGGTTATGTTATCCTTAAGTTTTAAAGTTTTTATAAAACTCTGATGGGGCAAGTAGTATAAACTGAGTAGTTCCATAACTTGGTATCAAAAAAAAAGCTACCCTATGATTTAGAGTAGCTCTTGAATGAACGTATAATTCAATTTATTTATCTGCTGTCTTTTTAGGAGCAGCCTTTTTTGCAGGTGCTTTTTTAGCTGTTGTGGTAGTTTTTTTAGCTGCAGCTGTTTTTGCAGGAGCCTTTTTAGCTGCCGGTTTTTTAGCTGCAGCTGCCTTTGCAGGCGCCTTCTTCGCTGCCGGTTTTTTAGCTGCTGCTTTTTTCTCTACTTTTTCTTCTTTTTCTGCTGATTTAGGAGTGGCTACAAAACCTGTAGATGATTTACGTTTTCTCACTTTCCCATAGGATCCCATAATTCGTTTTCCTTTGGCCGTCTTTTTATCTCCTTTACCCATATTTTTGAATTTTTGATATTGATTTTTGTTAAAGTTATAATTTTCAATGGATTTTTCACAATGTCACCTAGAAAATAAATTTAATAGATGTGTGTTGAGTTGTTTAGAAACACACTTTTATAAATGCGGTTTATTGGATTGATTTAAGAAAATCACGTTCTGAGGCTTCCACATTTCTGAGAATATTCCTGCACCAATCGAGTTTTACCTCTACCTGTTCTTCATGCGTCATTTTCCAGTGCTCAGCTGGCATTTTTTCTAGTTTTTGGCGCAAGGAATGCAGGCATAAAGCAGCAGATACAGACACGTTAAAGCTTTCAGAAAATCCATACATTGGTATCCTAACGTATGCATCTGCCTGGGATAACGCAGCTTCTGAAAGCCCCATCTTCTCTGTTCCAAATAACAAAGCTGTAGGTTGAGTAAGGTCTAATTCATCAATGTTAGTATCCTCTTCGTGTGGCGTTGTTGCTACTATGCGATATCCCTTTTGTTTCAGCTTGTTTAAGGCAGTTGTAGTCGGGAATTTCGGATCTTGATGATGTTGTATGTTAACCCATTTCCCAGCTCCCATGGCAATCTCTCGATTTACACTGAAGGAATTGTCTTTTTCGATGGCGTGAATATCGTGTATTCCAAAACAATCACAAGAGCGCACTATAGCACTCGCATTTTGTTCTTGGTAAACGTTTTCTATAATTACAGTAAGGTGTCGAGTCCGTTCCGCTGCAATCTTATCAAATTTAGCGCGTTTGGATTCCGTTATAATAGAATAGAAAAATTCAAGTAGCTGTTCGTTTTTTGTCATAAGTAGCTGATAAGATTACAAACAAAAAAAGGGAGCCGAGGCTCCCTTCCAAATTGTTGACTGAATTAGTTAACGTTTTTAGATAAATCAGCACCTGCTTTGAAACGTACAACGTTCTTAGCTGCGATTTTGATTTCTTTACCAGTTTGTGGGTTTCTTCCAGTTCTAGCTGAACGCTTAGAAATAGAGAAAGATCCGAATCCGATTAAAGAAATACGATCTCCTTTCTTCAATGCTGAAGAAGTCGCGTTAATAAATCCGTCTAAAGCTTTTTTTGCATCAGCTTTTGACAACCCAGCTGAAGAAGCCATAGCTTCGATCAATTCTGCTTTGTTCATAGTCTTGGTTTTTGTTTGTTTATAAATTTACCTCAACAAATATATACGAATAACAATACCACACAAGGGTTTTGGCAAAAAAAACCAAAAAAATGTTGATAATTCTGTCAAAATGTGGATAAGTGCCCTGTTTTTAAGGGTCTTTAGCTCTTTTAGTTATGATCTTTAGAATTTAAGAAGCAATACAGACATCAAAAAGGGAAGTGCTAAAATGGGTTCAAATCAATAAAATCATCGATAAATCTCGAATCTTAATAGCCGAAACTAGAACTTCGTAAAAACTAAAATTAAAACAAGTAGTTGATTAAAAAGTAATCAAATCATCTAATTTTTAGAGGTGTTCTGTATTTTCCATTCCTCGATAGCGAAACCAAGCAAAAAGTCCTTTGTAGACATTCTTCGCTTTCCTTCGACTTGTAACTCATGAATTTCTATTCTACTACCCTTAAGGGATAGAAAAAGACGCTTTCCTTCACGCTGAAAATGGCTTGTGAATTGTAAATCTTGTTTTTCGCAAGTAGTGTTGAAGATTTTGAGAGTTCTAACGTTTCCGGATTCCTTGTGTATTATTTCCGTCCAAGCAGCAGGATAGGGTGACAAGCCTCGAATGAAGTTGTGAACAGCGATGCCTTCTTTGGTAAAATCGATGCGGCTATTTTCTCTGAATAGTTTTGGGGCGCTCTTTATCGATTCTGAGGTTTTTTGAGGCCGAGTAGTGAAAGTTCCACTGCTCAGTAACTCTAACGTTTGCGCAATTGCATTAGCGCCTAGGTGCATCATTCTGTCGTGTATTTCTCCAGCTGTTTCATTTGGACCAATAGTCATTCGGTCTTGAAGAATGATTTCCCCAGTATCAATTTCCTCGTTTAGGAAAAAGGTTGTAACACCCGTTTCGGTCTCTCCATTTATTACTGCCCAGTTAATTGGTGCTGCTCCTCGATAATCAGGTAATAACGATCCATGAAGATTAAATGTTCCCATTTTGGGCATACTCCAAACGACTTTAGGCAACATGCGAAAAGCAACTACGACGAATATATCTGCATGTAAGGTTACAAGTTCCTGAATAAAATCCTCCGATTTTAGTTTTTCGGGTTGTAGGACGTTAAGGTTGTTCTTCACGGCATATTGCTTTACGGCACTTTCATGGATTTTTTGCCCGCGTCCTGCAGGTTTGTCAGGAACCGTTACGCATCCAACAACTTGATAGCCATCAGAAACAATTTTAGCCAAAATAGTAACGGCGAACTCTGGTGTCCCCATGAAAACAATACGCAATGCTTCTTTTTTCATAAACTTTAATTGGTATCCGATTAGAATAGCTTTTTTCTCCAATTGAAAAAGCGAAGGTAAAATAAAGAAAATACACCCAATGAACCAAAGTAGATGTATTCAACGGTCCAAATTTCCGCTATTTCCCATCGAAAGACTTTAATGAATAGGTACGCACATCCGAGGTAGATAATAATGGCAACAATTTCAATGATTAAGGTGATTCGCGTATTTCCTGAACCATTGATGGTTTGAAAGTAAGGTGCCATGAAGGCATAAATGAGGATAGAGCCAAAAACAATGCGGAGAACTGTTCCACTCTCTATTAGGTAAGTTTCTGCGGGGTTTATAAGTGAAATAAGCGAGGTTGGATATAATAATGCGCCATGAAACGTTACTAACAAAAACAATAATGACAACAACTGTATTTTTAGAATGACACTTCTGATCTCTACATAGTTGTTGCTCCCTAGGTATTGCGAGACGTAGGTTTTAGTCGTCGCAGCAAAGCCAAATATCGGCACAAACGCAAGGAAATAAACAGATCGCAGATTCTGTGAAACTGTCAATTCGTACCTCCCCATTTGTTCAATCCATGTGAAAAAGACAGTCCAAGTTGCTAGTGCGAGAAATCCTTGAATCATTAAGGGCGCTCCTACTTTAAGCAGCCTGAGGATCGTGTAGCGCGCTACTTCTAGTTTTTTGAAGAGTTTGTAGGGGCGGGCAGTTCTTCCAAATAATATAATGGAAATCATCATCAGAACAGCAATGAATTCCCCTATCACAGAAGCTAGGGCGGCTCCTTCAATTCCCAATTCAGGAAAAGGTCCTATACCAAATACGAGTAGGTAATCAAAGATGATATTACTCAATGCAAATGTGATAGTGCTGAAAAGTATGACCCATGTTTTTCCAATCGCTAGGAAAAAAGCATTCAGAGAAAGAAAAATTGCAGCAACAAAAAAACCGAAACTTCGAACCGATAAAAAGCGTTTTTCTTCCAGCGCAATGTCGGCGTCAACCACTATAGAATCAATGAGATGGGGAACTAGGAAATATACAAGGCCAAAAAACAATGAAGCCATCAGCAAGTTAAAAACAATTGATGATTGAATAACACTATTGAGTGTACTGATGTTTTTTTCACCTATTCGCCGCGCCATAATGATCTGTCCTGCATCGCCAAGTCCAGACAGCCCCATAAATAAAGTGATGTAAATCAACCCTGCGTTTCCACTTGCGTCAAAACTTGTGATGCTGTAGCGACTCAAAATCGCTGCATCGCTAATCATTACAATAGATTGTATAAAAGTACCTACCATTAGCGGCAAGGCAACAGACAAAATCGTTTTGTAAGTGTTGGCTAACATTTAATCGACTTGAATAACTAATCCTTTTAGGTAATTACCTTCCGGATGGAACGCGCTCACAGGATGGTCTGCCGGTTGATGCAATTGGTGGAGAATTCGAACATTTCGTTTGCACTCAATAGCTGCTGCAATTACAGCTTTTTGAAATTGAAAAGCGTCGACAACTTGAGAGCAAGAAAACGTGAAAATAATTCCTCCCGGTTTGATTTGCCGAATCGCATTAGCATTTAATCGTGAATACGCCTTAATAGCTTGGTGACGTTTATTCATGTGCTTCGCGAACGCCGGCGGGTCGAGTACAATGAGGTCGTAGGCTTCTCCTAGTTCATTCATGTACTTCACTGCGTCAGCCACGATGCTTTCATGCTTTCCAGCGTGTGCATTATGAGCTAAATTCCGTTCTACCAATTCGATGGCCTTTTTTGAACTGTCCAACGAGTGAACAAGCTTAGCACCCGCATTCAAGGCATAGATGCTAAATCCTCCAGAATAACAAAATGTATTCAACACACGTTTCCCTTCGGAATATTTGGCTAAGAGACTACGATTATCGCGTTGGTCAATAAAGAATCCTGTTTTTTGTCCCGAGACCCAATCGATTGAAAATGGTTGACCATTTTCTTTGGCAAGGTGGGGAGTGGGACACCTTCCAAACACATAATCATTAACAGAGTCAATACGTGTTGGAAGGGTTTCAGCACTTTTATCATAAACGGCAATCAATAAATCTCCAAGTGCATATTTTAACGCCTCAACAATGAACTTAATATTTCGGAATATACCTACAGCGTGTGCCTGTATTACGGCCACTCCATTATAAAAGTCTACGATAAGGCCTGGAACACCATCTCCTTCGCCATGGACTAATCGACAAATCGTATTCTCGTCATTTATTAATCCAAGCCCAAGACGCAGTTGAATGGCATTTTCAATCTTTTTGTTCCAGAAGTCTTGGTCGATTGAGACGTTTTCTATGCTAATAAGCCGAACAGCGATAGAACCCGGCTGAAAGAAGCCTATTCCATAAAAGTTTCCGTGGTTATCTTGCACTTCCACCAAGGCACCATCATCAATTTGACTTGTGTTAGAAGCGATTGCTCCTGAAAAAATCCAAGGATGCCGGCGGTCTAGAAACTTTTCTTTCCCTTTGGAGATGGTTAATGTGTGCATTAGAACGTCTTTTTACAAATAAGCTGCGAAATTAAGTTTTTTTTAAGGCAAATGACTTGCGAAAACAGAATGATTCTTTCAAAAAAGGTGGTTTTAGAAATACTTTGTTGAATTCGGTCTGGCAAATGGTAATAGTTTGTTTTCAGCTGAGTGACATCAACCGTACACGTCTTTTTTTCTATCTTTACACGCAAATAAATAATTACATGAAATTCAGAGCGCACATATTTCAATTAAATGATGATTTTTCGCAAGAGTATGCGGATACGCACAACAATGGAGAAGCCTCTGAATTGAATCGGAAATACGATTGGGAAGATGAACTTTCATTGAAAAACGATATTCTCAAAGTGAAAGTTCTTAAAGATAGCTCGTTCGTCCTTGCTGGAGAATTAAACGGAACTCCGTTTGAAGAAGAAGTGAAGGGAATGATTGTCTTCCAAATGGAAGGATCAGATGGTTCGGTTACCCAGATGGCATGCACGCAAAGTATTCTTCATGAATATGAAGTAGAAGAACTAGAAGGAGAGCTGGTTCTTCGTTTGTATATTAAGGATTATGAACCTTTTGCCAACCCTATTCCAGGGGTGTATATTGCTTCTCAAGATTTTCCTAAAAAACTGATTGTTGAATAGTGTTATCCGTAAACGACATAGCGTTTTCTTACGATGGGAAAAAATCAATTTTTAAAGGAGTTTCTTTTCAGGTTAAAGAAGGATCTGTTGTCGGAATTGTTGGACCGAGTGGAGCTGGAAAATCCTCCATTCTAAAGAGTATTGCTGGACTTATTACATTGGATGAGGGGTTTGTTGAGTTGGACGGAAAAAAAATACAAAACCCACACAATAAGCTTGTTCCAGGAGATGATGAGGTGGGGTTTGTGAACCAATCATTTGAGTTAGACGATTTTTACACCTGTGAAGAAAATATTTTGAGGGCATTGTTGCACTTGTCCAAAGAACAACGTGTTACGTTTTGTGATCAGTTGATTTCCCTCTTGGGATTAGAGGATGTTCGTAATTTACAAGGGCGGTACCTTTCTGGAGGAGAGCAGCAGCGGTTATCCATAGCTGCGGCATTAGCAAAAGAACCAAGAGTTTTGTTGCTGGATGAACCCTTCGTTCATTTGGATGTGCATTTACGTAAAAAGTTGGGTAAATATATTCGAGATTTGTGTTTTGTGCGTAATATGATTATTCTTCTGGTAACGCATGAAGGCGAAGAGGCACTGTCTTGGTCCGATGAAGTCTACTGCATGTTTGATGGTCGATTAACCAATAGATATAGTCCTGATTCTGCCTATTTCCGACCAAAAACGTTGAAAGAAGGCCGTTTCTTCGGAGAGTTGAACAGTGTGAGAATAAATGAAAAACAAATTTTATTTCGCCCGAAAGACTTTAAATTATCCGGGAGTACATCGAATGCAGTAAAAGTTGCGTTTCAGTATTCAGAATTCAGAGGGCATTATCATGCGAGTTATTTTAAATTATCATCTGGGCGTGAAGTCGTTTTATACGGTGACAATCCCATGACTCATATTTCAGAAATTTATGTCGGAATCTAAAGTAAGAAAACTCACATGGAGAGAGTTTCTACAATTGACGAAAACAAGTTTTACGGAATTCGTCAATGAAGATAATTTTATGCACGGTGCAGCTTTAGCATACTATGCTATTTTCGCATTGGTTCCGATTATTTATCTTGCATTGACTGGATTTGGGACAATTATGGGTCAGGAGCAAATGATTGTGATCATATCCGATATTATGGAATCCAGCATGGGGATTAAGGATGTAACGCCATTTACCGATTTGATGTATCAATGGAATATCGGCTCAGGAGGTTCATTTGTTCTGCGCACAGCAGGGATTGTGGTCTTAATGTTTACCTCCACGGCTATGTTTAGCTCACTGAGAACTTCCATCAATTCTTTTTTTCACATAGAGCCAATTAAACATTATAATGCTATTTTGGACAACTTATTGAATCGTTTAGTGTCATTTGGTATTTTGGCATTATTCGGATTCCTAATAATTCTAGTTTATTTTAGTCAGACACTACTTGTTTCGTTAAGCCATAAATTGTTTGATGATTTTACGGGGGCTGAAAAAACGGTACTTTTTATAATTGAACACGCATCGATGATTTTTGTAAATTTTGTGATGTTTGCCTTCATTTTTAAGTATTTGCATGATGGAATAATACGTTGGAAACTCGCATTGGGAGGAAGCATCTTTACGGCTATTTTACTTTACTTCGGTCAGCTTTTGGTGAATTATTACTTGAAGAATTTCTTTTTCGCTGCCGATAGTGGTATTGCGGGAACCCTTCTTGCCGTACTAACTTGGATTTTTTACACTTCACAAATCATCTTTCTGGGGGCTAAATTTACCTCTGTATACGCAAGAATGGTGGGTAAGCCAATAACTCCCCGGTGAAAAAACTGATTTATTTTTTGAAATGAGTTGTGTTTTTCAGATTCTTTGATTAATTTTCCGACGAAATAACGTCAATATTATCAACATGTTTTTAGCATCGAATCTAAAGTTACTGAGAAAACACAAAGGATTTTCTCAAGAGGAAGCTTCCAAAAGCTTAGGTTTAACGCGTTCAACCTATAGCGGGTATGAAAATGAGATTGCCGAACCAGGACTTCAGAATTTAATCGCAATAAGTGATTTTTATCGAGTGCCATTGGATGATTTAATCCGTAAGGATTTCTCAAAGCTCTCTAAACTGGATTGGGAGTCTATTGCAAAAGGAGTTTTCGCTGATTTAAAAGGCAATAATTTACGTGTTCTAACTTCGATTGTTTCTGAGGAAAATGAAGACGTGATAGAGATGATTCCTGAAAAAGCGCGCGCTGGATATACCATGGGTTATGCGGATCCAGATTACATTAAAGTACTTCCGACGTTTCAATTACCATTTTTAAAAAAGGATCGAAAATACCGCTCTTTTCCCGTCTCCGGTGATAGTATGCCTCCTGTCAGTCAAGGCTCCCACGTTGTAGCTGAATACCTTCAGAATTGGGAGTCTGTGAAAGATGGAAAGCCATACATTGTGGTAACAAAGGAGGATGGTATCGTTTTTAAGATTCTATACAATCAAATCGAAAAAAATAATTCCTTTCAATTATGTTCTTCGAATCCGTTGTATGCGCCTTACCTTGTGAATGTGAATGATATTTTAGAGATTTGGAAGTTTGTTAATTATATTTCACCTGATCTGCCTGAAGTGGAAATTGCGCAGTCGGATTTAATAAAATCAGTAAAAGGACTCCAGAAAGAGGTGCATGAGTTAAAGTCGTTTGTAACTAGGAGCTAACTGATGTAAATGTATTTCCGTTAGCGACAATTATGCCTTCGTCAACAAGGAAATTCAGCGCTTGAATTATCCTTTGATTTTTCTGAAGGTGCAGCTCATTTAATAGTTCGTCTAGTGTAAGTGATTTCTTTTTTAGAATTTCTTGAATAGCGTCGATTAACTCTTCGGTGGTATAGTTACTTCTTGATTCTCCCAGACAAACGTCGCATTTACCACATTTTTCGCTTTCTTGTCCAAAGTAATGCATGATTTGAACCGAGCGACATAAAGGGCGTTGAATCAGTTGAATCATAGCATCCAACTTTTGTAGAACAATTTCTTTACGACGTTGATAAACATCTGGCGATATCGTTAAATAATCATCGGGGAGACGTTCATGTTGAAAGTATACCTGAGGCAAATCACTTTGCCAGTTGATATCTAATAACCCTTGTTTTTCCAGATACTGGAGTTGTTTTATCAATTCGGACTTAGAGATTTTAAGTCGCTGTAATAATTTGTAGTCATCAATTTCCCAAAAAGAAGAGAAAATGCCAGGGTAGCTTCTACTTAAAAGCGTGATCAATGGGTCATAGGTTGGATTTTTAATTTGAAAACTATAGAGGCCTGTATTGCTTATGGAGAATTTAAGTTTGGTTTTATGGAAAACAGATTCATTAAAAATGAGTGTGCCATTCATTTCCAAAATTTTCAAAGAATTGTAAGTGAGAGTCGGGTCAAGGCTATATTTGGTTAAAAATGTTTTTAATTCAAGTGGATAGCTTTCTCTTGCTCCAGAACCAATGGCAATTCGGAGATGATTACACAGTGCACGGTAGACCGTTTTAATGGAATCAATAGGAGGGAATCGATCCAATTCCTTTTTCTTCATCTTATCTAAGTCCCCATGTTCGTAGAAGCCGATATTTCGAGACGATGCACCGTCTCTTCCAGATCTTCCTGCTTCTTGATAGTATGCTTCGATGTTTGTGGGCAGTTCATAATGTAACACAAATCGTACGTCTGGTTTATCTATCCCCATTCCAAAAGCATTGGTGGCAACCATGATTCGAATGTCGTTTTTTAACCAAGCCGATAATTTGTTTTTTCGTGTTTCTCCATCCAATCCTCCGTGGTAGGTTGCTGCTGAAAATCCGCTTGCGATGAGAGCCTTGGTAACGTCTTTAGTGTCTTTCCGAGTTTGACAATAGACTACGCCACTTTTACCTCGAAAGATTTCACACGTCTTAATTATATGCTGCAGCTTATTTTGAACCTCATAAAATTCATAGGATAGGTTTTCACGCAAGAAACTACCTTCGAAATAGTTGGGTGACTTTAATTTTAGGTCTTCTGAAATATCCTTGCGAACCCGCTCTGTGGCTGTGGCCGTAAGCGCAATTATAGGTACATTCGGATGGATCTCTCGTAGTTCCCAGATATCTCTGTAAGGAGGTCTAAAATCATGTCCCCACTCCGATATACAATGAGATTCATCAACTGCAATGAGCGAAATTTTCATGTTTCGAAATCGAACCTTGAAGAGGTCTGTCTTCAATCGTTCAGGAGAGACATATAAAAAATCCAATTGCTCAAATTGTGCATTGTCCAAAGCGATATCAATCTCTTTTCGTGACATGTCCGAGGTAATGGCTTGTGCCCTAAGTCCATTTTTTTTGAGTCCCTCTACCTGATCCTGCATCAACGCAATCAGTGGAGAAACTACAAGGCACATTCCTTCTCGGACCATACCTGGAACCTGGTAGCAGATAGATTTACCTCCTCCAGTTGGAAGTAACGCGAGTGTATCGAATCCATTGATAATGCTCTCAATAATTGGTATCTGATTCGGTCGAAAATCACTGTAACCCCAGTATTTCTTTAGTACATCTTTAGCTTTCAAGTCAGGCGATCTTTTGTCGTGTGTCAAATTTATCAAATATTCATTGATTTTAGTAGGTCGATGTCATTCTATTGCTTAAAATCGTATATTTGCACCTCGAAAATTAAGCTATGGCAAATTCGGTATTAGACATAAAAGTAACGCGAACTACAAATTCTAAATTAGCGCAAGTAGATTGGAATAACCTTCCTTTTGGTAAGGTATTTTCCGATCATATGCTAGTGATGAATTATGAAAATGGTGAGTGGGGAACTCCAGAAGTTGTTCCATTTGGTCATTTACAGCTGCATCCGGCTACCTCTGCTATACATTATGGGCAATCTATTTTTGAAGGCCTAAAGGCATACCGAACTGTTGATAATGATATCGCTGTGTTTAGACCAGATATGAATGCGAAACGTTTCAAGGATTCTTGTTTGCGCATGTGCATGCCTGAATTACCAGAAGAGGTATTCTTGTCGTGCGTGGATAAAATTGTCGCTGTAGATTCAGACTGGATTCCGTATAAAGGAGGTTATTCCTTATATATTCGTCCTTTTATGTTTGCTGTAGACGATTACATTGGAATTAAGTCTTCAGACACCTATAAGTTCATGATTTTTACATGTCCAGTGGGAGCATATTATGCTGAGCCATTGAACGTGAAGATTGAAGAGAAATATACACGGGCATCTACTGGTGGAGTGGGGCGTGCAAAAACAGCAGGGAATTATGCTGCTTCTTTGTACCCAGCAAAATTAGGCAAAGATGCTGGTTTTCATCAGTTGGTATGGACCGATGGTGCAGAGCATAAGTATATCGAGGAGTCCGGAACCATGAATATTATGTTCGTGATTGATGGTGTCTTAGTTACGCCAAGTGAAGAAAGTGATACCATTTTAAGAGGAATTACCAAACGCAGTGTAGTTGAGCTTGCGAACGACTGGGGAATGCCCGTTGAAGAAAGAAAGGTTTCGGTAGAAGAGGTGATTACCGCGATTCGAAACGGATCTTTAACGGAAGTATTTGGAGCTGGAACCGCTGCTACAATTGCACAGATTCAACGTTTAGGATTCCGAGATGAGTTATTTGAGTTAAGTCCGATTGCAAATCGTGAGTTTTCGAATAAAGTGTATAATCATTTAGATAAAATTAAAACCGGTCAGATAGAAGATAAGTTTAACTGGGTAAGGAAGGTGAAGTAAACTTTCGAAGCAAATCATTCAAAAAGAACGTCCAATCCGGCGTTCTTTTTTATTTTTATGTAATATGCACTTGAGCGGCATCTTTATGAAAACAATTCGTATGAGGTTAGTGGTAGTAATAATTATTTTCCTTGGTTCTGCGGCTCAGGCGCAACAGAAGTTATTGGTAGTATCGTTTCGGGAGTCGACTACTCAAGAAACGGTTGAGAACATTAACTTCCAAATTTCTAATACCATTTCTAGAAAAATAGTAGGTAGCACTGATGGGGTGTTCAGTATAAGTGCTGGGGATAGTTTGTTGCGCATACGTGTTGACGATCCATCGTATATGCGGCTGGACACCACGATTGTCCTGACAGATTTTCTTCGCTCGAGAAAACGTTCGCTTGCCTTGGAATTGGTAGTTCGTTTTAATGGTCAATTTGTTGAAGGGATTGATGTTTCCGCGATGTATAAGCCTCAAATCATTTTTAGCTCTGATACGCTACATGTGGAAGATTTTGAATTGGTAGATGCCAATACGTATATTATTTTGACGTATCCCAAGAAATTAGAAAAGGGGAGTTGCTTAATCTACCTGCAGAATGATCAGCTTTTAGCTGAATTGAATGTTCCTACTGAGGTTGTCGCATTGGAGCTCATTAAAGATTATCGAGGCGTAGTTTATTTAAAGAGTAAGGAAGCGCTGCATCATATTAAGTACACTGATGAACGTTTAGCGCTTTTTCAGATAGACAAGGCCTATTATGAGAAGAACGTTCAGCCCATTCATGATACTATCGAAAGGAATTTCTACATGAGTAATTTCAGTGAATGGTACCCGGCTTTTGAGTACTATGGTGTGGACGTTACGGATACAAGCGTTCAAGAAATGATTAAAATTGAAGACGCGCTGATGATGGAGCTTTATCGTGCAGAATACAAGTGGGCAGATGTTCGTGCAAAATTATGGGCATGGGATATGGAATCTGAAACGGGAATAGATCGAGAAATTTGGATAGGGGCCAACTATTTTACGCGGTCTTTATATTATGAGCCATTGTATGCTCCGATATTTGTGCGGTCGGATTCAGTTTTAGTTTTTGACTTTTACAATGATTCGCTATTTCTATTTGATGGCTATACATATCAAAAGGAGGATGCGGTTCCAATAGGGTTTCATCACCTGCCTAAGAAATCAGGTTGGGAGAAAGGAATGATACAAGATCGCGTGAATGGAGCAATCTATAATATCTACGACAAGGCGGGATATGCAAAGTTGCGTGAAATTCGACTCCCTTCCGTTACTGAGGGAGAGGAATTGCCATTGCATTATAGGTATTGTGAAAAGATTAAGGTGTATGACGGATATGTATATTATACGTATCGACCTTTCGAGTCTCCTCAGAAAAAATACTTGTACCGGGAAAAACTTTCGGAGTGCAAGATGAGAGATTAGGTTCTTTTTAAATAGGTTTATTCGAGAATTAACGGTGTTTGATAGGCTTGCCAGACAATATTTAATTTGTATTCAATTTTCACATCTTTCTAAATCAGCAGCTTAAGATTTAACACGCATTTTATTTCAAAAAAAAACAAAAAGTCATTGTCAGAATAAAAAAGTGGTCTATCTTTGCAGCCGCTAACGAGGAAGCGAGGAATTGTGGAGCACAAGCGAGTGCTTTTGGTGAGTGATGAGAAGAGAGAAAAAAAGTTTGAAAAAAAAACTTTATTTTTTTTAAAAAAAGCTTGCTAGAATAAAAATACTGTATATCTTTGCCGTCCCGTTTCGAACGAGGAAAGGGAATAAAGTGAAGAGAAGTGTTGCTGAGAGTGATTTCAGAATACTACAGAATAAGTTCTTTGAAAGATTAGGAAAAAAGGAAACAGCGTAAAAAATTAAACAACGAGCTACAAATTATAAATTCTAAGTTATTATACAACGGAGAGTTTGATCCTGGCTCAGGATGAACGCTAGCGGCAGGCCTAACACATGCAAGTCGAGGGGCAGCGAGAATTAGTTTACTAGTTTGTCGGCGACCGGCGCACGGGTGCGTAACGCGTATGCAACCTACCTTTTACTGGGGGATAGCCCGGAGAAATCCGGATTAATACCCCATATTATCTATTAATGGCATCATTTGATAGATTAAAGTTTCGGCGGTAAAAGATGGGCATGCGTCCTATTAGCTAGATGGTAAGGTATCGGCTTACCATGGCTACGATAG